>JBGZIN010000069.1:0-17346 GCA_041848345.1 Porphyromonas sp.
ATTCCTTGAAGGAAAAACCTTTGGCATCATATACATATCCAAAAGCGGCACCACCACGGAACCGGCAATAGCATTTCGCTTTTTGAAGCAATTGTTGGAAAAGAACATAGGATATAAAGAAGCCGCTCAACGCATTGTAGCCATTACGGATGCCCAAAAGGGATCTTTGATAGCAATGGCGCACAGAGAGGACTACTCAACGCTTTTCATTCCTCAAGATGTAGGAGGACGTTTCTCGGTTTTGTCTCCTGTGGGACTGCTTCCCATAGCAACTGCCGGCTACGATATAGAAGCCATCCTCGGTGGAGCTCAAGCAATGCAACAAGACTTGAATACAAGTTCCTCTGCCGAAAGCAACGTTGCGGTTTTGTATGCTTGCGCTCGCAATGCCCTTTATCTGCGAGAGAAGAAAGTGGAGTTAATGGTAATTCAAACCCCTCTGCTCCTCTCTTTTATGGAGTGGTGGAAGCAACTTTTCGGCGAGAGCGAAGGGAAAGATGAGAAAGGACTTCTACCACACTCTGCCCTCTTTACAACAGATCTTCATTCATTGGGGCAGTGGATCCAACAAGGAGATCCCGTGTTGTTTGAAACAATCCTTTCCATTCGCAGCGGTGCAAGGGAACTACTCATCCCCAAAGAAGAGGAGGACACCGACCAACTCAATTATTTGGCAGGGCGTTCATTGGCATGGATCAACCAAAAAGCCATCGAGGGTACCATTATGGCACACAGTCAGCGAGGAGTACCCGTCATAGAGCTAAGCATCGACACCTTAGATGAGTACAATTTGGGAGCACTCATTTACTTCTTTCAAACGGCTGTAACCATAAGCGGTTGTCTTTTGGAGCTTAACCCTTTTGACCAACCGGGTGTGGAGGAGTATAAAAAGAATATGTTTGCTCTACTGGGAAAACCCAAATGTTAAGGGGAACTCTTACAGATTTTATTAGGAAGACTAAAAGAACAGTACAACAATGGAAACCAACGGTAATCTGATTTATCAAAAAAGATCCGATATAATAATGCGAGAATATGGGCGCAACATCCAAAACATGGTGCACCACTGCCTCACCATAGAGGATCGCAAAGAGCGTCAGGCTTGTGCAGAGACCATCATCTCCATAATGGGCAGCCTCTTTCCCGAAAGAAGCAATGCAGCCGAGAATGAACACATTTTGTGGGATCATTTGGCGATAATGGCGGACTTCAAACTGGATATAGACTATCCCATAGAGGTGATCCAAAAGGAGCATCTAATGACTGCCCCCGAAAATGTGCCCTACACTGACACGGATATTATTTACAAGCACTATGGACACAACATCCAGACGAGCATCAACTTAGCTGCTGCGATGCCCGATACGCCCGAACGAGAAGCCGTTGCGCTGCAAATAGCCAACCACATGAAAACGCTCTACCTCACTTGGAACAAAGACTTTGTGGATGACTATCAAATATTTCGAGACTTATACCACCTATCAGACGGCGTACTTATCCTCAACGACCAAAAACACAAGCTCCACTCCAACGAAACCATTCCTCCCAAACCTGTAAAGGGAAAGGGAAAAAAGCATCGATAGTACATTTCAAACAAACACTCTTCCTAAAAAGACAATCTCTATGGCATCATTTGTAATCGAAGGAGGACACAGACTGCATGGGTCCATCACTCCGCAGGGAGCCAAGAACGAGGCGCTCCAAATCATATCGGCAACGCTGCTCACAGACCAAGAAGTGCGCATCAGCAACATTCCCAATATATTGGATGTAAACAACCTCATTGACCTCATTCGCTGCATGGGGGTGAAAGTGTCCATGATTGCTCCGGGAGAATACTCTTTTTGTGCCGAGAGCATAGACTTGGAATATGTGCGCAGTGAAGAGTTCCTTGTTAAAAGCCGTGCATTGAGGGGTTCTGTACTCTTGGTAGGACCGCTCGTGGGGCGTTTCGGGTATGCCATATTCCCAAAACCGGGAGGCGATAAAATCGGGAGGCGACGTATAGACACCCATCTTGTGGGCATCTCTGCATTGGGGGCACAGTGTTCCTACAACAGCGAAAAGTATTTCTACGAAATCGTTGCGAACAACCTCCGTGGCAGCTATATGCTTTTGGACGAACCCTCCGTGACGGGAACGGCGAATGTGATCATGACAGCCGTATTAACCCCGGGTGAAACGACCATCTTCAACGCCGCCTGCGAACCCTATCTGCAACAGTTGTGCAAAATGCTCAATTCGATGGGTGCAAAAATATCGGGCGTGGGCTCCAACAGACTGCACATCGAGGGAGTTACCTCGCTCAAGGGAACAACACACAAATTGCTTCCCGACATGATTGAGGTGGGCAGCTTCATCGGCATGGCAGCCATGACCCACTCCGAATTGACCCTCAAAGAAGTAAGCATACCCGACTTGGGCATTATCCCCTCCGCTTTCCGTCGATTGGGTGTCACAATAGAGGAGCGTGGAGATGATCTCTACATCCCTGCTCAGGATGGTTACGAAATAGACACATTCATGGATGGCTCCATCCTCACCATAGCCGATGCGCCTTGGCCGGGTCTCACTCCGGATTTGCTGAGTGTTTTCTTAGTGGTGGCTACCCAAGCGAAGGGCAGCGTGCTCATACACCAAAAGATGTTTGAAAGCCGTCTCTTCTTTGTGGATAAACTGATTGACATGGGTGCACAAATCATCCTTTGCGATCCGCACAGAGCTACTGTCATCGGGTTGGGAGGACGTGTTCCTCTGCGCCCTGCGTCTATGGTCTCACCCGATATCCGTGCCGGAATAGCCCTACTCATTGCCGCCATGAGTGCAGATGGAATTAGCACAATCGGCAGCATTGACCAAATAGACCGCGGTTATCAAAATATCGACACCCGCCTGAACGCCTTGGGCGCACACATTACCCGCATCAGCAAATGAACAGAAGTGAGCTAAACTTGGTGACAATAGGAACCTTGGGGCGTGCTCACGGCATCCATGGGGAGATCAATACACGTCTGACTGTGGAGCATTTGGCGGCGTTGGACTCCACAGACGAGACACCTGTTTTCCTTTTCATCGAAGTGGATGCCCTACCCGTTCCCTTCCGATTGGAAAAGTGGCGCACAAAGGGCGAAGAGGTCTATCTACTCAAGTTCAAAGGGATTGATAGCAAAGAGGAAGCCGAGCGGTATACCAACGCCTCTCTACTCATTGAAAGTCGCCTTTTAGGTGAGGACACCGAATTTTCCGCCGCGCACTTTGTGGGCTTCACACTGCTGGACGAAGAGGAGTGCAAGGTGGGTAACATCATCGACGTTGATGACTCCACACTGAATATGCTCTTCCTTGTGGAGAATGCCGATGGCGAACAAATTATGATACCCGTTGCCGACGAATTGGTACGGTACATCGATCCCGAAGAGCGTGTGATCTCACTACAAATACCCGACGGACTGCTTGGCTAAACTGTTTTCCCCCATGAAGAGAAAGATTGCCCTGCTCGGAGCTACCGGCTCCATTGGAACGCAAGCCTTGGATATCATCAGAAGTAATCCCGATCTTTTTGAAGTGGTGCTGCTAACGGGGCATCGTCAAGTGGAATTGCTCACGGCTCTCGCTCGAGAGTTTATGCCTCGGGAGGTCGTTATCGCAGACCCTGCTTTATATCTCGATTTACGCAACAATCTCGCAGCTCTGCCCATAGCGGTATCGGCAGGAGAGCAAGCCTTGGAAGAGGCAGTTACACACCCCGACATCGATTTGGTTCTTTCCTCCTTGGTGGGTTATGCCGGCGTATTGCCCACACTTGCAGCCATCCGCGCACGGAAAACAATCGCCTTGGCCAATAAGGAGACATTGGTCGTTGCCGGTGCGCTGATAATGGAGGAAGCCGAGCGAGCCGGTGTTACCATCTATCCCGTCGATTCGGAGCACTCTGCCATCTACCAATGCCTTATGGGAGAAAAAGCGGCCCCCGAACGACTGATCCTGACTGCGTCGGGAGGACCTTTCCTCAGACATTCGTTGGAACAATTGGACGAAGTTACCCCGCAGCAAGCGTTGAAACACCCCAAATGGGAAATGGGCGCAAAGGTTACCATAGACTCTGCCACGCTCATGAACAAGGGCTTTGAAATAATCGAGGCGCATTGGCTCTTCGGCATAGCCCCCGAACGAATAGAGGTTTTAGTACATCCCCAAAGCATCGTGCACTCCATGGTGCAGTTCACGGATGGAAGTGTAAAAGCACAATTGGGGCAACCCGATATGCGCCTGCCCATCGGGTTGGCTTTGGGACTGGGTGAGCGCATAGCGAACGACTATCCACGCTGCGACTTTACGCTCACGCCTTTGACTTTCGAGCAACCCGATCACGCCCGCTTCCCCAACCTATCATACGCTTACCACGCCCTTGCCATGGGGGGAACCGCCCCCTGCGTACTCAACGCTGCCAATGAAGTCGCCGTCGCGGCGTTTCTCAAAGCTCAAGTCTCTTTTAGAGGGATAAGTCGCTTGATCGAAACAATGCTCAATCGCCCCGATCTCTCCGATAAAGCGTGCGACTTGTCCACACTCATCGAAATCAACAGAGAGGTCGTTCGACAGACGGAAGATTTGGTGCGCACAGGAAGATATTAGTGCCGAAACTAAAGATCCATCGACACCTCCCCACCCTGTGCAGGTAGGAGGGCGAGAGATGAATAAATGACGTCGTATTACCTTTTAATGCGACGTCATCCTACTTTTTAGAGGGTATAGAAAAAATCCGAAAAAGGCGATCGGTAAGCAATCTTTTCGCAATCCGAAAGCGCACCGAATGCCAATCGCCCTTCTCCATTCTGATCGTCTCGAAAGGGCATAACTCAGAATGCCGATAAAATCAGGGTTTTGAAGGGGTATAAAGTTAGACGCGTCGGCGAGGCTTGCTCGACGCGTGTAGCTCGTGAGTTAGACGCGTCTAACTCGGCACCGAGACGTGTGTAGCTTTCATCCGAGACGCGTGTAGGTATTTTTTCAGGGTGTATCAAGCTCTTTTTGAGGAAGTGTTTTGCGCTTATTTTGGACGTTTTCACATTCCTCAAATGTACATCTCTCAACAAAAAAATGATAACGTCGTACACCTCAAAATACAACGTTATCATTCCAATATAGATGACATAGGCAGCTCGTCGCCCTGCGTGGAAAAAGCCACTAAGACCTCTTCGGCAACCCTACCGACCGATTGTTTCGGAACAAAGGTTATTCATCCGAGGCAATCGGTTTATCATTGTAGCCAACGTCCATCCCCATACGTATGGGTGTTACCGCTGTTCGGCTTCGGTCAAGGAAATTTAGGGTATTGCTTGAAATTGGGTTTACGCTTCTCCAAAAAGGCATTCTTGCCCTCTTGCGCCTCGTCGGTCATATAGTAAAGCATGGTGGCATCGCCTGCCAACTCCTGTATGCCCGCCTGTCCGTCCAATTCGGCATTAAGTCCCGCCTTAATCATACGCAAAGCCAGGGGACTGAGCAGCATCATCTCCTCTGCCCATTGCACGTACTCATCCTCCAACTGCGCCAAGGGAACGACTTTATTGACCAACCCCATATCCAACGCCTCTTGGGCGTCGTATTGACGGCAAAGGAACCATATCTCACGCGCTTTCTTCTGCCCCACCACACGAGCCAAATAGGAAGAGCCGAAGCCCGCATCGAAGCTCCCCACACGAGGACCCGTCTGTCCAAAACGCGCATTCTCCGAAGCAATGGTCAAGTCACACACCACGTGCAACACATGCCCCCCGCCAATAGCAAAACCGTTTACTGCAGCAATCACCGGTTTGGGAAGCGAACGAATTTGCTTCTGCACATCAAGTACGCTCAGGCGAGGCACGCCCTCCTTGTCTATATAGCCCCCTCGACCTTTGACGTTTTGGTCACCACCGGCACAGAATGCCTTATCGCCCGCACCCGTGATAACCACTACGTTGATGTCTGCCTCCTCACGGCAGATGCGCAGAGCGTCGCTCATCTCCGCCGTGGTGGTGGGTGTAAAAGCATTACGATACCGCTCGCGGTTGATTGTGATACGGGCTATTCCGTTATAGTAGTCGAAGAGGATCTCCTCATACTCCCGTATCATGGTCCATTCTCTTGTAGCCATAAGTCTTATATTGATTTAGATATTTGTCGATAGTAATCCGCCAAAAGAGCGGCATCTTCCTCCCCTCGGGTAAAAACCTCCACCAAGATGGGTGCCGTATGCTCTTCGGGCGTGGTCAGTAGCTTTATCGCCTCCGTCAGCTGCTCTCCGCACTCTACTCCGCGGTAGGTAAAACCTCTATCCACTGCCCAAGCACGTGCCGAAGCTGAATGAGGCGAGATGATATAGGGTCGAGCGGCAGGCGTGAGTTGCAGTCCCGAAAGCGTGTGAAAAATGGCACCGCCCCCGTTGTTCAGCAAGAGGATGCGCAGATTGGAGCGCACGTGGTGCGACCAAAGCGCATTCATATCATAGAAAAAGCTCAAGTCGCCAATGATTAAGTAGTTGGTCTTATCCGAATAGAAGGCATAGCCCAAGGCAGTCGAAAGCGACCCTTCAATACCATTCGTCCCCCTATTGGCACAGACTTCTACCGTAGAGGGGATGGGATACAACTGGGCGTAGCGCACGGCAGAACTGTTGGCAAGATGCAACACACTCGTGGGGGGCAATGCCGACAACAATGCTCCCACGGCAGCCATAGCCGAATAGGCAAACTGTGGAGCTGCTTCCCGACGGCAATAGACCTCCCAACGATGAACATAATCCGAAGGCGTACCCTCTATCTTCTCGGCAATCTTCTCCCAAAATTCAAAGGGATCCATCTCTATAACCGTGGTCAGCGCACCGAAAAGATCCACGATGATGCCCTCTTTGGAAACGTGCCAATGCTCTTTCGGCGGATAAGTACGCAGATAATTTTTCAACGATTTGGAGATAATGTGCCCACCATAAGTAATGAGCAACTCGGGCGCACCGTCGGCTTTCTGTTGCTCGGAAAAAGCGTGCAATGCAGTGTCGAAATTCTTAATCGGCACACCGGGAATCGTCTGATTAGCCGGGTGCTCTGCAAGCCAAACAAAGTGTTTGTAAAGCTGCTTCGAAGGGCGTCTGTCAAAGAGATAGATCATGTTTGCCTGCCCGACCACAGCCATTTTCTTTTGATAAGAATTGAGTCGCTCTATCAGTGGCGCATAGTCTCGGTCATATTCGTTAAGCCCCTCATAACGTGTGATCACACGCTCCTCGGGAAGCTCTGTTTGCGCAAAGTCGAAGAGCGGTAACGAGAGGGGCACATTGATATGCACGGGTCCCTTTCCCCGATGATGCGTTGCCAAAAGGGCTTCATTGATCAGGCGGTTGGCATACCACGCTTCCTCCTCGGTGTGTACCTGCGGTAAGGATACCGACTTCTTCACCAGAGAACCAAAGACTGCCTCCTGTGGCACGGTCTGTCCGTCCATTTGTCCAATCCATGCCTCGGGTCTATCCGCCGATATGACAATTAACGGCACTCCTTGATAATATGCCTCGGCAATGGCGGGATGCAAGTTGAGCAAAGCTGTGCCCGACGTGCAGCAAACAACCACTGGCTGAGCCGTACTGAGCGAAAGTCCCAAGGCAAAATATCCGGCACTGCGCTCATCCGTCATCGGGTAACAACTAAACGACGACACAGACGCCAAGGTCTGTATCAAGGGGATGTTGCGACTACCGGCACAGAGCACCATTTTGCTCACACCATGCGCCTTGAGTAAAGCTGCCAATTGGAGCACGCTCCTCTTATTCGAGTACATAAGCATCTTTCTTATTAACGTTATATATCGCCCCTCTTTTAGCTACTGCGAGCGATCAGTTGTGGCATCCACCAGGCGTGCCATTGTATGCATCTTGCGTTCTGTTTCCACCCACTCTTCCTCCTCTTGAGAAGAAGCCACGAGGCCTCCGCCTGCATAGAGCGTAACCTCCTGTCCTTGCCATTGCATACAACGGATATTCACGTATATATCAGTTTGTCCTTCGGGATCAATACGCCCCAAAAAGCCGGAGTAATAACTGCGTTCATCTTGCTTTTGCGCCCCAATGAAAGCCTGTGCCGCACCTTTGGGGAAGCCACAGACTGCAGGTGTGGGGTGTAGAGCATCCAGCAAACGAGGCAATTGTTCGTATGCCGACAAGCGGAAGGAAAAATCTGTTTTCAAGTGTGCCATGGTTCCTGCCTGCACGCTGTGAGGAAGGGATTCCCTCGCCTCCAACTTCATAGCAGAGCATATGTTGCGTATATAAGTGGCTACGTATGCCTGCTCGGCTCTGTTTTTCTCCGACCAAACTGAGGGTAATACACCATCATGCAGCGGTTGTGTGCCGGCCAATGCCATGGTACTCCACTCTGCCCCTTTGCCCGAAAGCAACACTTCGGGCGAAGCTCCCATCCAAAGTCCTGTATCTTTACTGTAAAAGAGATAAACATAGGCATCCGGGTAAAGCATTGTCGCCTCTTGCCACACCGCTGAAGGAGTTGTATGCCCGTGCAACGGCTGTGTGCGTCGCCGAGCCAGAACCAATTTTTCGGCAATCCCCTCCTTTATAGCTGTAATGTAGTGGCTGAACTGCTCCGAATAATCCTCGCTCATGGGAGCCAAACACGGCTCTTCCTCCCCTTTTTTTGTGCTCTCCTTCGAGAGAGTCAGGGGGAGAATATGCTCCTCTTGAGGCGTAAGAACAATCATTGGAGTGGCATCGCTCGGACTGAATGGAGCCATCACGAAACCGCCTTTTACGGGCAAGTCCGACACGCTGCGATAGCGTTCAATAGATGAGGAGGAACCGAGCAAAAGATGCGCCGAACTCGAGCGAGGGAGCTTGTACAAAGCAAAAGGGCGTTCATCCGTCCAAAGTTGATCGACGATCTCTACACCTTGCATCATGCCTCCTTGGGAATAATACCGTTGGTTACTTGCACCGAAGAGATCAGCCGTCCCGTGGAGAGACTCATTACCTCCACACGCCAAATATGCGTTCTACGACCTTTATGAATTAAAACACCCTCGGCACGTACCGTATCGCCCAAACGCGCGGATGATATGTGATTGCCACTCACCTGGATGCCCACCGACCACTCGCTATCCTGACACAACACATTGGAACCGACTCCTGCTACCGTCTCGGCCAATGCCAGCGTAGCCCCTCCGTGGAGAATGCCAAACGGCTGACAAGTTTGCTCATTTACGGGCATTACCGCCTCCACCTTATCGTCCGATATGGCTGTATATTCTATTCCCAAACTCCCCATAAGCGTGCCCTTTATATGCCCATTCAGCTGGGTCAGCAGCGAGCTATTCTCTTCGGGGAATAATTCTTTTTTGTCCATTGTATCTATTCTTTCTCTGTGCAGCTCCCCTCTTTGCACTCGTTCGTGAGCTCCATGGGGCAACAGCGTTTGCGAAGTTACGCCATTTGCGCATAGTAGCCAAAACCGACTCAAAGCTCTCTACAACAGGTTGTGTTCGCAGAGATAAACAACACGCTCGGTGAAAGCATCATCGGCATTATAGCGAGGGTCATATGTAACCTTCAAATCTCCCCCAAAAAACGATGCGAACAGATTGTACCAACCTGCCTTAAAACTACCATAAAACGCTTTGATTAAGTTATAGCTCGACGTATTGGTCTGACGGTGTACCAACTTCATCAACAATTCTCCCTGACGCAGGGTTAGTTGTTTCATGATCGGCTTATACTCTTGCATCAAATCCTTTTCAAGACGATTCAAATGTCGGCTACGTGCGCGATCGTTCGGCAATGTCTCCATATACTCATAGGTCTCTATTAAGGTCTGTGCCAACATTTTGGCATAGGGCAAAACCTTTTTCACGTCTCGTATCCGTCTCCAGTAGGTCTCTTTTTCTGCTGCTGTCAAAGGGGCATAGCGCGAACGAAACTTAGGCAGCACCGTTATATCGGGAAGAATGGCAAAGTAGAGAGAATCGCCCTCAAGGCTATCCTTTTGCAGTACGACACGCTTTGCCGCCTCTTTGTCATAATGTCCCTGCGCCCATAAAGTTGCAGAAAGGCTAACGAGTGCCAACAGTACAATGTATCTTTTCATAGCGCATCTCCGTTATTGTTCTTGGGACAAACTTACGGATAATCCTCCGAATAGAGGGTGAGACATATACAAACTCGATTATCGCTTTACCTACTCCCCTTCTCTATTTTGGGAAATAAACTCATCCCGCAGGGTATAGTGTGCGCAACACAGAAATTCGTGACTACAAAAAGAACTCGGCAGGCAGCATCCAAACTCTTTTGCTTCAGCCTTATAACGGAATACCCTTAACTAAACTCATCTCCATCGGATCAAAATGAGGAGGAGTTCCTATTATTTTCCCTCGTTTCGGGGAAATAAATAGGTATCTCCTTCGGATAAAATAGCGTAGCGAAAGGCACATTGCTTGAGTTCGTTTCGATCTATCTTGCCATTTGGGGTGCGTGGGATAGCGGCGTATATCACCTTTTTGGGGTATTTATAGGGAGGTAGTTTTTCTTTTAAGAGGTTTTCTCGAACGATTTCACGCTCCATACTCTCCACAAAAAGGACAAGCGCTTCTCCTAAAAAAGCATCGGGAACAGCAGTAACCGCCAAAGGTGCAGCGATATATTGTGCAAGAAGTGTCTCCAACTCTTCAGCTACGATTTTTATACCTCCACTGTTAATCACATTGTCTATCCGTCCCAAAAGGGCAAATGTGCCATCTTCATTAAGATGGATCAAATCGTTCGTTTGCAAGAGGTCAATGCCTATCGCCGGTACACTTGCCTCAAGAGTTCCATTGGCTCCCATCAATATCTGCACCCCTTCCATTGGCGTATAATAGGGAGAGGCGTGGGGACCATTGACACGGCGCAAGGCAATATGCGAAAGCGTCTCTGTCATACCATAGGTGGCATAAACAGCTGTCGGGAAAGTAGATAAACGGCATTCCATTGCTTGCTCCAACGCACCTCCTCCTATGATTAAGCGGTTGATTTGCCTCAATCGTTCGCATTCCGCTGGTACGGCAAGCGTATTGTACACTTGCAACGGTACCATAGCTGCGAAGGAAATCGGCTCATGCACATCGGCAAGTGGATGCCCCGAAGCAGGACGCACCACCACATTCATCCCCAACAATAGAGCCCGTACCAGCATCATCTTAGCCCCAATGTAGTGTAAATTCATACAGAGAAGAGCCGTATCCTCTGTATGCAGATGCAGGTGTTGGCAACTCATCCGAGCACTTTGCATCATGTACTCTTTCTGCACGAAAAGCCTCTTGGGCTTTCCCGTAGAGCCGGACGTTTGCACTGCGATGGCGGAGTCGGGGGCAAACCACTCCTTCAAAAAGGAAACGACATCAAGCAGTTCCTGTCGCCCCGACTGCTTTGCTTCCCTGCATCGCACCTCCAAAGTGGAGGCTGCATAGCGTTTCCCCTCAATGAATATAGCTTGGTCTTGTATGGATGGTTGCATACTTTATTGTTCTGACGGTTTGTACCAAAGCGTATCTTTCTCTACAATCAGGGGGAGAGGCACGTTGTTGGTAAAGAGCTGTCCCGTGCCCAATCCTTGTGGCTGCGCTATGGGTAATGTGGCGCACCACTGTGCAATGGCGTTCAAACCTATATTGGACTCCAAGGCAGAGGTTATCCACCAGCCTATGTTTCTCTTGTTGGCTTCTTCGATCCACTCTTCACACCCTCGAATGCCTCCGTGTAACGTAGGCTTGAGAACGATAAATTGGGGAGCAACAGCCTCTAACAACTCTCCTTTTTCTGCCCATGAAACGGTGCCGATCAACTCTTCATCCAAGGCAATCGGTATAGGTGAAGTTTCGGCAAGATGGTGCATTTCATCCCATTGTCCGGGTTTAATCGGTTGCTCTATGGAGTGTATATCATATTTTGCCAAAGCATCGAGCTTCTCTGCCACATCCTTGGGGGAGAAAGCTCCGTTGGCATCAACTCTCAGGGAAAGCTCTTGATGAGAAAAATGGTTGCGGATATGACGCAGTAAAGCCAACTCTTGCTCCAACTCTATTGCTCCTATTTTTAGTTTGATACAACGCACCCCAAGCGTAAGTTTTTGCTCTATTTGATGCAACATATCATCGTACTTACCCATCCATATAAGCGCATTGATGGGGATCCCCTGCTCGGCACGAGCGAATGGAGTGTCCCAAAAAGCATAATCGCCCCTTTGCAAATGCAACAAAGCTGTTTCGAGAGCAAAAAGAAGAGATGAACGGTGGCGAATTTGTCCCCAATCAATCTCCTCCACCCCCTGAAAGGAATGAGCCCAGTCGGTAAGTTCCTCTTCAAAAGTGGATGAATACTCTGCGCTCAAATCGGGTAAAGGTGCACACTCACCAATTCCCACTCGTCCCGGATGGAGAGAAGAGGTAAGATGCAAATACCAAACCTTGTGCGTGCGATAAACACCTCGAGAAGTTCCTGCAGGAGTCTTGAATTGCAATGTATGCGGATGCAAAGAAAGAGAATATGCCATGCGGTGTGGGTAAATAAGTGCGAACTTCTATTGCTTCAGGCGGAAAAGGAACTCCAGTCCACCCTGGGATCTATTCTTAACGATAATATCCCCTTTGTGGAAAAGTACTGCATTTTTCACTATTGAGAGCCCCAATCCCGTACCGCCCGTTTCCCTTGTTCGACCCTGATTGATGCGGTAGAAGCGTTCAAAAATACGAGTCAGATGCTTCTCTTCCGGAATACCTGCTCCTGTGTCGTACAGCGAGAAATAGACAAACTCTTCGTCTTTTCTGTAAAGCTCCACCACGAGGCGAATACCCTCTCCCGCATACTTGAGTGCATTCTCCACCAAGTTTCTGAAAATGGTATAGAAAAGAGTTTCATTGGCCTTCACCACCCAATTGTCATCGACAAGCCACTCAAACTCTATTCGTTTTGCTTGCCATAGGATGCCAAAATCCTGCTCCAATCTTTTCCGAATCTCCCCCATCGGTATTGCCGTGATGGCAAATGTTTGCGATGCCTCCTCCATTTTGGCAAGAAGGCTCATATCTCTAATCAATTCGGAGAGCGAAAGTGTTTTGCCGTAGGCTTGTTGCAGGAAGTATAAACGGTCTTTTTCTCCCAATGAGTGCTCCAAAACAGTTTCCAAATAGCCTCGAATGGCAGTTACTGGCGTACGTAATTCATGGGCTATATTGGCAGTCATTTCCTGCTTTAGCAAGCGTGTTTTTTCGTTGGCTGTAACATCGTTGAGCACGACCTCTATTCCTCCATCATCGAAACGATTGACCCGAAGAGCAAACATGCGCTCTTGATAGACAATCTGCTCCTCGTAGTAGGGCTCTGCTTGCTTTTTGAGGAAAGTAGTGTATGCCGTAGCAAAAAAGGGTTCTTCAAAAAGACGAGAAGGCTCTGTATAAGTATTATCGCTCAACGCATTGAGATACTGCAAAAAGAGTCCGTTAAAGAAGGTGAGTTTATAGTCGGCGTCAAAAAAAGCAATCCCCTCTTTTGAACCGAGAATATGCTGTTCGAGGCGTTCGCGCTCGTAGTCTATCTCTCTATTGCGCTCCTGAAGGAGTTTATAGTTAAGGGCTATTTGCGCACCGATTTCGCCCAATTCATCGTTGGAAAAAGAGACAATCTCCTCTCCTCCTCGCTCTGCAGACAGGGCAAAATCTCTCAAACGTTGGATGGCTTTTCCCATAGCTCCCGATACCTTTCCCACAACAAAAAGCAAAGTAAAGAAGAGAGCCCACAGCCAAAAAAGGAAGACATTGTCCGGTCTGAGCCAATCCCTGGTCTGCACATCATAGGGAAGAGCAACTCGAATAAAGAAATCGCCCTGCTTACGTGCCAAATAGATGTATTCCTTTTTATCGGATAGAGAGGTTCGCACAGCCACTCCCTGCCCTTGTGTATGCGCTTGTACAATCTCTTCACGACGAAGATGGTTATCCATTGCTCCCAGATTGGAAACCGTATTGTCAAAGATTACCCTACCCTCTTTGTCTATAATGGAAACTCGTATGGGACGTGCAAAAAGGGAGAGTAAATGCTCCATGTGCTCCTGCCAATCGGGAGTATTTTCCGCCGCTATACGCCCCACTGGGACGATATATATCTCCAACTGATCGACCAAAGCTTCCTTGCGCACACTCCTCTGCCGTGCTTGCTCTACCAAAACAACGCAAACCGCAAAGAATGTGAATACAAGAGCAAAGGAGAGGAAGAGCTTGTGCTGAAAATTCAATCGCATAGAGCCGACGGATTAAAACGGTACCCATAACCGGAACGATTGGTTATAAACGAAGCATATCTCCCCAACTTTTTACGTAAACGAGCTATATGTACATCGACCGAACGTTCCGTAATGAACGACGCTTCACCCCATATTTTATCTATAATCTCCGCCCGAGACAGTATTCTGTCTCGCTGCTCCATCAAGAGGATAAGCAGTTCCGTTTCCGTTTTGGTGAGTGCAATGGGCTCTCCATCCATAGTTATCTCTTTGGTTTCTCTATCGATTTTCAGTCCATCCCATTGGTAAGAGGAATGTTCTTTACCACTTTCTCCCGGTGTTGTACGCCTGAGGATGGAGCGAACACGAGCAATTACCTCTTTTATGGAAAAGGGTTTGGATATGTAATCATCTCCTCCGACAGAGAAGCCCGTGAGCATATCATTCTCCGTATCTTTGGCTGTAAGAAAGATTATGGGTGTGTCGTTCTTTCCCTTGCGTAGTTCCTCTGCCATTTTATAACCGGACATTCCGCCCATCATCACATCCAAAAGGATCACATGAAAAGAATGGGTCAGCAAGGTCAAAGCCTCTTCGGCGGAATGCGCAGCCATCACCTCGAAGCCTTCGCTGCGCAGATTAAACTCCAATATTTCACAAATACTTTGATCGTCGTCCACGATCAAGATTTTATACTTCATCAATCAACTTCGTTCTTAGGTAAAAATTCTGCTCTGTAAAGGCACAAAGACAGGACAAATATACAAAAACAGCCACAAGAGAAGAGACTATCGCATAATACGGTACTCGCTTCGTTGTCACCGATATTCGAGTTGGGTCATTTGCACGAGTACACTTACGCTGCATTCGGTTCGGGCTTCTTTTGTATTGGTGCATAGAGACATTGCGCACCGCTCCATAAGAAAAGCAGAAGCCAAAAAAAGGACGATTGCCCCCCTCAATGATCGGTAACAATCGCCCCTCAAATCGTAAGCTAAAGCCTCAAATGCCGTCTACTTTTTAGCATGTACATATTTTTTGTTTCGCACTCTACTCCTTATTGCCGCTATGTTTGAGCACTTTGGCATCAAGATAGAAAACAATCTCTTCCACCACATTGCTGCAATGGTCGCCTATACGCTCCAATTTACGAACAAGCAATAACAGCTTCAATCCGCAATAAATATACTGAGGTTCAGCAGTGAGTAACTCTGTCAATATGCGTGGAGCCCGGTGATAAATCTCATTGACCACTTTGTCTTTTTGGAGTATTTTCCCCGCCAATTTACTACTCTCGCTCTCCATGGCAGCATAGCAATCGGCAAGCATTTCCTGAAGGGCGGAAAACATTTGCGCCATACGAAGTTCTTCATTCCATTCGGCAGGCAGTGTACGACAGTCATCATCCACCACATGGCGGGCAATACCAGCTGCAAAATCTCCTATGCGCTCGAGAGTGCGACAGATCTTCATCAGAGAAAGCATCAAACGAAGGTCAATGGCCACGGGATTGAAAAGGGCAATGTAATGCTCACAACTGCTCTCAATCTTCAATTCATAGGCATCTACTCTCTTCTCTTTGCTAATTACTTCTCGCGCCAGTTCCACGTCGCTGTTGAAGTATGCCGTACGCGCTTTGTCCAATTGCGAGATTACTAACTGCCACATATGCGCCACATCTTCTTTGATCAGCGCCATTTCTTGTTCTGTGTGTCTCATATTCTGTTTAGTGATTATGATTTATTCCCAATCGTTATCGATAGAACACTCATCCGAAACGTCCCGTAATGTAATTCTGTGTTTCTATCGAATCGGGAGCCAAAAACATTTTCTTCGTTTCGGAATACTCCACCAAGTGTCCATGCATGAAAAAAGCCGTTTTATCGCTCACGCGGGCAGCTTGCTGCATATTGTGCGTTACGATTACAATCGTGTAGCGGTCTTTCAATTGATGAATTAACTCCTCTATCTTCTCCGTGGATATTGGGTCTAATGCAGAGGCAGGTTCATCCATGAGCAAAATAGAGGGAGCCACTGCCAACGCTCGAGCAATACAAAGACGCTGTTGCTGACCTCCGGAGAGGGCAAAAGCCGATTTTTTCAACTTATCTTTTACTTCATCCCATAGGGCTGCCGCCTTGAGCGACTCCTCCACACGTTGTGCGATGAACTGCTTGTCTCCCATCGAATTGACCCGCAGACCATAGGCAACGTTCTCAAAAATAGACTTGGGGAATGGGTTCGGTTTTTGAAATACCATTCCAACTTTCTTTCTCAATTCGTCCACGGGAACGTTTTTTCCATAGATATTGACTCCGTCGATCAGGCATTCCCCCGTCAGGCGTGTTGCATCTACCAAATCGTTCATTCGGTTGAATAGGCGTAGGAGAGTGGACTTTCCACACCCCGAGGGACCGATAAATGCCGTTACCGTATTGTGTTCTATTTGCAGATTTATATCATGCAGCGCATGAAAATCTCCATAGTGGAAATTGACGTTTTTCGCTTCTATCATAAAACAATTGTTCTTAATTTATTTGTTGTCAATGCGCCTATCACTCAGCTACGCCCCTTTTTATTACCCATATAATGACGGAGCAACATGGCTGTACAGTTCATCAGTAGAACAATGATAATAAGCACCAAAGCCGTCCCATAGGCAAGAGGACGCGAAGCCTCCAAGTCTACACCCGTGGTGGCAATTACGTACAAATGATATGGAAGAGCCATCACTTGATCAAAAATACTTGAAGGTAAATGAGGCAGAAAATAGGCAGCTGCCGTGAAAAGAATAGGAGCTGTTTCGCCGGAAACACGCCCAACCGCAAGGATTAGTCCCGTCATAATATCGGGGAGAGCTGCCGGTAAAACTACCCTCCGTATGGTCTGAAACTTGCTTGCACCCAATGCCAAACTTCCCGTGCGATAGCTATCGGGAATAGCTTTCAATGCCTCTTCCGTCGTACGTATCACCAAAGGAAGGGAGAGTAACCCCAAGGTACAAGAACCTGCCAAGATCGAATCGCCAAAGTTCAACGTATTGACAAATAGTGCC
>JBGZIN010000070.1:0-23721 GCA_041848345.1 Porphyromonas sp.
AACTTGTATTTTTTTGTCCTCCCAATCGTACCTTAGTGGAATTAAAACAAGGGAGGTACACACAATCCTTTGTATGACTGTGACTCCCAATCGTACCTTAGTGGAATTAAAACAATAGTTTTGGATAACGTCCTTGAAATGTTCTGTCTCCCAATCGTACCTTAGTGGAATTAAAACCCTACAAAAAAAATAAACGTCGCAAAAATGCGACAAACTCCCAATCGTACCTTAGTGGAATGAGGGTAGCATAAAGCTCTTCCTCAATAAGATGTGAATGAAATTCCAAAAGCCTAATAAACCGATAACTGATGAGTAAACAATAAAAAAGGTGCTTACTAAAGTAAGCACCTTTTTTATTGTTTACGAAAGCATTAGCCCAACTCAGGAACAGAGATACTCTGCAATCCACCACTTCTAATTAGGATCACACTCTTCAGTATTAGCCCCGGCCGAGAGCAAAGACGATCAATATTCTCTGCCTTCGAGTGGACAATACCCTTCGATACCAGTCCGACTTAGGGACAAAAATGACCGGTAGTCTAACTTCCTTTGTGGGGCAAGACTCTTTGGCATTAGTCCAACTTGTGAACAACTATACCCGAACGTAACTTGGGTTCAAACCATGTTGTTTTCGGAGGCATGATATTCCCCGTATCGGCAATGTCCATGATTTGCTTCATGGTTACAGGATACAATGCCAAAGCAACACGCATTTCTCCGCTATCAACACGTTTCTTCAATTCTCCCAAACCACGAATTCCTCCAACGAAATCAATTCGCTTGTCTGAACGAAGGTCTTTAATACCTAAAATTTCGTCCAAAATTAAATTGGAAGAAATGGTAACATCCAACACTCCAATAGGGTCATTATCATTGTATGTACCGGGTTTAGCCGTCAATGAATACCATTTACCACCGAGATACAATGCAAAGTTGTGCAATTTGGCTGGTTGATAAATCTCCTCTCCCTTGAGTTCCACAGTGAAATTCTTTTCCAACTGAGCCAAAAACTCTTCATCGCTCAATCCATTGAGATCCTTTACAACTCGATTGTAGTCAATTACCGTAAGTTGATTTGCGGGGAAACAAACTGCCATAAAGTAGTTGTACTCCTCATCTCCTTTGTGGTTGGGATTGTTTTTCGCTTTCTCTGCCCCCACGAGAGCAGCTGCTGCCGAGCGGTGATGTCCATCGGCAATATAGAGAGCTTCAAACGTTGCAAAAATTTCTGTTATACGTTTGATATCAGACTCATTGTCTATAATCCAGAAAGTGTGTCCAAATCCATCAATATCCGCAACAAAGTCATACACAGGTTTCTCCGAAGTATATTTTGCCACGATAGCGTCTAACTCAGCGTTTTCAGGATAAGCAAAGAACACGGGCTCCAAATTGGCATTATTCACACGCACGTGCTTCATGCGGTCTTCTTCCTTATCTCTGCGAGTCAATTCATGCTTTTTGATAACTCCGTTGAGATAATCATCTACCCATGCGCCTACCACAAGACCATATTGAGTCTTGCCATTCATCGTTTGAGCATATACGTAGTAGTTCTCTTTTTCATCCTCAACGAGCCATCCGTTCTTTTGGAAAAGGTTGAAGTTTTCTACCGCTTTTGCATACACACATTCATCATGCTCATCAGTACCCACGGGGAAATCGATTTCAGGCTTAATGATGTGGTATAAAGACATTTCATTACCCTTAGCTTCTTCTCTTGCTTCTTCGCTACTAAGAACATCGTAGGGACGAGAAGAGACCTTCTCTACAAGATTTACGGGGGGACGTAATCCCTTAAATGGTTTAATTCTTGCCATGTTTGTAGTTATGAATTAAAAAACCGGACAAAGTAGAAATCGAACGATAACTACAATGTCCAGCTATTGTTTGTACAGTTTTATTTATTTACTCTAAAACGCTCTTCGCCATTCTTGATGAAGCCTACAATCTGATTGGCAGCAGCAAGACCGGCATTGTTGTTCGCCTCGGCTGTTTGAGCACCCATCTTCTTGGGAGTGGAAAAATAACGCTCTCCCAAAGCAAGCATCGCCTCATGATTTGCAGGCATGATGTCGGTTATATAAGCGAGATCGGTGCGCTCTGTCAAAGCCTTAAGAATGCCTTCTTCATCAATAATCTCCTTACGAGCAGAGTTGATTACCACTGCATTTTTAGGCATTTGCATCAACAGATCGTAGTTAATGGACTTCTTTGTTTCCTCCGTTGCAGGGGCATGAAGAGAAACTACATCACAATGAGCAAACAATTCTGCAACAGACGCCACGGGTACAGCACCGGCTGCCTTGATTGCCTCTGCCGGAATAAATGCATCGTAAGCATATACTTCCATTCCAAAACCTTGAGCAATACGACCCACATTGCGACCCACGTTACCGTAAGCCAAGATACCAATCTTTTTGCCCATCAATTCACTACCGGACTTACCGTTAAAGCGATTGCGTGCGTTGAATACCAAAAGCCCTATCACAAGCTCGGCAACAGCATTGGCATTCTGACCGGGTGTATTCATTACACAAACGTTATGTGCAGTTGCTTCTGCAAGGTCTACGTTGTCGAAACCGGCACCTGCACGAACTACGATCTTGAGGTTTTTAGCAGCATCAAAAACCTCTTTATCAATAATATCACTACGAATAATGATAGCATCTACATTGGCTACGGCTTCTAAAAGTTGGCTTTTTTCTGTGTACTTTTCAAGAAGAACAGTTTCAAAACCTTCGGCATCGAAGATCGCCTTAATACCTTGTACCGCAGCTGCAGCAAAAGGCTTCTCTGTTGCAATAAGAACTTTTGTCATGATTTTCTCTCTATATTTCAATAGTGCTCTATAACCTGAAGGCATCCAATCCAAGGTTATAGAGCATATATTGTTTTTACTTCATTTTTATTTATTAGTGCATGCTTTCGAATTCCTTCATCACATCCACCAGAGCTTGAACGCTCTCGATTTCGCAGGCGTTGTAGATACTTGCACGGAAACCACCCACAGAACGGTGTCCCTTGATACCTACCATACCTCTCTCGGTAGCAAACTTATAGAACTCTGCTTCCTTATCTTTGTACTCCTCGGTCATAACGAAACAAACGTTCATCAAAGAACGGTCTTCCTTTGCAGCCGTTCCCACGAACATTTTGTTACGATCGATTTCGTTGTAAAGCAAGTCTGCCTTAGCCTTGTTAATCTTATACATAGCCTCAAGACCACCGATAGACTTAACCCACTTCAAAGTCTCATGCATAACGAAAATAGGGAACACGGGAGGCGTGTTGAACATAGACTTATCTCTCTCTTCACCACCACAATGTGTATTGTAATTAACCATAGTGGGGAGTTCACGACCACTTGCACCGATTAGGTCTTTGCGTACAATAACGAAAGTAACCCCGGCTGGACCTACGTTCTTTTGAGCACCACCATAGATCAAACCATACTTCGTTACATCTACGGGACGACTCATAATATCGGAAGACATATCTGCAACCAAAGTCACAGGGCAATCCATATCTTCGTGAATTTCCGTACCATAGATCGTATTATTGGTTGTGATATGGAAATAATCTGCATCTGTCGGGATGGTGTATCCTTTGGGGATGTAAGAGTAGTTCTTGTCTTCGGAAGAAGCCACAATCTCTACCTCGCCATACATCTTAGCCTCTTTTGCGGCTTTCTTTGCCCACACACCGGTTTGCAAGAAAGCAGCTTTCTTACCCATAAGGTTGGCAGGAACAGTGAAGAACTGTGTGCTGGCTCCACCGCCGAGGAACATAACCTCGTAGTTATCGGGGATATTGAGCAATTCGCGCCAGAGGTCTGCAGTTTCTTTCATAATACGCTCCCACCCTGGAGTACGGTGAGAAATTTCGAGAACACCGATACCGGTATTATCAAAATCACGAATAGCTTCGATAGCTGCCTCTATGGCAACTTTTGGGAGAACGCATGGTCCCGCATTGAAATTGTGCTTTTTCATCACTACAATTACCTTATAATTTCACGTTAAATATATAATCAACTAATTCGGAGAAGAGCTGTAATCTCTAAATTAAGAGGATAAAAAATATATCCCTGCTCCAGTTGCTTGCAAAGGTAGTCAATGTTTTGACACAAAGCAAACAAAAAGAGGGTTACAAGCTCAAGCCTCTGACAAACTCTCTATTTCTCTTAACCACATGGAACTTACAGCATCGCTCGGCATGCGCCATTCGCCTCGGGGAGACAAGCTCACGCAACCCACCTTAGGTCCGTCGGGCATACAATTTCGTTTGAATTGCTGACTGAAGAAACGGCGGAAAAAGAGCAACATGTATTTTTTGATTGTTGCCGGAGCATAAGCCCCTTGAAATGCTTCTCGAGCCAAATAGAAAATTTTGCTCGGCTCGCACTTTTTGAATAAGAAGTGATATATAAAGAAGTCATGCAGCTCGTAAGGACCTACTATATCTTGCGTCTTTTGAGACACCTCGCCACCGGCATTCGGCAAAAGTTCCGGACTGATGGGCGTATCGACAATATCCAAAAGCGTGGCAGATAAGACCTCCGAAGTCGTTCTAAAACGAGCATACCACTTGGTTATCAACGCCACAGATGTTTTCGGAACAGTGGCATTGACCGAATACATAGACATGTGGTCTCCATTGTATGTACACCACCCCAATGCTATTTCCGAGAGGTCGCCCGTGCCGATAACGGGAGCATTTTTTTGATTGGCAATATCCATCAAAATCTGTGTGCGTTCTCGTGCTTGTACGTTTTCATAGGTTGTATCGTGCACTGCGGGATCGTGTCCTATCTTCTCAAAATGCAGCAAACAGCTCTCTGTTATATCTATTTCTCGCTGTGTAACTCCCAATTCCGTCATCAAACGACGGGCATTATTGAGTGTGCGCTCGGAGGTGCCCATACCCGGCATTGTGATGGCTACAATGTTTTCTCTCGGCATTTGCAGTATATCAAATGCCGTTGCCGTAACCAGCAGAGCCAGAGTAGAATCCAATCCACCCGAAATCCCCACAACGGCGTGTTGGGCATTCATGTGGCGCAAGCGTTGTACCAATCCGCACACTTGTATCTCAAACATTTCCTCGCATCGTTCATCGGGATTTACCCCATCGGGCATGAAAGGATTGCGTTCTATGGGACGATCTACGGGCGCCGATGCCTCGCTTGAGCGCAGGGAGAAAGGAATTTCGGTGATTGTTTCCTGCGTAAAGTGGGAAACTGCTGCCTTGAAACTGCTGTTCAGTAGGCGTTCCGTTTGGATATGCGAAACATCTATATCACTGATAATCATCCGCTCACAGTATTCAAAACGTTTCATCTCCTTGACGATTTTACCGATTTCGGAGATGAAAGCCTTCCCCGTATATACCAAGTCGGTAGAGCTCTCCCCATAACCGCTGGAGGTATATACATAGCCGCAAAGCCCCTGAGAAGAGAGACCGCTGATGATGGAACGGAGGTAATTGTGCTTGCCGGCATTCTCATTACTTGCCGAAAGATTGAAGATGATATGCGCCCCATATAGACTGAGACGTGTGCCGGGCGTGTAGGGTGTCCACATATCCTCGCAAATTTCAATCCCGATGCCCACCTTACCCGAGCGGAACAGAATATTATGCCCAATAGGCACCTCATGCTGACCTATGTACACCGTCTTGTATTGAAGCACATCGCTGGGTGAGAACCATCGCTTCTCTTGAAACTCTCGATAATTGGGCAAATAAGTTTTGGGAATTGCGCCCAATATGCGTCCTTTTTGGAGTACCACGGCACTGTTAAAGAGTTTTTCTTCCACACGCACAGGCATTCCCACAATGATCAACGTCTCCGTATCGGCTGTATTTTCCGCCAATTTACACAAAGCTGCATTCGCTTCTTGGAGCAAGAAGGGTTGCAGAAATAAATCCCCACAAGTGTATCCCGTGATCGAAAGCTCGGGGAAGGTGACGATCTCCACCCCTTGTGCGTCGGCTTGATGCACCATCTCACTGATGCGCTCTATGTTGTAGTAACAATCTGCCACTTGCACATAAGGCACTGCGGCAGCCACTTTTACAAATCCATGCTTCATTGCTTATACTCCGATAATATGTATCCGTTTATTTATTTGCTTCTAATGCGTCTAAAAATGTCTCGCAAAGATACTCTTTACTTAGGAATAACGACAATGATGCCCCATACACTTACTCAACACTACTGTAAATCAACGCAATAACCACACTAAAAGGAGTCAAAACAAACCCTTCAAAGAAGGCACAAAAGATCCCATTGAAAGGAGAAACAAAATTGTATGCATTCAAACTGAAAAATGAATGCATACAAATTCGATTTTATATGCATACAAATTTCCATTTGAATGCATACAAATTGAACCGATGAACAGGTACTCAACAGATGGACGTAGGCATCCGCTCTTTCTCTCTCGTCGAATGGTGTTTTCTCATCTCCGTTTTTTCCACAGCAACAACCTTGGAAAGAGGGCATTTTGAATTGAAAAACATTAAGGCTATTTTTGTGGGGTATTGTATGAAAAAAAGTATTGAAAACCCACATTTTGATGCCCAATTTTTAGAGCGGGTACAAAACCCACAAACGAAAAAAAAGGCATTTGCCGAGTTGGTTGCAGCATTCTCACAACCCCTCTATTGGCAGATAAGACGCATGGTGCTCAATCACGACATTGCCGATGAGATTGTGCAAGAGACTTTTCTCAAAGCGTGGCGAGCCATCGATAGCTTTAGAGCCGATGCTAAAATCTATACTTGGCTCTATCGTATAGCGATAAACGAGTCGCTCAATTACATCGACAAACAAAAACGACTCCGCGAGCATACCATCGAGATTGACGACGACAATCGGTATCTTGTGGAAAACGTCATGGGCGATCCCTACTTTGACGGAGACGCAGCCGAACTCCTCTTCCAAAATGCCATTAACACGCTTCCTCCCAAACAAAAACAAGTCTTCCTTTTGCGGTATTATGACGAGCTTCCCTATGCAGACATCGCCGAACTTACGGGCGTTTCCGAGGGTTCTTTGAAAGCCTCTTACCATCATGCCGTGGCGAAGGTGAAAAAATATATCGAGGAGCACCATTAAACGATTTTCCCTATTTACAGTCCTACCATTATACGAAACCAAATTTCAATAAACCCTATTTGTTCCTATGGATTTAGAAGAAAAACTTCTACACTCATCAGAGAAAAGCAAAAGTCACTTCACGCACCCCAACGATTACTTCGATACGTTGGAAGATCGCATCATGGCAAACATTGCCCATAAAGAGCAAGAAGCAAACGATCGGAAGGCAACAGAAAAACCCACCATCGCCCCCTCCACATCAGCTCCCAAGCCACGAACCATTTGGGTGCGTTTGCGTCCCTACCTCACCATGGCTGCTGCCGTGGCTCTCACCATCGGGGTATTCCGCTTGTTCGACAACAATCCGTCTCCGAAGGAAACACAATCTCCTGCCGTAGGACAAGAAACCATGGCGATGGAACACTCCTTTGACAACATCAGCAATCAGGATTACTATGAATTTTTAACCAGCGAATATACCGACAACTTAGACGGGAATTGGCTGGTAGCGACCGAATATACACAGTAAATAAACACCCTTAACTCGACAAATTTCCTATGAAACGTATTATTTTTTCATTCCTCATCCTGACAGGATTTGTTTCCGTGATCAATGCTCAAGAACCTCCTGCACCGAAAGAATGTGTGGCACAGCGCAATAGTTTCGTGTGCAAAGAACTGGCATTGACCGACCAAGAATGTGAGCTCGTAAGCAGCTATCTCAATGAATTGGATAGCAAACGAATAGCCATGTGGAAAGAACACAAACAAAAAACACAACAACTCAAACAGAAGAAAACACTTTCCAAAGAGGAAGTTATAGCCCATCTGAGACAGCGTACTGAATGGAAAATAGCCGAAAACAAACTCATCGAAGAGTATTACACCAAGTTATGCAATCATATTTCGCCCGAGAAAGTACTCCTATTGGATAAGGTGCAACGCAAATTTGGACGCAATATGATGAAGCAGCTGACGGACAAAAAAGCCTTCTGTCAAGATTTCAAACAGGAAAAATCTCGCAAAGAGGCTTCGCAAAAACGAAGATAAATTATATCTTTGCTTCGTCTTTGATGAGCAAAGACAGCTTTGAACAATAACATTTAGTGTAATAGTAAACAACGAAATATGGCTATCAACAAAGAGCATTTTGTGGAATGCTGCTATGATTTATATGCAGGCGTGGGCGACGAAAGAGACATGGTGGAGCAAGCCACCAAAGAGAGTCCCATGCAGTATCTGCACGGAGTGGGAATGATGATCCCTGCTTTTGAAGAGCGACTCGAAGGCTTGTCCATGGGAGATAAATTCGACTTTGAATTGACACCCGAAGCCGCCTACGGAGCGAGACGTGAAGATCTTCTTCTCTCTCTGGACCGCGAGGTATTCTGCAACGAAGAGGGTGAGTTTGACTCTGAAAACGTAATGGTCGGCAATATGCTCCCAATGATGACCGCAGACGGGCAACGTGTGGAAGGCTTGGTGCAAGAGGTAAATGAAGAGAAAGTCATCATGGACTTTAACCATCCCATGGCGGGAATGACACTCCACTTTGTGGGCGAAATCCTGCAAGAACGCCCGGCAACAGACGAAGATCGTCGCAGAATTGAAGCGATGAGCTCACCTCAAGGTGGTTGCGGATGTGGATGCCACGATGAGGGCGACTCCGCCGGAGGCTGTTGCTCACACGGTGGATGCTCTGGAGGTTGCCACTAAAAAAAGAATAAGAACCCTTGGAGTTTCAACAAAGCTCCGAGGGTTCTTCTTTTTAACCTGCCGTCGATCAAAAAAACGAAAGCATCTCCCGGCTCGCTTGAGCACTGCACCACTCCAAAGGAAACGCCTATCGGTAAAAGTAAAATACAAATCGGGAAGTGCAATTTCCTCAAGAGTTGGTTATCCGAGATGCCTGCTAATGAATCCGAGATACCTGCTAATGAATAAAGAGACACAGACTCAAATGATTTATTGAATGAATTCTTTCGGTAGACTTTTCCGCCTGACCACCTTTGGCGAATCGCATGGAACAGCAATAGGAGGCGTTTTAGACGGATGCCCTTCGGGGATAAAAATCGACCTCGAAGAGGTGCAACGATTTCTGTCCTACCGTCGTCCGGGTACTTCGTCGTTGGTATCTCCTCGCCGAGAAGAGGATCGAGTGACATTCCTTTCGGGACTACTTCCCGACAATACGACCACAGGACACCCCATTGGCTTCATTATTCACAATGAAGATGCGCGTGGGCAAGACTATTCTACCCTATCGACCCTCTACCGTCCTTCGCACGCAGACTACACTTATCATCGCAAATATGGTATTCCTCCGCAATCGGGAGGTGGCAGAGCATCTGCCCGAGAGACAGCCGTTCGCTGTGTGGCAGGGGCTATTGCTCTACAAATGCTCCGCCGAAAGTATAACATCGAAATTTATCCCTACATATACTCTATCGGAGAAGAGCAATTAAAGGAGGAGGAAATACCCTTTCTCTCATTGGAAAAGAGCTATTCTTTTCGCTCTCGATGCCCACACCCCGAGGCTGATAAGCGATTATCCCGACACCTGCTAACGTGTGCCACGCAGGGCGATAGCATAGGGGGGATAGTGGAATGTCTGATAAAAGGCACCCCAATGGGATGGGGCAGTCCTCTTTATGACAAACTGCACGCTCGATTAGCCTACGCCATGCTCTCCATCAACGCTGTCAAAGGGATTGAGTTTGGTGATGGATTTGCCTTGGCTCGCAGTCGGGGAAGTCAAGTAAACGATGCAATGGGAGTTGATGATGCCGGCAAAGTCTATTTCAAAAGCAATCATTCCGGTGGAATACAGGGTGGAATTGCAACGGGAGAGGTTATATCTTTCAGAGTGGCATTCAAACCGACACCAACTATTGGGATAGAACAAGAAAGCGTAACCATCGACGGCAAAGAAACCATCGTAAAGGGCAAAGGACGACACGACCCCTGCGTGGCAATTCGGGGCGTAAGTGTGGTGCATGCAATGACTGCATTGGTTTTGGCGGATGAGGCTCTCATCGCTCAAACAATGGATTTATTTTCCTCGGAAAGACACGAAAGTTAAGTTCTGAAAAGATTCACAGATAAAGGATATATCTTTGTGAAAGAATAGAATTTTCCTACTATGATCATCAAGACAGCTACCTTTGTAAAAAGTAGTGCGCACTACGAGCAGTGCCCCGAGGGACACCTACCCGAATATGCCTTTATTGGTCGCTCCAACGTGGGCAAGTCTTCACTTATCAACATGCTTACGGGTTTTTCCAAATTGGCTATGACCTCGGCAAAACCGGGCAAAACACAACTGATCAATCACTTTATCATCAATAACGATTGGTACTTAGTCGATCTGCCGGGCTATGGATTTGCGCAGCGCAACAAAGCACAACGCTTGGCTTTCCGCTCCATGATCGAGCAGTATGTAACCGCTCGTGAGCAGCTAACCAATCTGTTCATTTTGGTGGATAGTCGCTTAGACCCTCAAGCCATTGACTTGGAGTTTATCCGACAAATGGGCGAATGGGGCATTCCCTTCTCCATAGTGATGACCAAGACCGACAAGATTTCGCAAGCCAAATTACAAGAAGCCATCGAGTGCTATCAGGCGAAATTGTTGGAAGAATGGGAGGAGCTCCCTCCTTTCTTCTGCACCTCCTCGACCACAAAACGAGGGCGAGAAGATATTTTAGACTACATCGAGACTATAAATCAATCACTACGATAAACGAGAATTATGCGCAAAAATGTTTTGGTAACAGGTGGTACGGGCTATATTGGTTCGCATACGATTGTTGCTCTTTACGAAGCCGGCTATCAAGCCATTGTTGTAGACAACCTGAGCAACTCAAAAGCAGAAGTTTTGGATGCTCTCGAAAAGATTACAGGCACCCGTCCACCGTTCTATCCGATAGACTGTAATGACAAGGCTGCCATGGAAAAAGTTTTCTCCGAGCACTCTATTGATGCCGTCATTCACTTCGCCGCCAGCAAGGCTGTGGGCGAATCCGTTCAAAAGCCACTCCTCTACTACCGTAACAATATACTCTCTTTGATCACGATTATGGAGTGTATGGAGCAGTTCGGCACTCAGGCTTTGGTCTTCTCTTCATCCTGCACGGTGTATGGTCAGCCCGAACACCTGCCTGTGGATGAAACCGCTCCGATTTTACCTGCCACCTCGCCCTATGGCAATACCAAACAGATCAATGAAGAGATCATACGCGACGCAATCTCCGCCGGCGCCCATTACAAGGCTACTTTATTGCGCTACTTCAACCCAATTGGTGCGCACCCTTCCGCACTCATTGGCGAAGCTCCCAACGGAGTGCCGCAAAATCTCGTTCCCTTTCTTACACAAACAGCTGCCGGCATACGCAAAGAACTACAAGTGTTCGGCACCGATTACAATACTCCGGATGGAAGTTGCATTCGCGACTATATCAATGTGATGGATTTGGCACAGGCACACATTGCCGCCCTTGACAGAATGCTTCAAGGAGGTGAAAACATCCCCCAGTTGGATGTATTTAACATAGGAACAGGCAAAGGGCTTAGTGTATTGGAATTGATACAAACTTTCGAGCAAGCAACGGGCGTGAAGGTGCCCCATCGCTATGCAGATCGTCGAGAGGGAGACACGGAAGCTGTTTGGGCAGACGCCGGCAAAGCGAATAGAGAACTGAATTGGCATGCCAAGGTATCCATCGAAGATACATTGCGCTCCGCTTGGGCGTGGCAAAAACAATGCGTGCAATGACAGAGTCCTATCCCGAGGAAATACATCCCCCAATATCAACAACAAAAATTGCGTTCCGAAGAGTAAAAAATTTTGGCTGCAATCAACCTGAAAATTGAATGCATTCATTTCTGCATTTGGATGCTATCAATTCGTAAATTGAATGCATTCAATTAAATTGTTGCAAGAGATTTATTATGAGCAAGTTTCACAACGCATTCGATTTTTTCATTCAAAAAGAGACAAGCAACGGATATGTATTCTCCACATTCCCCCAAAGCACATAATCTCTTTCATGCGGAGATGGGACTTCGTCATTCTTCATGGCGAAGCGGTTGTGTGTTGCTCATGGCTACCCTTCCGGCACTGCTTTTGGCAAGTCTTTATCCTCTTTACTTTTCTACTCAAACGCTATCCGAGCGGCTCGTATACTCCGCTCTATCGGCATTTTTAACCTTTGGTGTCGTCCCGTTGTTCTTTGTCTACTCACAAGTGGAAAAAGGGAAACGTAGACTTTTCTTGGGCTTGACACGGCCTCCTCGTCCCTCCCTTTCCAATGGGATTAAGGCTGTATTAGGCACACTTGTGGGATTGTGCGCTGTGGCTTTAACCTCTTATTTAAGCCTTTTATTCGTTGAAAATTGGGACGGTATATGGGGTGAAAAACTTCGTTCTCTCCATCAATCAGCCGAACAACTCTCCTCTTTCATCAAACAACCAACCACCCTTCCCCTATCACTCTTCCGCATCGGAGTTGTGGCATTTCTAACCGGTTTTGTGGAAGAACTCTACATGAGAGGGACGTTGCAACCTTTGCTAATTGGAATTTTGGGCAATAAACATTGGGGTATTGCCATCACCGCCCTTATTTTTTCCCTGCTGCATCTATCGCCGGTGCATCTAATCCCGATTTTCATCTACGGATTGATTTTTGGCTATTGGAGGGCATATAGTGGTTCGCTCTATCCCGGCATCGTACTGCACATCTTTAACAACTTATTGACCCTATTAGTAGCTTGACCATGCAGCAATCCTTGGACTTCCTTCATACTTTGGCACAAAGAGTAGTGGCACAGGCAACCCGTCCGCTGTATGAACAAAGTTTCGTATTTCCATCTCATCGCTCCGGGACATTCTTCAAACACTACATAAGCCAAAATCTCCAACGGCCCACTTTTGCGCCTCATGTTACCTCCATAGAGGATCTCATACTGCATCTTTCGGGCTTACAACAAGGTGGGCGCACCTATCTTTTGTGTACACTCATGGAGGAGTTACATCAGCTGCGTCAGGAGCTGAACCCCGAATATATGTCCGAATCCAACAATGTGGCAGTGGATCATTTTGAGCGTATTCTCAAGGATTTTAACGATATAGACCTGTTTTTAGCTCCCGCAAACAAGATTTTCCGCAATATGCAACAGCTGGAAGATCTGACCTCAATCGACTATTTAAGTCCGCAACAACGTGCCATTATTGTGCAGTTTTGGGGAACTTTGCCGACCGATACGAAACAGAAAAGCTCTTCAATGGGAGAGGAATTCTGTTCGATCCTATCGGAAATGGAACTTCTCTACACTCGTTTTCGACAACGATTGCTGAACGAAGGAGTAGCCTATCAAGGATTGATGACTCGGCATGTGGCAGAAATGGACAATGCAACATTTGAGGCACATCTTTCGTCCTTTCTACAAGGCAAAATCAAACAGATAACAATCGCAGGTCTTTATCAAATAACCCCTGCCGAACGAATTGTTTTGCAACGTCTGAAGCTCTATCCATCTCTGCTTTCCGTCCATTTTGTCTGGGAAGAATTGCCCATGCCCCATACCTCCTCTCCCCTCTCGTCGGAAGAGTGGATGAACATTATAGGCAATGCCTTGGAAGAGAATAAAAAGTCCTTAGGCGGAGAGGTGCTTTCCCCTTCGCAACAAAAAATAGTCCCAGAGATAGAAATTATACGCACCTCTTCCGACACGGGGCGAAGCAGAGTGATACCCTCTTTAATAGAAGAAATCGAGCAAAAAGATCCAAAAGCAATCGAAGAGCTGCGCTGTGCCATAGTACTCCCTCAAGAAAAAGGATTAGTACCTCTTTTGGATGCCATAAAGCATCTGAAGAAAAGCACCAATATCACCATGGGCTACCCCCTGAGCAATAGCTCCACAGCCATATGGGTGCAACGTATTATCGATCTGCATCTGAATCTACGCACACAAGGGGCAAAAGTATTGCTCCCCATCAAACATCTGAAAGGGCTGCTACGCCACCCCATGACTCAATTGCTCTTGCAAGAAAATGAAACTCTTTTCTTGGAAGAACTCATCGGCAATAGCTTCTACTACGTAGATTACTCGCAGATAAAAGCATGGTGTGTGGAGCACCAAGCCAAAAAACTCTCAGACCTGCTCTTGCCCCCGAATAAGGCAACCGATCTATTGATCGTCTTAAAAGATTTATTGAGGCATTTGGGTCAGAAACTATATGCAACACTTCCCTCGGAAGAGGATGCCACCTTACTTCGTTTTGGGCAGTTGGAGATAGAGTTTGTGCGCTCCTATCAAGAAGTGGTGGTTCAACTCCTTGATATTTTGAATCTGTCCAGGGAATACATCAGCCTGAGTATTGTGGTGCGTTTGCTACGTCAACTCATTGAGGGAGAACGTACACCTTTTGACGGAAAACCTCTGTTGGGATTGCAAGTAATGGGATTTTTGGAATCTCGTCTTATTAACTTCGACTACCTCATCATCCCTGATGCCAACGAAGGGATGCTACCGAAAGGAAAAAGCAGTACCTCCTCGGGCTATATCCCCAATGCTCTTCGAATTGGATACGGGCTTCCCACTTATCGCTTTAGCGACTATATCGAGAGCTATTACTTTTACCGCCTTGTCAATCGGGCGCGCCGGGTCTATTTCATAACAGGCAGTAGTCAAGATTATGAACCCTCTCGCTACATAGGACAAATACGCTACCTCCTGCGTTATCCCGTATCTGAGCGATCTGTACAACTCACACTCAGCGACAGTCAAACGCCCCCTATTCGGATACCGAAGAGCGATGCCATAATGCAACAATTGCTACTCTATTTGGAGGAGTCTCAACCCCAAATACAGGCTTTGTCGGCAAGTAGTATTTACGACTTCGTTCAGTGCCCCTTGCGCTTCTACTTTAAGCATCTCTGCTCCATTGGCGAACCCGATAAGGAGGAAGACTTCTTAAACGCCGGTAAGTTTGGAAGCATCGTACACAATACCATGCAACAGCTTTACCGACCATTTGAAGGCAAAACATTACCTCGTCAAGAGTTGGATTATTATTTAGATCCCAAGGGAGGCTTACATCGGGTAGAGGAGATCATAAAAAAAGAGTATGCCTCCGTTGTTCTCAATAAGAAGAAACCCACAAAGCATGATATAGAGGGGCTACATGAAGTTTATTGCCGCATGATACGAAAGTATGTTTGCGCCATCCTACAACATGATCAAACCTATGACAACATAACTTACTTAGCCTCGGAACAATCATTCCTCTTTTCTCTTCCTCTAAGCCATGAGCGCAAGGTGCGTATAAAGGGGTTTATCGATCGTGTGGACAAAGTGGACGGACACATTCGTATCATCGACTATAAAACAGGGAGTGATAAAGCCTCTTTTCCCTCCATGGCTTCTCTATTTTTCCCCACAGAAAAAGAGAAACCCAGCAAAGCGATACCCCAGTTGCTTCTCTATGCCTACTATTGGTGTACCTGCAAAGACAACTCTTTGCCCATCGTACCAACGCTCTATTCTCTAAAAGAAATCAGTAAAGATCCCACAAAACCCATTGGATTTTTGGAACTAAAGGAATTGCCCAAAGGAGAAACCGAGATAAAAGATTTCAGAATAAAAGATATTGCACAGCCTTTTTCCGAAGAATTAACTCGCTCTTTGGAGCAATTATTCGACCCCGAACAAGAGTTTTGCCAAACATCAATAACCGACTTTTGTTCCTACTGCCCTTACAAGGACATTTGTGGCAGATAAACCCTATCAACAACAAGAACAACCGTTTATGAATAGCGTACAAAATCAAATCCAAACCCTTTTCCTACACCCCTCTACTCCTCATGAGGCTTATCCCTTTGACCAAATCAAAGAGGAGATGTATGAAGACGTTTTTGCAGAGTCTATACGAGAATACAGAACAAAGTTTGAGCACTTGATCACCAATCCGGAAGCTCCAACTTTTGAAAACACCATTGTTGCTCTGGAAAATTTGGGAGCATCACTGGAAGCAGTGGAAGGCATTTTCTTCAACCTACTACACTGCAATGGGAATGATTTTATGATGGAGTTGGCAGAAAAACTCTCGCCCGAACTCACCCGTTTATCCAATGACATAACACTATCCGATGCTCTTTTTGCCCGTGTCAAAACGGTATACGAAGGGCGTACTTCGCTCTCCTTAGACGCTGCCGACTTGCGTTTGTTAGAGAATTGCTACAAAGGATTTGTTCGCAGTGGTGCACTTCTCAATGAAGAGGATAAGAAATCATTGAGAAAATTACGCGAAGAGTTAAGCCAAGACACACTCACTTTTGGGAATAATGTTATCAAAGAAGAAAACGAATATCGCCTCTACATTCCGGATGACGAACACATAAAAATGCTTCCGACCGCTCTTTTGGATAAAGCACGACAACGAGCAAAGGAAGAGCGCAATTGCGAAGGCTATTTGTTTGACCTCTCTTTCCCATCCATCCAAGGTATCATGAAGTTTTGCACCTCTACGGAGTTACGCCAAACCATGTTCTTGGCCAAAGCTCGCCTCTGTTGCAAGCAAAATGAAACTGATAATAGCAACATTACACGACGCATTGTCAATAATCGGCTCAAAGTAGCACAGCTTTTGGGCTATCCAACCTATGCTGACTGGGTTTTGGAGGAGAGAATGCTGAATACTCCTCAAAAAGTTTGCGATTTCTTGGAGCATCTGCGCACTGCCTACATAGACCAAGCCCGAGCAGAGATGGCACAAATCGCCCAATTGAAACAAGATGGGGAACTTGATCCTTGGGATATTGATTTCTATTTTGAACGATATAGAGAACAACATTTCGCCGTTGCACAAGAAGAGTTACGCCCTTATTTTCCATTGAATAGGGTCATTCAAGGCGTTTTAGGATTGGCTGAAAAACTTTATAACATAGAATTTAGGCAGACCACCCTTCCCGTTTATGATCAAGATGTCTTCAGCTATGAAGTCTGGGATAATGAAACAAAGCAATTCATCGGACTACTGTATTTAGACTTTTTTCCTCGTAAAGGAAAAAGAAGTGGAGCCTGGATGAACAACCTCAGAGAACAGGAGGGAGCAAAACGTCCGCATATTCTGTTGGTTATGAACTTCACTCCTCCGACAGAAACGCTTCCATCTCTGCTAACTCCCAACGAAGTAAATACTTTCCTGCACGAATTCGGACATGGGCTGCATGGGTTATTAAGTCAATGTAAGTACACTTCTCTGAGTGGAACCAACGTAGTACGAGACTTTGTGGAGCTCCCCAGCCAAATTATGGAAAATTGGCTCAGGCAACCCGAGTTTATCCAAACGTTCGCACGCCACTATCAAACAGAAGAGCCCATGCCTATGGATTTACTCGAAAAAATGCTCGTAGCAGAAGCGTATCCCATAGGTTACAGCACTCTGCGCCAACTCTCTTTCGGATTTTTAGATATGGCATATCACACACGCAGAGAGCCATTGGATGAAAGCACTCTATTAGAAGATTTTGAACGCAATGCAACGGAATTGGTACGCATTACTCCCCATCGCCCCAAAGGATGTATCCTGAGCAATTCTTTCGGACATCTCTTCTCGGGAGGATATGCCGCCGGGTATTATGGTTACAAATGGAGCGAAGTACTTGACGCTGATGCTTTCTCTCTCTTTTTGGAACAAGGTATCTTCGATCGAAAGACAGCACAACACTTCCGTAAATCCATTTTGGAAAGAGGTGATACCGACAGGGCCATGCAGCTTTTCGTTGCCTTCAGAGGAAGAGAACCTCAGATTGGGGCACTTCTTCAACGAGATGGTATTCCGCAGAAATAATATCTACAATAGTGGTACTGAATTATCTATTCCTATTCCTCATCTTGGGAGGGTTGTTGTTTGGCATTATAACAGCCCTCCTATCCGATCGTCCCGAAGTTTTTCAACAAATTGTCTCGGCGATATTCGATCAATCTGCCACAACAATACAAATCGCCATTACCCTGACAGGCGTCTTATGCTTCTTCATGGGGCTGATGAAAGTGGCAGAGAAAAGCGGTGCCATGGAGCATTTGGCTGTGAAAATAGGTCCTTTACTCGGCATACTGTTTCCCTCTGTTCCCAAGGGGCACCCTGCCCTGAGTAGCATATTCATGAACCTATCTGCCAATCTTTTAGGACTGGATAATGCAGCTACTCCTTTGGGATTGCAGACCATGAAGCATTTGCAGGATATAAATCCCGACAAGGAGCGAGCATCCGATGCCATGATCATGTTCATCGCTCTAAATGCAAGCGGTTTGACGCTGATACCCATAAGCATCATCGGGTTTCGCATGGAAGCCGGTGCTGCCAATCCCACAGATGTGTTCCTCCCCATTTTGCTTGCCACATTGGCATCTACCATCACGGCGGTAGGTCTCATTGCCGTGAAGCAAAAAATCAACCTGCTTCAAAAACCTTTCTTATTGCTATTGACTTGTATAAGTCTTCTCGTCGGAGGGATAATTTTTTTGCGCCACAATACCTCCTCTGAACAATTCAATCTCTATACAACCGTAGTAGCTGCTCTCCTTCTTTTGACAATTATTGCAGCAATTTTTGTCCGAGGAATTGTGTCAAAGATCAATGTTTACGACGCTTTTGTAGAGGGAGCTAAAGAGGGTGTTGGCACTGTTGTAAAGATTATTCCTTACCTGCTCGCCATGCTTGTTGCCATAGGTGTTTTTCGAGCTTCCGGGGGAATGGACACCATCATCGGAGCAGTCAAATGGCTTTTCTCTACCATGGGTTGGCAAACAGACTGGGTGGAGGCACTCCCGACTATGCTTATGAAACCGCTTAGTGGCAATGGAGCCAGGGCTCTAATGGTTGATGCTATGCATACTTTCGGAGCTGATAGTTTCGTGGGGCGTTTGGTTTCTGTGGTCCAAGGTAGTACCGATACCACTTTATACATAGTCGCCCTCTACTTCGGTAGTATTGGCATAAAAAAAATTCGCTACACGGTAAGTTATTCCCTATTGGCAGATTTAGCCGGAGCCATCGTAGCCATCATCGTTACTTACTTGTTTTTTACCGCGTAAACTAATTCAATCAAAATAATGAGTATCTACTATCTTAGTGAAAGAGACACAAAAATCCCCTCCATTCATCGCTTGGTAGTGCGCGAATGGATACGTTTGGTAATTCAGCATTGGGGTAAGAAATTGGGCAATATCTCCTACCTATTTACCGATGATGAAGGCATCCTCATGGTCAATCGTCAGTACTTAGATCACGACTATTACACTGATATCATCACGTTCAATACTCAAATAGAAGAAGACGAACAAACAATTTTTGGCGATATAGTGATTAGTTTAGACACCGTGCAAAGCAATGCCCGGCTCTTCGGAACCGATTATTCGGAAGAGTTGCATAGGGTTTTGATCCATGGAGTGCTTCATCTAATCGGCTTGGACGACCATACTACCGATGAAAAACAGGCTATGCGTTCTGCCGAAGACGAGGCTCTTGCCCTACTCAGAGAGCTTCTAAAAGGGAAACCTCTCCTCAGACGATGAAATTTGCATTGGCAAAAATCTTCGTCTCAAACCATTTATTGTCATTGTAATTGCTTAACTTTGAGTACAAAGAATCTGTATGATAAAGGAGGTAAATATGGCACAAAAGATCAAAGTGTTGCTCACCGGAGCAGGAAGCAGCCTCGGAAGAAGTGTACTAAAAACTCTATTGGTACACAAAGAGCAGTTTGAAATTACAGCGTTTGACGTGAAGAAAGGAAGGACTATGACCTTCTTGGAGCACTTCAAATCGGATATAAAAGTTATCTATGGAGACCTATCCATACCGGAAGATAGCATCGAAGCTGCCACAGACAAAGACTTTGTGATACATTGCGGCTACCTTTCCGAGACAACTTCCAACGCCAATCCGAGATTGGCACAAAAGGTAAATGCTTTGGGCACTCGCTACTTGGTTGAAAACCTGGAGTGCTACTCGCCCTCATGTTACCTAACAACCATTTCTACTATTGGTGTGTATGGCGATAGATTGCGCTCTCCCATGATTGCCGTAGGCGATTTTACAGCCCCCTCCCTTGGGGATCATCATGCCTTAACTCTCTTACAAGCAGAGAAGTTTATTCAAGATAGCCAACTTGAGTGGACCATATTCCGACCGGGGATTGTGCTTGACTCGGAAGAAAACTTCTTGGATAACTCTCTTTTCAAGATGCCACTGACCTCTCATTTGGAGTTTGTTCATAGCAGCGACTTGGCTTTTGCCATGGTGAACAGTTATGACCGAAGAGCTTCTCTGTGGAATAGAATATTCAATGTGGGAGGGGGAGAACTTTGCCGGGCTATCTATGAAGATTTTGTTACCAAGCTAATGAAAATAGCAGGCTGGGGCTCGATAGAGTTTCCCGAACGTTCTTTCGCCACCTACAACCGCTATGGAGGCTATTTTTCCGATGGAGAACTTTTAGAAGAAATTCTACACTTCAGAGCACACACTTTGGAGCACTTCTTTGAAGAGTTACAAAAATCTCAGAGTTTTATCAGCCGCTTGGCAACAAAAGTATTCGGAGATTTACAGAAAAAAAGTTTCCTTGCACAAAGCGAACCCTATAAGGCTTTCAAGCAAAACGATGAAGAAAAGTTGAAGCTCTATTTCTAACTTTCTTTCTACTGTAATAAGTTCGATTTGTTGAGTCTATCCCCGTCTTACAAAGTACATATTCTTTTCTCAACAATATACGCCCCTACGTGTTGAAAAACGAATATGTACTCCTTGTTTCCGAGTGCTATACGATGAAAACAATCCCCCTACTCCTCCTCATTTTTATAATCCCATAGATCAACCTCTCCCTCACTTCTTTAGCTATGCGTGCATTGAGCAGATTATTCCATTCCCTTACTCTCCTCGCTTTTATCTTTCTTTCAGTTGCTTGTTCGCAAGGCAATGGTTCTTTTCGGCGTACTTCTCAAGAAGCCATAGATCTGGTCGATCCTCTTATTGGGAGCCTTTCACTGGGCGAAAAACCGCTACCGGCAATTGTACAGTTACCCCACGCACTCCTTGCCATAAGCCCTATGAAAGAAGATTTTAGGAGCAATTATATTGAAGGGCTTCCATTGGTTTCCATTCCCTCTTTGGGAGAAGCTCAATTTTACTTCTGTCCTCTGATCAACAACTCTCTTCCGGCATATCATAAACTCCGTTATACCTATGACCATGAAGAGATTGCTCCTTATCGCTATCATGTTTATTTGGATAAAGAACAGCTTTTTTGCAACTTTTCTCTTCAAGAGCGGAGCGGTATCTATCACTTAGATTTCAGTGATGCCGTGGACAAAGAACGCATACTTCTGTTCCGTTCATCTTCGGAAAAGGCTGTTTATCGCATTGATTCGTTGAATAAAATCTATGCAACCTATCCACTCAAAGGAAAAGGAAATCTCTATATGTATTTGGAGTGCAACCTGCCTATTACAGTGCTATCGGAAGCAAGCGAAAGTGAAGAACTACTCGTAAAGGCACCTTCTGAAAGTAAAGAGTTGGTCATTCGTTACGGAATTTCTCTCATCGGTCACCAACAAGCCCACAAAAATTTACAGCGAGAAATACCATCCTACGAGTATAATGTCGTAGCCAAAGCTGCCCGTAACACCTGGAGTACGGCTTTGGAGCGCATAAAAATAGAGGGAGGCACGATGGAAGAACAAGCCATCTTCTACACCGCACTTTACCGATCACTTACAGCTCCCGTATGCATATCGGAGTATGGTCGTTACTACTCTCCCATAGATGATTCGGCTCACAATGATGAAGGAATACCTTTCTACACAAACGACTATACAGCTGAATCTTTTCGCTCGCTGCACCCTCTGAAAACGCTTCTCTTCCCCGAAATTGAGCAGCATATCCTCAACTCTTATATTCGCATGGCGCAAGCAAATGCCCAAAAAACACTGCCTGCCTATCCATCGTTTGGGGGAGATATAGCCTCTCCACAAGATGCCAACCGCACCTTAGAACTATTCACTGATGCTTACAGCAAGGGACTCACGGATATTGACCTCCAAACAGTATATCAAGCGGCAACGCACTATGTGAAAAGTGGGAAAGCAGATGCCTACGACAATTGGTGCTACAAAAAAATAGCTACTTTCAGCGGTCATCCCATAAAGCTATTGAAACCAAAGGAGGGAAGTGCCATAAGTATTCCTTCGATTTCTCTGATTTATCAATTAGAACCCTACAATATCCGAGAGATGATTGCCCTGGCCGGATCGGTGGAAACGTTTGAAAAATTGCTTGATGAACGCATGACTTCCGTACTGTTGGAACCTCTTACCGTGCATAATATGTATGGCTATTACCTCTACTCTTTCACCGACCATCCATTCAAAAGTCAGAAAATCATTCGCCACGTATTGCAAAAAAATTGCCGTCTCGATCCCGCAGGTTTTCCGACAGCCGTAGACGGTGCTTCATGGGGAGCTTCGGTCGTTTTCAGTATGCTGGGCTTCTATCCCGTAACACCCGGAGAGGATGAATACATCATTGGCTCGCCCATATTCAACAAAGCCACATTGGATCAAGGAGGAGGGCGCTATTTTGTATTGGAGGCAGAAAAAGCCTCTGAACGAGAAAAGTATGTCGGAACAGTACTCCTCAATGAAAGACCTCTAAAACATCTCTCTTTCCCACACATAAACATTGCTCAAGGAGGATCGTTGAAAATGAAAATGCACGCTCAACCCTATGTGCATTGAATGCGCAAAAAATCTCATTATATTCCATAGACCCTAACGGAAAGTAGTAAACTCTATCTGTATTGGACGAACGAAAAAAATATAAGCCTATTCTCAAATGCACGAGATGGAGGTAGACCGTACACACACTTCCAAGAAAGATAATCGGGAATAGGTTCTTTTAATGTGCACGATAGCGACAAAGAATACACGCTCTTTCAAGAGAAGCAATCGGAAATAGGTTCCCTCAGTGTGCACGATAGCGACAAAGCATACACGCTCTTTCAAGAGAGGTAATCGGGAATAGCTTCTCTTAGTGTGCGCAATAGTGGCAAAGCATACACGCTCTTTCAAGAGAGGTAATCGGGAATAGCTTCTCTTAGTGTGCGCAATAGTGGCAAAGCATACACACACTTTCATGGGGGAAACAGAATTGAAGCATACAAATAAAAGTTCATCGCAGAAGATGGAAAATTTTGAATGCGATGAAATATAAAAGTGGATGCATACAAATTTGAATTTGTATGCGTTCATTTTTCGCTTTGTATGCATTCAAATTTTCCCTTCATTCCATAGGAAACAAAAAAAGGATGGCTGATATAATTTCAGCCACCCTCTTATAGATCGATAAAGGCAATTATTACTTCACACCCAGACGAGCTTTCACTTTAGGGGTAATATCAATTGCATCTTTTCCTACATAAAGCAACATAGCCGATTCCACTACATAGGAACAACCTACTTCATCACCCACCTTCTTGACGGCTTCCATCACCTTTTGTTGGATGGGTGCGATGAGGGTTTCTTGTTGCTTTTGAATATCTTGTTGCATAACTTGC
>JBGZIN010000071.1:0-7177 GCA_041848345.1 Porphyromonas sp.
AGCTACTTCAACAAGCATGGCGGCAGCCTCGGCACCACGGGCAGTTTGGAGTTTCTTTTCGACCACAAATGCGTATTCCACCTACGCAAGCGAGAAGAGATCGACTTGGAAGAGTTCTCTTTGGAGGTCATTGATTTCGGTGTGGAAGATGAGATCGAAGAGGAAGAAGGCGAACTGATTCTTTATGGAGAGTTTGCTCAGAATGCAGCTTTGCAAAGCTACTTGGAAGAAAACGGCTGGGAAATTCTTTCGGCAGAGTTCGTGCGCATTCCTAAAGATTATCGAGATGTAACCCCTGCGGAAGCTGAACAGGTAAACAAATTGATCGAAAAGATCGAAGAAGACGAAGACGTTCAAAATGTCTTCACCAATATGCGTGAAGTAGAGTAATCCTCGAAAGAGTTTTTACAATAGCCTGCATAAAGCACCCTCCCTTCCTTCGTGAAGTGGAGGGTGCTCTTGTCATTGGCACGTTGTTTTCTCAAATTAAGAGCGCATAATATAGGTTCAAAAAAGTGAGGTGCAAGCGACGAAAAATCATTTTAGACGCGTGACAAAATCTCTTTACTCGTGACGGGAAAGTTATTTCTAAGCTTGAAATATTATTTCCAAGGTTAGAAATGTTGTTTCCAAGGCTTGAAATAATATTTCCAAGATTGGAAATAAAGTTTTGCTCCCGAGCAAACGATTTTTTCGGGGCGTATAAGAGCGTTTTTGCGTGCAACAAACCAACCTTATATTGGGGTATGGGAATAACGTGCAACGAACCCCGAATAAACAGGTGCAGTGTTCGAGTTGGCAAAAACTCTGTATAAAGCTGTATTCGGAACGGACTACTCGCTAACGTTCTCCAAACTGCTCGCATGCATGTTCCATTCGTACACAGCCGTTTGCCCCACATTATTCTCCTACTCTACCTCTCTTCTACACAACAAGATCTGTCCATACGCAGAAAAGCCCTCCTTGCTCTTCCACAAACGAACTATGCGTCGGACAAGCAAGCTACACACGTCGAGCAGATGAGCTACACGCGTCGGACAAGCAAGCCACACACGTCGAGCAAACGAGCTACACACGTCGGGGACATTAGCCATCCCCACACACGTGAGGAGATAAACAAGAGAGAGCGAGACAACGTTGCCGTCATCTCGCCCTCCAACAATTCGTTCGGGGGTGTCCCCCTATTCAGTGTTCATTACTTCTTCACCACTTTCTGCGTATGTCCCTCAACTTGTACCAAATAGGCTCCGTTCGGGAATTGACTCATATCAACACGCACCAAAGAGGATTGAGCCTTTGTTTGGAAAAGAATTGTTCCATCCAAAGCATAGATGATGACACGGTCATTCGGGTTGGTTCCCTCTACGAAAAGGCGATCGGTGGTCGGGTTGGGATAACACTCCACGTTGGGTGCGGCAACCTCTTCGCACGCAAGATCCGTACCGTAGAAGAGTACGCCATTCTCGCCTTGCGATCCCAACTGATAATCACGCACCTCCCAATTTTTATCGTTGGCAGCCGTTACCAAAACAGAGGGGCAAACGTTCTCTTCTTTCACTTGTGTCTTCGTATCGACTACGAGGAATATGCCTTTTACGCTCTTGGGCAAAGTGGGCAATTGGGCAATCAATTGCTTCATGGCAGCCTCCCCGATTCGGTTGGTAAAGCAATCCAAATAGGTGAGTTTCGGGCACTCCGAAAGCGTTATGTCCGTCAGGTTGTTTTCATACAACGAGATAGAAACGAGCTCGGGGCAGTTTGCAATGCTGAAAGAGGTCAATTTATTGGCACTCAAAAGCACTCTCTTCAGAGCGGGATTGGGTGCTATTTCTATCTTTTCCATCAAGTTGTTGTAGGCGTGCAGCAATCTGAGAGCAGGGTTCTCCACTTTCATGGTCTTCACTTTATTGCCCACACAAGAGAAGAACGTAATGTCTCCGCGGATGGTTACCTCCGAGCCGGTGAGCGTATAGTCGCGAAGTCCCGCTCCCGGTACATATTCCTCCTCGACACCTTCGATTTGCACCGCTACATTCTCTTCGGAATCCAAGTCCAATGCGATTTTATCACCCTTACCCAATTGAGTTTGGAAGCTGATCACACCCTTGCCTACACCCGGATTGGCACCCAAATACTCCGTTGGTACGCCTCCGTTTTGGTCGAACAACTTCCACTTTTTCGTCGCTGCTGCTGCCACATCTTCTGCTTTGCAAACATTCTCCTCGACAAGATTGGCAGGAGGTGCAGAGGGCACACTGTTCACGATATACAAACGCCCCATCTCTTCGCCCGGCATCGTGGGCAACGAATTGATGAACTTGGTCATCTCCTCTCCTTTTATGGCATTGAAGAAACAAGCCATAAGGGTTAGTTTGGGATTGTTGGCAAGGTTGAGAGAAGTGAGTTTATTGGCAGCAACGCCCAAATAGGTCAGGTTCTTATTGTTGCTGAGATCAATCTCCGTAATCTTGTTGTGGAAGATCTCCAAATCGGTAAGCTCCGTATTCTTGCTAACATCCAAAGCCGTCAATCTATTCGATGAGCAATCCAAATCACGCAGAGACGGGGCTTTGCTGACATCTATGGCGGTAAGCATCAGAACGGAACAATTCAGCAGGGTAACCTTACCCTTTATCTTGATGGTCTTGTTGGCGACTCTGTAAGTATTCCAACCCTTCTTATACGTTCCTTCCAACCCTTCCAAGAGAATATCTCCCTCTCCTTCGATACGTATTTGAAAGTCTTCGCTCTCTTCATGATCTGTAACAAGAGTGATCTCTTCGACCTCCTCCACAGGTTGCTCCTTACTTCCGTAATAGAACACTTTGTCTCCACCATTGTAGTCTTGTACCGTCCAGGCTTTTCCCTCGGCAATCAACACATCCGCTTCCATACAGTGGTTGTCGTGTCGCTGCCCTTTGCTGTTGATAATGCGAATTTCCGCTTCGTCATAAACAGATCTTTCGGGCAAGCCATTCATCAAGTCGGTCATCGCCTGTCCCTTGATTTTGTTGCCGAAACAGTTTACATAGATAAGCGCTTCGAGTCCTCTCACGTCCAATGCGCTCAATTCGTTGTTTTCGCAGAACAGGTTTTTCAGTTTCGTATTGGCGGCAATATCCAAAGAGCGCAAACTGTTATTGCTCACGGCAAGGTGATTTAGCTCAAGATTTGACTTCAAATTCAGCTCCGTAAGGTTGTTGTTTTCACAGCCTATATAGGTCAGTTTATCGGCTCCTGCCACATTCAGAGATTTCAAACCGCTGTGTGTACAAATCACGGCACTCAACTCCTTATTGGCACTGAGATCCAAATGCTCAATAACATTGTAGGAGCAAAGTATTTCCTTCAGCTCGGCTGCATTCTTCGTATCGATGGAGGTAATACCGTTGTTCGAGCAATGAAATTTATTCACCTCTCCCGTTATGGTAACTTGCTGTTGCTTGAGCGTGTATTCCTGAGTAGTGGGGGCAAACTCTTCCTCCACGCCTTCTATGGTAATGGGGGTGTCCTTGGGGACATAAAGTCTGATTTTAATCTTCTCTCCCACATTCTTGTTCGTCGTGAAGCTAATACTACTTTGTGCCATGGCACTGAAAACACCGCTTCCTGCACCCAAAGAGATCAGTAGGAAGCAGCACAGAACAAAGAACCCACGCATGGAACGGGGTACATTTAGGGTAAAACGATTTCGTGTTTCCATAAATACTACTATCTAAAAATGTTTCAAATATTCATCACGTATCTTGATAAGGCAACTAAAGAAGGTATCGTAAGAACGCCTGTCATAAGCGTTTTTCTCAGGGTCTCCCACCTGTCGGGCAAATGTAGCACAAATAGATATATTATCAAAACAAAAACTAATTAGGCGTTAAATGCAACAAACAGCCTGCCCTTTCTTAATGCTTGACACAAAACGATCGGGTGCTTCTCCCCTTTTCCTCCGTAAGCACTTGTACGAAATAGTGTCCATTGCTCCAATCGGACACATAGAGCACCACTTCTTCCGACAAAACTTTCGTTTGATAATGGAGGCGACCCGTTGTGTCAAATACAAGTACTTCGGCATTTCGTGGCTTTTCAATCGTAACTCTGTCTGCCGTTTCTGTGGGATACAATCGCAGAGCAACTTCTTCCACCTCCTCCAATGCAATCGTGGGGTATTCAAGATCAACGCGAATATCGTCCAATAGGAAGCTCGACCCCGGAGCGGAAGAGGAGGCAGAGCCTTTGCGTTCATGTACAAAGGCGAGTGTTACGCGCTCTCCCTTCAGAGATAGAAGATCGATTGTTTCCTCCTTCCACTCTTTCGAGTCGGTAACCACGCCGGCTCGCAATTCGTGCGTAAAATCTTCCGCTGCCAACGAACGAGTCGAAGCCAATAGGCGATAACTGTCGGCAGAGGATGCAAAAAACTTATTGGTGGCAAAAGATATAGTTGCCTTTGTCGCATTCTTCGGAATATCGATAGGTGGCGAAATCAACCAGTTCTTAGCGGGGACATTCACCCCTTTGAAATTGAATCCTCCGTTGGGCGCAGACTTTCCACTCATTGGATAAAAGCTCCACGAAACCAAGCAGTAGCGAGAGTTATGCCCCCCCTTAAAACCTTCGGGGATAGTCAAATTCAAGCGATCAAGTTCCATTTTTAGATTGCTCCACCCTTTTTCATCACCGTCATTCTCCCAAACACGCCACCCGATGGGGAAAGTGCCCTCTTCGGCATCGATGGTCAATGGGAACTTTATCTGACCTCTATCGAGTACGGTATAGCTTTGCTCCGTTGAGGCACTGCCCATCTCATTGGTTAGGGTCAATTTTACCGTGTAGGTACCGGGCTTATCCCAAACGACAACGGGATTTTTCTCCTCGGAGGAGGGGATATTGGCACCCTCAAATTGCCACTGATAGGCGGTAATAGGGAGGATAGAATTGCCATAAGGAGTCCAAACCACCTGTTCGCCCGAATAGGCAAAGTCTATGGAAGCTGCCCGCACTTGTGTGGGAGCTTGAGGCAAAACGGGACAAGCCTCTATCAAAGTGCGAAGCCGAGGTTCGGACAAGAATATATCACTCTGATACAACTCCGTGTATTCGGCTCGAGGGCTGATCAAAACAATCGTGGGGAAGTATTCCATTGTTATACCGAGAGCTGCTGCCATTTCCGCATCCGAGATAATCGGGTAACTCACCTCCTCCACTGAATTGTGTTGCAACGTCCAATCTCTGTTGTGATCCTTTATTTTTTGCAAAGAAGCTCCCGTCCCCTCGACCCAAAGAACAACCAATTTTTGCAAATCCGTTCCTTGCGGACCAAAAAGATTATGGTACCGCTCCAAATATCCTCCCCTGTGCAAATCCCAGCAAGGTTCGCACGTCGTGGCAGAGAAGTCGATAAGAACGCATTTTCCCTCTGCCAAATAGGCATTGATGTCATGCTTAACACCTTTTATATCCGTTGCAACATAATTGCCTTTCAACGGGGTCCATGAATACTCTTCATAATTGGCTTGGAGCTTTTTCTGCGGCAAAACGCATTGCTGTGCCCGCAAAGAAAAGAATGGCAACAGCATACCCAACAGGATGGTATAAATGTGTCTCATGTTCAGTAAATAGTAAATAAGTGTAATTCCTTGGCGCAAATATATACATTCTATCAGGGAAAAGCACCTCTTTTGCCCATATCTTTCCATTTATTTTGCCCAAAAGAGGATAGAAAATGCCTTTACTTCCTTTTTTTACCCCATAATCATGCTCTGCGGGAGTATAGTTATTATCGGATATTATCGTACCTTTGGGAGCGGTTAGATTAAAACAATAAACAACATAATAAGATGAAAACAACACCATTTACCGACCTTCACATTGCACTTGGCGCAAAGATGGCTGAGTTTGCAGGCTACAATATGCCTATCGAGTACAAAGGAATTACCGAAGAGCACCTCAACGTGGTTAATAACGTAGGGGTATTCGACGTGTCGCACATGGGCGAATTTTGGGTTAAAGGTCCCAACGCTCTTGCTTTCTTGCAAAAAGTTTCCAGCAACGACGCTTCCAAACTCGCCATCGGTCAGGTTCAATACTGCTGCTTCCCCAATGGGAAAGGGGGGATTGTAGACGATTTCCTCCTCTATCGTTACGACGAAGACAAGTACATGATGGTACCCAATGCTGCCAATATCGAGAAAGATTGGGAGTGGTGCAAGTCTCAAAACACCATGGGGGCTGCGTTGGAAAACGCTTCGGATCAGATTGCACAGCTTGCTGTTCAGGGTCCCAACGCCATAAAGGTGATGCAAAAACTCACCGACATCAACCTTTCGGAGATCGAATACTATAACTTTAAGGTAGGCTTCTTTGCAGGCTGCCCCAACGTTATCATCTCTGCAACAGGATACACCGGTGCAGGTGGTTTTGAATTGTATTTCTATCCCGACTATGCTCAAAAGATTTGGGACGCCCTTTTTGAAGCAGGAAAAGAAGAAGGTATCATGCCTGCCGGGTTGGGTTGCCGCGACACACTGCGCTTGGAAATGTGCTTCTGCCTCTACGGACATGACATTGACGACACACACTCTCCCATCGAGGCAGGCTTGGGCTGGATTACCAAATTGACCGATGGTAAGAAAGAAATGGTGGATCGTGCGCTTTTGGAAGACCAAAAGGCAGGTAACCTTACGCGCAAACTCGTTGCTTTTGAAATGATTGACAAGGGTATTCCTCGCCAACATTACGAACTCGTCAATGAAAAAGGTGAGGTTATCGGTGAGGTAACTTCGGGTACCATGTCTCCCTATCTCAAGAAAGGTATCGGCATGGGATACGTAGCCAAGGAATACACTGCCGTGGGTACGCCCATCTATGTGGTGGTACGTGGACGCAACCTCAAAGCCGAAGTGGTAAAAGGTCCTTTCCGTAAATAAACGACTTCTCATAAAAAACTCTTCGGAGGAACGCTTCTGCTTCAATCGAACGTGCCTTGCGAAGAATACTCCACAACCGTTCCTCTCCTTTGCCGATCCTTTTCGGTGAAGGGGAGGAATGCTTTTATAGACGCCCCTCTACGCTACCGATTTTCAGAACGGTAGTTCTATTTTGAAGCCTCATTGACATTGCTCGGCAAAGCGTTTGCATCCCGTAATAATTTTGTATGCATACAAACTCCAAAATGTATGCA
>JBGZIN010000072.1:0-53466 GCA_041848345.1 Porphyromonas sp.
ACATAAAGCAACATAGCCGATTCCACTACATAGGAACAACCTACTTCATCACCCACCTTCTTGACGGCTTCCATCACCTTTTGTTGGATGGGTGCGATGAGGGTTTCTTGTTGCTTTTGAATATCTTGTTGCATAACTTGCACTGATTGCTGGATGCGATTTTGCAAATCAGAGAGTTCTTGTTGGCGACTCTTACGAATTGCCTCCGAAAGCGTTGCTTGTTCCTTTGCAAAAGCCTCCAACTTCTTATTGTACTCTGCCTGCATGGTTTGCACTTCCTCTGTGTACTTTGCATCCAACTCTTGTAGACGTTTTTGAGCTGCTGCGCTTTCGGGAAGAGACATCATAATTTCTTGAGAATTTACATGAGCAATCTTGTGTTGAGCCACCAACGCCAAGGGAGAGAGAGCCACAATAAGGCTGATAATCAATTTCTTCATTTGTCTATTACTATTTTAATCTAAAGTTATATTCTTCATTACTTCTTCGAGTAGCCCATCTTTTTGAGCACTTGATCACTAATATCGATACCCGGATTGGCGTAAATGATACCCGACGTACCTCTGTCCAAAACCAACTGAAAACTATTGGCTTTTGAAATTTCCTTGATCGCTTCCCAGATTTCGTCTTGTATAGGCTTCATCATTTCTGTACGTTTCTTGTACAACTCGCCCTCCGGTCCAAAATACTTTGTCTGTAATTCAGAGGCTTCGCGCTCTTTCTTTACGACAAGTTCTTCCGCCTCTTTTTTCTGTTTGGCAGAAAGGAAAACCAAATCACTCTGATATTTCTTATAAAGAGTTTCGGCTTCTGTTTGTAGTTTTTGCACTTCCTGTTGCCACTTCTTCGATATTGTTTCCAGTTGCTCATTCATCATCTCATAGTTCGGGATGTTTTTCAAAATGTACTCCATATCTACAAGTGCATACTTTTGGGCAAAGGAAATCATTCCACAAGAGAGGAAAATGATTAGTGAAATAAGAATTCGTTTCATTGTTGGTTTGCTAATTAAAGGGTAAAACTTCTATACTTATTCTATAAGACGATCAATAGGTACATAGGTTGCATCTCTTATCTTAGAACTCTTGTCCCAAAACAAAATGGACATTGCTTCCCCCACGTGTAGTCGATCCATCGGGTTTGTCAAATCCATAGCCCCAATCAAGTCCCAAAAGACCAATCATAGGCAATGTGATACGCACACCCACACCTGCCGAACGTTTGAGATTAAACGGATTTACATCAGCTATATTGCTCCACGCATTTCCCGCTTCGAGGAAAGCAAGTGCCCACACATTTGTCTGCCCTTGGAAGAGAATAGGCACACGCAACTCGGTAATCAAGCGAACGAATGCTGTTGCATAGTCATAATTACTTCCTGCAATACTACCATTGCGATAACCACGCAAAGGAATTGACTCATTCATATATCCTCCCACATAGCTACTCATACCATCTCCACCCATGTAGTACGTTCCGAAAGGCGAACGCTTGTAGGGATTGTAAGAACCCAAAACACCAATGTCAAAACGGTTCATGAGTACCGGCGTGTACTGTACAGTCTGGGGATTGGCAAGCGGTGTAAAAACTTTTCCCGAGAACCTCCATTTATGATACTCTACAAAACGATAGCGATCCTTAGTAGAAAGACGGGGATCTGCATAGTTCACCTTGTCAAACAATGAATAGGGAGGAGTGGCAGAAAGCGAAAGAGAAAAGTCCGACCCTCTGCGTGTATAAATCGGATTGTCTATGGAAGAACGAGATAGCGTCAGCTGTATATTGAGGTCATTGGCAGAACCATCGTGAAAGCCTTCAAAAGTATCATACACCCAATCGCGCAATAAATAGTAGTTATAATTGAAAGAGGCTGTAAAACGGAACCAATTATCGGGCCAATTCAATCGTTTTCCATAGGTAACAGAGCCACCTAAAATTTGGAGTGATTGGTTAGGGTTATAGGCTTTCTCCAATAGAGTGCTTTCTCCATATCCTCCATAATTGCCATAACCGCCATAGCCATAACCTCCGTAACTGCCATAACCATATGGATTATATCCTATGGAACCAATCTGGTTATTGTAGTATTTGGTATCCAAAGCCGTTTGACGTGAATAGAAGAAGCGCGTGCTAAAAAAGTTAGGACGCTTGCCCCCAAACCATGGATCGACAAACTGAATGCTGTACTGCTGATAGTAACGCCCATTGGTCGTGGCACTAATACCAACAGTTTGTCCATCTCCCTGAGGGATGAAGCCCTTATACATGCTCGGATGAAAAAGGTTGTAAATGGAGAAATTCGTAAACTGGATACCTACGCTCGCAATCAAACCAGCCTGACTCCAGCCAAAACTTAATTCAAACTTATCGCTCCGCTTTGCTTCCAAATTATACTCAATGTCCACGGTTCCATCTTGAGGATTGGGAATTGGTTTGGGGATAGACTTCTCCGGATCGAATTGATTAAGCTGATTCAGAGACATCCAAGAGGTCATCAAATCTTCTTTACTGAAGAGTTTCCCGGGTTTCGTAAACAGCTCTCGACGGATAACATTATCGTAGACAAGGTCATTTCCCTTTATCAACACTTTGTTAATGGTTGCCTGAGGACCTTCAACGACACGCAAATCCAGCATAACAGAATCTGCCTCAACCTTTGTCTCTATGGGATCTATATGGGCAAAAATGTATCCATTGTTATAGTAGAGATTGGATACCGCATCTTCATCGGCAAGCAGACGATTTTCCAATTTCTTCTGATTGTACAGCTCTCCCGGTTTCAATCCCAAAACAGCCATCAAGTAGTCCGATGAATACTTTGTGTTTCCCACAAAGCGCAAATCCTTGATATAATACTTTTTACCCTCTTCTATCTGTATCCGTATCTTCACTCTCTTGTCATTGCCCTGCATCGGAAATACCTCCTCGGCAATGATTTCAGCATCCCTATAACCGGCTTCATGATAACGCTCCAAAAGTTTATCCAAGTCGGACTTATACTCCGCTTCTATATACTTCTTGGGACTGAAGATTTCCAATAAACTCGACCAAGCCCTTCCTTTCGATAATGAAAAAACTTCATTGGTTTGCTTCATGGCAGCCCTGAGGGCGTTGTCCGACAAAGCCTTATTTCCTACAAACTCAATTTGATCTACCTTTATCTTGTTTTTCTTGTCAATATTGACAGTCACTTGCACATAGTTTTGTCGAGATAAGTCAGGCTGTTGTTCAATCTCTACAGCCATATTACTATACCCTTGCTCTCCAAAATACTTGGTAATGATTTGCTTGGTTCTATCGACAATGTTGGGTGTCAATTGCATATCCACTCGCAAACCGGTACGTTGCTCCAGCTCTTTTCGCTCGGATTGCTTCACTCCTACATAATTGATCGAAGCGATCTTTGGACGTTGCTTCAAATGAATTTCGACCCAAATATCATTCCCTTCTTCTCTTGCTATAAGGATTTGGGCATTGTCGAAATAACCATTACGCATGAAACGCCGAACGGCATCGCTAAAAGCAATCCCGGGTACTTCCACCACATCTCCCACATTAAGACCTGAAAGACTGATCAAAACCGAAGAATCATACCCCTCTCCGCCAACAACCTTTATATCGGCAATATGGCGTGTAACAGGTCGTGTATAGTCCACTTGAACCGGAGAGGATACAACCGATTTCGTCGTACCGTTTTGTGCCAATCCCACATAAGGCATTATGGCAACAATCCCCGTTAGGAAAAGTATTTTGAAAAGACTGTTTTTCTTCATACGAGTATATTTATTAGAGGGTATCTACACCTCTTTTTTCTCCATTATTTTCTGAAGACGCCACTCTGCCGAAGCGTCTGTTGCGCAAGGCATAACTATCAAGAGCTTCTTGCAAAGAAGCGGCATCAAAGTCGGGCCAAAGGGTTTCTGTAAAAAACATCTCCGTGTATGCCATTTGATAAAGAAGGAAGTTGCTTACACGCAATTCTCCCCCCGTACGTATCAAAAGATCCGGATCGGGAATACCCGCAGTAGTCAAAAACGGCTCGATCGCAAGAGCATCGTTCAATAAATCGTCTACATTCACGCTACCCTTTTTCACCGCTTCCAAGACCTTATGTAAAGCGTCGTTTATCTCCCAACGAGCAGAGTAGCTAAGCCCTACAATCAAAGTCAAAGTTGTGTTAGAAGCTGTTTTGTTTACAGCCTCTTGCAACTTCATGCGTGTATTTTCCGGCAAGCGAGCAATGTCTCCAATAGGGTAGATACGTACTCCCTGAGCCATAAATTCATCGGCAAAAGTATCCAAACTTTCTGCCATCAATATCATCAATGCTTCGACTTCCTCGGTAGGCCGTTGCCAATTCTCCGAACTAAATGCATAAACGGTAAGATACTCTATACCTTGACGAACTGCCTCCGATACAGTTCTATACAAAGCATCCACTCCAGCAAAATGTCCCTTTGATCGACACTCGCCTTTACGGAGAGCCCAACGACCGTTTCCGTCCATTATGATCGCAACATGACGTGGAAGTAGTTGCTTTTCCTCTCTATTGTTTATCATTGTTACAATTGGTCGTTTGTTTTTGAAATTCGTAGGAAACTCCCACCATAAAGCGCACCATGCCATCTCCTCCTTTCAATAGAGACGAACTCACATTGTATGGATTGCTCAAAAAAGATGAAGAAGATGAAGAAGTATCTAATCGGTCTGAAAAAAAATGAGTTCCCTCTACGTAAGCAATTAGATTTATTCGATTGCGCAATTTGTATTTCAGTCCCAAAGCCAAGTTCACTCCGGGATGAAAAACAAGCTTCTGCTGTTGTAAACTCAATGCAAACGTCGCTCCTGCTGCAATGTAGGGAGTCAGGCGACGTGTTTGCAAAAAGGGATACTTATCACTGTAAGGATAAAAATTATATTCCGAGCGAAAAATCGCCCCCACAGCATGACAAGAGAAAGATGCCTGTGCAGCATTTGGGAAAACATTCCCTTGAAAACTTTGCGTATTTCCACGCCAATGAAAATAATCCAAATGCGCCGTCAAAGCTAATCTCAAGTTGTGATTGTAACGAAAAAAACCGCCCAAACTTCCTCCTATCGTATTGAACGGATTAGAGGGATTGGCATCTCCCAAATAGGCAACGGTTCCCGCAGACACCCCCATTTCATAACGATACTCCTGGGCATTGAGTGACGTAAAACAACACAACACCCCGATCAACAAAATAGAGAGATAACGATAGAGAGCCACTACCTGCGCTATTAAACTAAATTACTTTTCCTCTGCTTATTCCGTAAAAATCCGAGGTGTTCCTCTCCAAATATCAGAGGGTATAGAACCATCTTTCTGTACTCCACCAAAGAGGTAAAGAGCGTGTGCATCTCCCACATAGCCTAATAAATTGTGCGAACGCAACCCAAAAAGCGTTGTTGAAGGCAACATCAAGGAAGAGTCTCCTCGCACCCAAGTGTTTCCTTTATCATCCGAATAGTAAACTTGGTGTGTAGACTCTGCTTCTGCAAAGTTGGCAGGCAACACCATATAGATACGTCCCAAAGACTCATCGTACAAAAGCGTCGGTGGCACACTGTTCACCGGCAATTGAGTATCCCCCTTGGAGGGTAAGCGTAGCCAATCCAACCCTGTGGTCGTTGTCCACACACGTGCACTCTCCGATGCCCCCGATGCGTTTTGAGCAGATCCTACCATGAAAAGCATTGGATGCAGAGCTACATTCAAGCGGAGAGAGGGAAGTACGTTTCGGGGAAAGTCACTCGGAACAGCCTCTCCTTGTATCAATTCAGAACCCTTCAATACGGCAAAATAAGGTTTATTTTGAGTAGCATTCTGATGGATAATGGCAACTGTCGGTTCCCTCTCTCCCGGCTCTATAAAGGCACCTAAAAGATCCGTAAAAGAAGCTCCGTTATTTGCGGAAGACCATTGGGTGAAATCGCCCGTAGAGGTAAGAAATTCGTTACTCCGGGTCAAAAGAAAAGCTGTTCCATTCGGAGCGATAACCGCACTTTTCACACGTTCTATCGGCTGGATTGTATTCACCTTGGTCCAAACAAGAGGAGTGTCCTTCTGCGTTGTGTAAATGGAAGTGGTTCCCGCAGAAGTCCCCATGAAAAGGAACAATTTATTTTGGTATTCCTGCAAGACCAATTTTTCCGCATCGGACATCGTTGGGAGCGTCGCTCCTGCAAGAGGTTGCCAATCGATCGTAGTCGGGTCAAAGGAATAGGTTCTAATCTCTAACTGGTATTCCTTAAACATATTCTTCGTCGGGTTGGAAACCTGAATGCGAATGCCGTTTTTCCAATTAACCAAAGCAATGGAATCATTACTGCCGGGCATCTCTTCCTTCCCTCCGACGAAAAACTTCACCTGCGCATCCACATGGCGTGTGAGAATGATTTTGGCAGAATCCAACATCAACCCCTTTGGCAAGAGATGAGCATTGTAGATAATCCCCTTACGATGGTCTATTGAAAAAAAAGTATTCTTCAAATCCGTATTATCCTTATCTTCTATGCGTAGGGAGGTTATCTGCACAGACTCCAACTCGGGGTTCTTTATTTCCGTAGGAGAAATGCAACCCGATGCAAAGAGCATCCCGAAGAGAAGAGCGATAAACGCTACCTTATCTGCCATTTTATAGTGCCAAGTCATACTGCTTACCATACTTAATTATCTACAAAGATAAGATTTATCACTGATTGAAAGTATTACACCATTATTTTTCCACCCCCACAAGAGCGGCATCCTCCCAAAACAGAGGATAGCTCTTGGTAACAACCATTGCGTCATCAAATGAAAGAGTGATTTTTTTCAAGAGAGCTATGGACCACGCCATCGGAATACGATGGTCTTGACTTGTGGGGATCAAGGGCGATTTTTCACCTCCAACTTGCTCTCCATTCCAAGCGATGAAATCAGGTCCTTCCTCCACGGCAAAGCCTAATGCCAAGGCGGCGTTTGCAAATAGCGATAAACGGTCCGATTCTTTCCAACGCAGTGTACCCACATGGGCGAAATGGAAAGGTTGTCGATGCATCAAAGTCGTAACCAACAGAGCCGGCAATAGGTCGGGATAATCTTTCAAATCGGGAGCGTAAAGCAACTGTGTATGCGAAGGGATCTTATGCAAAACCACTCCGCGCCCATCTTGGTAATGGGTTTTGACTCCGAATGGCTCCATCAAATCGGCTATTTTTCGATCGCCTTGTCGATCTTCCTTTCCCAAATGAGGGATCGACAGAGTTGCACCTATGGGGAGCAGGGAAAGCCATCCGTAAATGTACGAAGCTGCACTCCAATCACCCTCTATCTCCTGAGCCATCGTTAGAACTGCTTCTTGATCATAGGGTTTATTTTGCACAAGAACTCCCTCTTCGCTGCGTGTGAACAACGCACCCGCTTTCGCCATCATTTCAAGTGTTAAGGAGATATAGGGCTTACTGGGAGCGTCTGAAGGTAACGGAATAAACAAAGGTGAGGACAAATAGGGAGCAATCAAAAGAAGAGCCGTTATGAATTGGCTACTCAAACGCCCCAATTCAAGGGAAGAAATGCCCCCTTTTAAAGGTAACGCAGATGGATATACCTCCAAAAAAGATTCGCCACACGAGGCATCTTCTTTCCGAACAACAATCTTTGCGCCCAACATTTTCAGTGACTCTATCAACGGAGTTAATGGACGATTTTTCAGGCGTTCAGTAGCCTCAAAGACAACCCGATCTTGTGCAGTGAGCGCAGCAATTGCCAGGGTAAAACGAAGTACGGTACCGGCGGCTCCACAATCCACTCTATCGGGGTGAGAAAAAGAGAGCCCATCTCTTCGGGGTATGGATTTCAAGGCACGAAGCATCAAGTTAATATCATCGGGAATAGCCCTCTTATCCCATTCGTTGTACAAACACTCTTCCACCTGACACAAAGAGCCGGACAAATAGGCCATTGCCAAAAGCCTATTGACAAAACTTTTGGAAGGAGGAAGATGACGTATTACAATGGGATCCATAGAGAACGAACCACACCGAGCTACAAAGCGTGGTGCTGTTGTAGTTTGTACAAACGAGTGTAGGCACCCCCTAAAGCCAACAACTCTTCATGAGTGCCTTGCTCTATGATGCGTCCCTTGTCCAAAACGCAAATAATGTCTGCGTTCACTATGGTGGTCAATCGGTGTGCGATCACTATGGTTGTGCGGTCTTTCAGAAGATTTTCGATGGCCTCTTGCACAAGTCGTTCAGACTCGTTGTCCAAAGAAGAGGTTGCTTCGTCCAAAATCAATATCGACGGGTTCTTCAGAACAGCCCGAGCAATACTCAAACGCTGACGTTCGCCACCACTCAAACGACACCCACGGTCGCCTATATTCGTATCGTACCCCTCGACAAGATTTTCTATATAACCGTGTGCATTGGCTATTTTAGCGGCATTGTAAACCTCTTCTTTCGTTACTGCTTCGGGAGTAAAAGCGATATTGTTATACACGGTATCGTTGAAAAGAATAGGCTCTTGGTTCACATTTCCTATGAGCGATCGCAAAGCGTCCAACTCCACCTCTCGAATATCTACTCCATCGATGGTAATACGCCCTTCGGTAACATCCCAAAAGCGAGGGATTAGATCCACCAAAGTGCTTTTTCCCGCTCCCGAAGAACCCACCAGTGCCACGGTTTGCCCCTTCTTTATGGTCAAATTAAGGTCTCGCAAAATCCACTTTTCAGGGCTGTATCTAAAGGATACATTTTCCAACTTGATCTCTTTGTCAAAATGGAGAGGTTGAGGATTTTCAGGCGTTTTTATCGGATTTTCAATATCCAAAATACGCTCTATACGATCCATGGATGCCATCCCTTTTTGCACGGCATAGGAGGCTCTGCTCAACTCTTTGGCAGGATTGATTATGCTGTAAAATACAATCAGATAATAGATAAAGGTCGGAGCCGAGATCATACTGGAGCCTTCCAAAATGAGACTACCTCCATACCACAGAATAATGGCTATAGTAATTGTGCCCAAAAACTCACTAACGGGGTGTGCCAGCTGCTGACGTTCATACACTTTAGCCACGACTCCCTTGTATTCCTCATTCGATTTACGGAAGCGATCTTGTATTTTACCTTCTGCACGAAAGGCTTTGATAATACGCAGCCCTCCTAAAGTCTCTTCTACCTGAGACATCAATGCGCCCCACATGTTCTGTCCCATCAGACTTTGACGGCGAAGTTTGCGCCCAAGTACCCCCATAACATACCCCGCAGGAGGGAGTACTAAAAAGACAAACAAGGTCAATTGCCAGCTAAGAGTAAAAAGAGCCGTTAGATAAATGAGCAACAATATCGGGTTTTTGATCATCATGTCGAGGGTCTCCACAATGGTCCATTCCACATCTCCCACGTCTCCGGAAATGCGTGCCAGTATATCACCCTTGTGTTCCTCTGCCATAAAAGCAATGGGCAAGAGGGTTATCTTGTCGTTCAACTTGTTGCGCAAGTCACGCACCACACCTGTACGCACGGGGATTAAACTCCACAAACCGAAATATGAAACCGTTACTTTCAAAAAAGTCATCCCCACCAAATAGAGACACAGCACAATCAACGTGTTACTTGCTCCGTAGGAAACGATCAACTGTTCAATGTAGTAACTGAAATTATTCATCAGTGCATTGCCCCAATCCGAAAGCGTATGCATCCCCTCAAAGGGAATACTTTCCAAGGAGATGTATTCATGCGTTGTTTTATTCAGACCGAACAAAATCTCCAGAATGGGCATAATCAATGAAAATGCCAAAAGATTGAGCAAGGCTGCAAAGATGTTCAGCACAACACTCAATCCTAAATATCTTTTATAGGGCCAAACATACTGTCTTACTATACGAAAGTAACGCTTCATCTATATCTTTTGCAATAAATCTTTCACAGAGAGATCGCCAATTCGTCTCAGGGTATAAACACCTCGAAAAAAGAGAGGAGACCGCCTCTGTACACAGCACAAAAGTACACTTTTAAGGGGAAATACTGATTAGAGAGTAGCGATGGAGGCAATACTTCAAAGAGCGCTATATGGCTCAACAGTCCCCTTTTTCATCCTCTTGGTGCCAGGCACTCATTTTCGACTCGAACGGATCTATCATATACAACTGTTTTACAAGCACATACGTTTTATGGGAAATAGGGATGTAATTTGTATGCATTCAATTGTTCATTTGTATGCATTCAAATTTGAGTTTATATGCATACAAATTTGAGTTTATATGCATACAAATTTGAGTTTGGATGCATACAAACTTGAGAACAAACTCGTGCAAATTTATCACCACTCTCTTCCAACTTTTCCCTCACAAAGGAATGTGAGTATAATGTGTCGCAATTTGCCCATGCTCCACAACATTCAAATTACATCCCTATATTCCGTTTCGACTTGCTGTATTTTTCGTATTTAGAGTGTGAGAGCTATTGCACTTTCTCCCTCATCTTGAACTAAAAACAATATATAATCACTAAGATGTACTACACAACTGAATGCCTCAACCCGTCGAAGAGGTCGCAATAAATGACGACAAAAAGGAAATATATCAACGGAATTTGTTAGCTTTGCATTTGCTGAAAATTTTGAACAATGAAATTTGAATTGCAAAAAAAAACATTCTGCACGTTGCTTGCCCTCCTCGCATTCTCCTTTGTAATGAGGTCGCAAGCCGACGTTGTTCGCTACTCAGCAACAGAGTACGGCAATCAAGGCATTGTATATTATCTACCCAAAAGTGCCATTAAAGTCTCTTTGTTCATCGAGAAAACGACTTTCGTCCCGGGAGAATTGGCTGCCTATGCCCCCCTACTTCTCGGTAAGGAAACGCCCATTCAAGAAAAAACTTCTTTCCAAATAAAGGATGTACGCATAGCATCGATCGGTATCCCCGATGAGGATAGACAATACATGGTGACTTTCAAAGCTGCCCATCCTTTTTCCTACGTTTCTCTCACCAAAGAGGGGGTAATATCGGGTATCAACACCGATGGAACTCTCGCCCAAACAGAGGTTCCCGTCTGCTCCAAACCTTACATGCCCCCCACGGCTCAAGACATAGCTCTGCCAAGAGAGTATGCCCTTGCCACATCCAAAGCAAAGCGAGCAGAGATCGCAGCCAACAGATTATTTGAATTGCGGGAAGACCTCATGGAACTGATTGCGGGGAAAGCAGAAAATGCTCCTCGAGACGGCAGTGCCTATGAGCTGGCAGTTGCTGAATTAAAGGCGCAAATTGGCGGATTAGAGAGGCTATTCGAGGGAAGCACTACGGCTGACATTACGGAGCAATCATTCACCATTGCTCCGGAAGGATCCATCAACAATCGCACTTTGGCTCGCTTTTCCACTCGGGAAGGATTGCTTTCGAGCAAAACATCTCAAGGAGATGCCATTCTATTTGATCTTGTTCCCTCAAGGAGTTGGCAAGATGAAATCACGCCGGAAGAAGCCGAAAAAAGGGAGAGAAAGCTCAAAGGTATTGTTTACAACATGCCGGGTAGAGCCATGGTAACGCTCCATTGGGGCAAAAAGAAATTGGCACAAGAAGAGCTACCCATAACCCAATTGGGACATAGAGTTTCGTTGGAAAACCAAATAACAAAACCCAAAGAGGGCAATGTATCTGTTCTGTTCGACACAAACACGGGGAGCATTCTCTCAATCAACAAAAAGGAATAATTCTCACTAAAATAATTAATAACTATGGCAAAAAGTCACCCGAAAGGGCTGGTAGTTCTGGCCCTTGCGAACATGGGAGAACGCTTCGGTTACTACACCATGTTGGCGATTTTAACTCTTTACATGCAAGCCAAGTTTGGCTTCACATCTGCAACCACAAGTCTTATCTATGGGACTTTCTTAGCTCTTGTGTACTTCTTACCTGTGTTTGGAGGTATTGTTGCCGACAAATGGTTGGGATATGGAAAGACTATTCTCATCGGTATTACTATCATGTTCGGTGGTTACCTCCTCTTGGGAATTCCTTTCGGAACAGGTACTGAGGGAATTATTTTTATGGCTTTGTCCCTTGTCCTAATATCCGCCGGTACGGGAATGTTTAAGGGCAACCTCCAAGCTCTTGTGGGCAAGTTGTACGACAATCCTCTCTACTCCAAGAGTCGAGACATGGCGTTCTCTATCTTCTACATGTTCATCAACATCGGTGCTTTTTTTGCACCCAGCATGGGAAATGCCATAACCAATCACTTCTTGCAACAAGAGAACTTCTACTACGATGCTTCCATTCCTAAGAACTTCGTGGCTCTGAACGATAAGGTGGTAGACGAGGCTCAATTCATGGCAGAGTTGCAAGCAGCACACCCTGATTTCGCATCGAAAACGGAGAAAGAGCAGAGCAAGATCATTGACAAACAAAAGAAGAAACAAGGTGTTATCTTCCCCTCTGACAAAGAAAACATCCTTTTCAACCTCAAATTTGCAGGGTTGCACCAATACACCAAAGCCGGTGCCATCCAAGATCCTAACCTCATGGTTACAGATACAGACTATGAGTTGATGGCAAGCCGTAACGAAGCAGATGCCGCCGCTAAGGCACAATTGCGCGAACGCATTGCGCAAGCCGAAGTACCCGCTCAGTTCTTGGCAGCAGAAAACTCCGAAGGTTTTGAAAAAGATTTCGGTAACAAATACGTAGCCACTACCCTTTCTAAGTCTTACAGTTGGGCATTTTTCGTGGCTTGCGGTAGCTTGATTATCTCCATTCTTATCTTCGTTCTTTTCCGTAAAACTTGGAAAGAAGCAGACGTTACCGCTAAACAAGCTAAGGCTAAAGCAAGCCAAAACGGAGCTGCAGAACCGATGTCCAAAAAGGAAGTTAATGAGCGTCTACTCGCTTTGGGACTCGTATTTGCAGTAGTTATCTTCTTCTGGATGGCTTTCCACCAAAATGGTCTCACCATGACTTTCTTTGCACGCGACTACACAGAAAGTAAGGTTACGGCAGAGGGGTATATTCCCTTCTCATTGATGATGCTGCTTCCTTTGGTATGCCTTATGTATGGTATCTATCTGTCGCTCTTCGGTCTGCTCGGTGGTAAGAAGAACCCCAAAACAGGGTTGCTTTTGGTAGTATTGGGTATTGCAGGACTTGTGGGTGGTTACTTCGTAGACATTAAGCCTATTGCAGACGGTCTCAGAAGCATTACACCTCAAATTTTCCAACAATTCAACCCATTCTTCATCATTCTTCTGACCCCTGTAACCGTAGGTTTCTTCAGCTACTTGGCGAATAAAGAAAAGGAACCTTCGGCTCCCCGCAAGATTGGTATCGGTATGTTGCTCGCAGCATTGGGCTTCCTCGTGCTCTTAGTTTCCTCTATCGGCTTACCGGCTCCGAGTGAAATCAAAGGAACGAGCGATGTTTTGGTATCGCCCAATGTCTTGATTGGTACCTACTTTGTGCTCACTTTGGCAGAACTTTTCCTCAGCCCGATGGGACTCTCATTCGTTTCAAAGGTATCTCCTCCTCAATATGCAGGTTTGATGCAAGGAGGATGGCTCGCAGCAACAGCTGTTGGTAACCTTCTTGTTGGGGTTATGGGAGCTTTCTGGGAAGAGCTTTCTCTCGTGGCTTTTTGGGGCGTGCTTATCGCTTGCTGTCTCCTTTCAGCTGCATTCATCTTTGCCGTTATGAAACGATTGGAACGCGTTACTGCCTAATCGATTATCAATAGCCTTTTAACAACCTCTCCACAGGCATTCTGAACAAAGAACTCCTGGGAGAGGTTTTTCTTTTATCCGGAACCAACCTTGGCGAACAATGCAGGAAATAATAGATAAGATACTGGATGGATATACCATCTCTAAGGAAGAGGTTATGCAACTTCTTCGGCAACACAAACCCGAAGAACTCTACGAAGCTGCTCACCAAATCACACAATCGACAATGGGAAAAGGCTTCGACACCTGTTCCATCATCAACGTAAAAAGTGGCAATTGCCCCGAAGATTGTCATTGGTGTGCACAGAGCAAACACTATAAAACAGAAGCCGAAGTTTATCCTCTCCTTTCTACCCAAGCCTGTGTAAAACAAGCCAAATACAACTCTGCTCAAGGCATTAAACGCTTTTCATTGGTTGCCAGTGGGCGCAGCGTTTCCATAAAAGAAATTAGGGATTTAGCAGAGACTTACAAGGCAATTCGTAGCGAGACTAAAGTCCATTGTTGTGCCTCGCTGGGGCTTTTAGACGAGGAGCGGCTGCGCATTCTTTACGAAGCAGGTGTTACTACCTATCACTGCAATATGGAAACAGCTCCTCATTTATTCGAGAAATTATGCACCACTCACGGACAGAAAGACAAGCTGGCAACCATACAAGCAGCACGTCGTGTGGGAATGCGCATCTGCTCAGGGGGAATTATCGGTATGGGCGAAAGCCTGGAAGATCGTATTGATTTTGCCCTGTTTTTAAGAGATATGGGAGTTTATTCCATTCCCATCAACATCTTGCAACCCATTGCCGGCACTCCATTGGAGAAAGCCACTCCTCTTTCAGAAGAAGAATACCTTACTACAATTGCTCTATTCCGAATCATCAATCCTAAAGCCTATTTACGTTTTAGCGGTGGACGCATACAAATCCCCATTTCCACCGTGCGCCGAGCAATGTATATCGGCATCAATGCAGCAATAACGGGCGATATGCTCACCACCATAGGTGCAAGAGCAGAGGAAGATATGCAACTCATCAAAGAGATGGGATATAGTAACGAAGTAGAGACAACCTGGGAAACAGACAATAAGCTATGACAACAGAACAAATGCTCAGCATAGATCGTGCGCATCTATGGCATCCCTACACGTCCACGATAGACCCACTTCCTGTTTTTCCGGTAGAACGGGCCGAAGGCGTACGCATCCATTTAGAGGACGGGAGGATACTCATTGACGGAATGAGTTCTTGGTGGGCTGCCATTCACGGCTACAATCACCCGCAATTGAACGAAGCTCTTCAACAACAAATCGAACGCATGAGCCACGTTATGTTCGGGGGATTAACGCATCGACCTGCGGTAGAATTGGCACACAAACTATTGCCTCTCCTGCCCCAAGGCATTGACCGGATATTTTATGCCGATAGCGGCTCTGTGGCAGTCGAAGTAGCACTCAAAATGGCAATCCAGTACCAGCACAGTAGAGGAGCAATCAATAAACAAGCCTTTGCCACAATACGTTCGGGGTACCATGGAGACACATGGCATGCCATGAGTGTATGCGATCCCACTACCGGGATGCACTCTCTTTTCGGTCGGGCATTACCCCAACAATACTTCCTGCCTCAACCTCAAAGTAAATTTGGTGAAGAGTGGCTTCCTTCGGACATGAATGCATTAAAGGATCTCTTACAACAAGAGGGACAGCACATAGCAGCCCTTATCCTGGAGCCAATCGTGCAAGGAGCCGGGGGGATGTATTTCTATCACCCCAACTATCTAAAAGAGGCAATAGACCTATGCCACGAGCAAGGGATATTGGTGATTTTTGATGAAATCGCCACCGGATTTGGCAGAACAGGACGCTTCTTTGCCTGCGAACATGCGGAGGTTGTTCCCGATATAATTTGCCTGGGTAAGGCTTTGACAGGAGGGTATATGACTCTTTCTGCCACTTGCACTCACAAAGCTATTGCCGACGTTATCTGCTCGGGCGAAGCCGGTTGTTTCATGCATGGTCCTACTTTTATGGGCAATCCGTTGGCTTGTTCCGTTGCCTCTGCAAGCCTTTCGCTCCTTCTTTCCACACCCTGGCAGGAACGCATCGCCAACATAGAACGGCAACTCCGTACAGAACTCTCTCAAGCATCTTCTTTCAAAGGTGTAAAAGATGTGCGTGTATTAGGGGGAATAGGGGTAATCGAAACTCGAACAACGGTGAATATGGCACGAATGCAGCAACGATTTGTCGAAGAAGGTGTATGGATCCGTCCCTTCGGTCGCCTTTGCTATCTGATGCCTCCCTATATCATCCAAGAAGAAGAGCTGAGCCATCTGACCCATAGCTTGGTAAAAATAGTTCGTGAAGAGTTTGCTTAGAGGTGAACTCAAATAAAAAACACTTCTTTTTTTCATCGGATAATTACCTTTGTACCAATTAAAAGCGCACAAAAAGCCTATGGACGTTTTGTGGAACCTATGGCACGGATGTTTGAAAAAAAGCGAAGGATGCCTCCATTGCTATGTCTTCAGACGTGATGCCGAGTTGGGTATTGACTCAACTCAGATCTATAAAACAAAATCTTTCGACCTACCCATACGCCGCACTCGAAAAGGGGATTACAAAGTAGTATCGGATTCCTTGGTTTGGACCTGTTTTACCTCTGACTTCTTTCTTACTGAAGCCGATGAATGGCGTGCAGAGGCTTGGCAAATGATAAAAAATCGCCCTGATCTTCGCTTTTTCATGGTAACTAAACGCCCCGAACATATTCTACAATCACTGCCGGTAGATTGGGGATTAGGTTATGAAAATGTAATCGTGTGCTGTACAATAGAAAATCAAATCCGAGCCGACGAACGAGTGCCATTGTTTGCCTCTCTCCCCCTTCCCCATAAAATGCTTATTTGCGAGCCGCTACTCGAAGCAATCAATTTAGACAAAGTGTTCTCCGCATCGTGGTGTGAAAAAGTTATTGTCGGAGGTGAATCGGGAAATGACGCCCGACTTTGTAACTTCGACTGGGTGCTTCATCTTCGTGATCAATGCGTTACAGCAGGAGTACCGTTTCAATTCAAACAAACAGGTGCTCTCTTTCAAAAAGATGGCATCGTTTATCGCATCCCACGGCACCTACAAGCTCATCAAGCTAAACGCGCCCATATCGATTTTTTAGCCAAAAATACCTGACCTATTTTCGCTCTCATCCTCTGCTATCCCTTCCTTTTTTGACCCTGCTTTTTCTTGATTGATTAGAGAAATCATCAGCCAATCTTTCTCTTTTTATACAAACGGTTGAGACCTCCTCTACAATCAATCGTGGAGCCGACAGTCTATCCAACGACGATATACAAGAGGGATGAAATGGGATTCTCATAAATCCAATGAAAATGGAATTGCATTCGACTCTAAGTTTGTATGCATACAATTTGGATTTTGAATGCATACAAATTGCAAAATGAATGCATTCAAAAATCAAATTGAATGCGAACAAATTAGCGAGGTAAATGCAATCGATTTTTGAATGGAGAAGCAATGGAATATGCGGGTTGAGGAACGTACAGAATAGGCTCTTGAAATACAACACCGAAAGAAGAGGTCATAAGGTACTCTTATCTTTTCATGGATTGTACGATTGTTTATGCATGATTCTATGCGCAGATTTGCGCCGAAAAATCAGGATTTTACGGTTTTTCCTTTATCTTGATATCCACTTTTTCTTTCTCTTGTGGAGAATAGTTTTGCTGCTATTTGCTTTTACAAGCACAGATAGAAGAAAAATTTTTGCTAACTTGCGCCCGTGTAATAAATAACATATCTATACTATTATGAACAAAGTGTCCTTTTTTCGTAGGGCTCTCTCTAAGCGAGTGAGCTTATTTACATTGATGGCTCTGGTTATGAGCATCGTTATGCCTCAAGCTGTATTGGGGCAAAATGCACTCCGAGAAGGAGAGTCTAAAATTGAGTTTACCACTAAGAAAACTGCCGGAGCGCAGCTGTTTGGTAAAATTGAAACAGAAGGAGATCCCATTGTAGAGGGGGCGAGATTGACAAAAGTAGGTCCTGCATCTATTTTAACTCTTACTCAATCAAGTGTCACAGTTAAAGGAGAGCTTCTCCATTTTGCTTTCCCTTCTTCTGAAATTACAGACGTTATCTTTACCAACTGTACGAAGTTGAAAACTGTAAACTTGTCTTCCAACCAAATTAGTTCCATTAACTTCACGGGAGCTCCTAATGTTTCTATGATTTATTTGGATGCCAACAAATTGGAAGGGGCAAGTATGACCAATTTCATCAGTTCTTTACCCGATCATTCGACTGCCGAAAGCAAGGGTAAATTGGTTATTCTCAATACAGCTCCCACAAGTGGAGAGAAAAATAAGTGTACCGCAGAGCAAGTGAATGCTGCCAAGGCTAAAGGATGGGTTGTATACAAGGTTGATATACAAGGTGTTGAGAGCGAATACCTTGGAGAAGGCGGTGTGCCCAAGCATAAAGTAACCATTGTACCGGCTACCGAAGGCGGACGTTTTTACATCAAAGGGACGAACAACGTCTTGACCGAATTCGAAATGGAACAAGGTACTGTGTGTGAAGTAGGCGTGGGTGAAGAGCAAGGTTGGGAATTGGCTACTCTTACCTACAACGGAGAAGATATTAAGAATACAAAGAAATTCACTGTAACCGGTCCCGGCACTCTTACCGGCAGTTTTAAGAAACTCCGTTTCCCCGTAACATTGGTAAGCAATGATTATGGTACGATTTCCATTCAAGGTTATGATAGCGAGGCTCTCAAAAGCGTAGAGTATGGCAGTACTTTGGTGGTTGTTCCGCAAGGAAAAGATGAAACTTGCGAATTGACTTCTTTGAAAGTTAAGGGTAAAGAGATTTTGCCGGAGCTTTCTTTCGTTGTTCGTAGTGCTACCACAGTGGAAGCTATATTTACTCAAGGTGGTTCTACTACGCCGGAGGGCGAAGAAATTGTATTGACGACTTCGCGTAAGGCAGGTGAAAAGATCGTTCTTTGGATAGCATCCGGAGATGTACCCGTAATAGAGGGTGCTACGGGTACTTTTGCTCAAGGTAAAGATGTAGAATACACATTGACCTCTTCTACGGTGAAGATTAAAGGTGTGGTGAGAGCTTTCCGTTGTAAGAACAGCAACGTAACGGCTTTGGATGTAACGAAAGCGAAGTCGCTCCGCCTCCTTTTTGCACAAGAGAATGCTTTGTCTAAATTGGATGTTTCCAAGAATGCTTTGTTGGAAGATCTTTCTTGCTCTCTCAATCAATTGGCTGTATTGAACCTTGCCAACAATCCCAACTTGAAAACACTCTACTGTTACAACAACAACATTCAGAGCTTGGATTTGACAGCAAATGCCAATTTGGAACAAGTATTCTGCTATACAAACGAGATGAATACTTTGAAGTTGGGCGAACATCCCAACCTCCAAAACTTGATCTGCTTTGACAACAATTTGGCAGAAATCAAAATAGACAAGTTGAATTCATTGAACTGGTTCTGGTGCTTTATGAACCAATTCAAGGGTGCTTCCATGGATGTACTTATGAATGATCTGCCCAACAGTAATGCCGAAGGCAAGGAACTCATCATCGTGAATTTCCAATTCGGACAAGAGGCGGAAAGCAATATCTGTACGGAAGATCATGTGAAAACCGCTAAATCTAAGGGATGGACTGTATATGATTACAATGGGGATTACAGCCAAAAGAAGGAATTCCAAGGCGTGAAATCCATCGAAAATACCCTCTCTTCAGCAGTAAGCGTACGCTATTCTTCCACCCACCAAATCATCGTAGTAGAGGGAGCGCAAGCCAATGTACCCGTGGTGGTAAATACTTTGGAAGGTGTGCGTGTAGTGGCAACATCCACAGATCATGCAGGTAATGCCGTATTGGACGCTGCGTCTCTTGCTAAGGGCGTGTACCTCTTGTCTGCCGGCAATGCCACATTCAAAGTACTTGTTCCTTGATTGCGCTCGATATAGCGTAAGAGGGAAACACTGCAAACAAAATAAAAGTGCAATCGCTTTTGATGGCGGTTGCACTTTTTCTTTTCCATCTTGCTTCTGTCGGAAGAGTTTATACTGCATTTCCTATCTACGGTATTTAGATATATCGTTTTTCCCATTGTTACTGGAGCATGTGCCGAAAGCCGAAATATGCTCGAAAACAAATATGAATAATCAGTAAAATAATATCTGTATGAAAAAAATTCTATTCTTTGTTCTTTCGTTTGTAATGGTTGCAAACGTGTCATTAGCCCAAGATTCTAAAGGAGAATCAAAAAGTAAAACTGTTGAATTCATGGCCGGATGTGGCAGCCTCATGAAAAAGGAGTTTTACAACTTAACCAAGGTTAAAAGTGTAGAGAACCAAGTTTTAATCATCACAAATGTATTGACAGGGAAAAAAGTCGGATGTATGCGTCTTGAAATTTCATCCTACGATGGACATTCTTCAGATTCCTATATTGGGACATTGGATTATGAAGAATTGGATGCCTGCATAAAATCACTTACTTACATTAAAGATGAATTACTCCCTACCTCTCCACAGGTTTATACTGAGGTTGAATATAAAACCCTCGACAATTTGAAACTTGGAGCCTATTATTCGGGAACGAAGTGGACTGCATTTATCTATCTTAAAGGCTACACAGTTCGTTCTGCCGATTTTCTTGATACCTCGAATATAGCGTTATTCATAGACGTAATGACTCAGGCAAAGTTGATGATTGCAGAGAAGACCAAATAAAAAGATATACATAAGTTCGCTTTTTCAAGTATTTGAATACGAGCCGAAAGGACGGTAGAGTCAATGACTTTATCGTCCTTTTGAAGCATTGTAGGCATACTTTATCTTTTTGTTAAGGGTCTCTGATAGAAGAGAGGATGTCTGAGAAGTTTAAGAAAAATGGCAAGCCAAGTGAAGCCGTGTGCTCTCTCAATTCTACAAAGAGTTGAGATATTACATGGGTTTACTTGTGGTATTTGCGGAAAGTCTCCGTGAAGTGACAGAGGTTGGCATATTCGACTTTATAGACTGAGTAGAAGTAACAGAAAATAGTCTGTACCCTATCCTCCAAAAGGAGGCGGTAATTGCCTTGCCGATGACGCTTCTTGAAGCGTAGAGCAGCTCGTTGCCTCTTTGCACATCAGTTTGGAAATACTCGGTGCGCTATTCAAACTTCGTAAGATTTGACGGCGGACTCAGAAGGCTATCTCTACATCATTCAAACTCGAGTTGGAAAGAGATTTTACCTCTGAACTCTAAGGGCATATTGGGTGTATCCAAAGAAATCCTTCTCATTTCGATACGTTTTTAGTTGATACAAAATTCGGAAATCACTCACGAGTTATCGGTACGCAAATCACTGCATATCAGTGGTAAAGAAACTTTTTCGGTGGAGATTTCATTCTGCTGTTTTTGCTCCACCTTTTGCTCCACCAAAATCGGTAATATTCTGCTATATTTTGCGTAAGTGGGAAAAATAAAAACTCCCGACTTCGTTTAGAAATCAGGAGTTTACGTCGTTTTGCTTTTCTTCAAAGTGGTGCCACCAGGATTCGAACCGGGGACACACGGATTTTCAGTCCGATGCTCTACCAACTGAGCTATGGCACCATTAGTTTTCTATACATTCTCCTTTTCTCCATAACTGAAAGAGGGAGAACCTTTTCAAAACCGATTGCAAAGGTACAACAAAAAATGAATTTAGCAAGAGGGCAATCGATATTTATGCGAGAAAAATCACTCTTTTTACCCTATAATAAATAGTATATCTCTGTTTTTTAGAGAGTTGGTCGGAGAAAAAAAATATCTTCGATTGAATGATTTTTTAGCATGATACGGCGTTTTTATCCGGATTTTTCCCCTCTATACCATACAAAAGGCATTTGTAGCATAGCCCTTTGTCTGTTGCAGTGGTGCGTTTTTACTCCTCAGTACCACACAAATGGTTTTTGTAGCTTATTCTCCGAAACTATTGAAGATTACGGTAGAATAAAAATGTTTTTCAAGAATTCATCATTTTGTACAAGCATTTGATTAATAGACTATTATAAGTATTTCGTTTGTTCAGTTCGATTACCAATTAGTTTGTATGCATCCAATTTTGAATTTGTATGCATTCAAATCTGAATTTCAAAGCAACTAAATTGCAATTTGTATGCATACAAAAAAGGTCATCATAGGCAATAAAATATAAATCCATCTTTTTCAATGCATTAGCTATTCTCTAACCTTACCTCAAAATGCTCAACAAAAAAATCCGAAACAAATGCCCTATTCACGCTTTTAGTTCCTCCATGCTTACCTCAATTTTATGAACAAAATACCTCGTCGGACAATATATTTCCTTGTTTTTTAGCACTATGTGCCGTGATTTCATTACCATATTTTTCCCTCAAGAGTTCCATTTTTTTTCAACTCAAACACCGGAGCAACAATCAGCCCCATAGATTGCCACGAACTCAAAAGCACCATCTCCCTCCAACTTAAATCCATTTCACAATGTGCTTGACAGTGCCATGAGGTTTTGGTTGGAAGTATTGAAGAGACAAAGCATGATGCACCTTTTCTACGGGATATTCAGATATTTCACGATATACAACAGAGTAGAAAAACAAAAAAAGCACTTCCCTCAAAGATGAGAAAAGTGCTTCAACCTGTCGGGGTACTGTGATTCGAACACAGGACCCCCTGCTCCCAAAGCAGGTGCGCTAACCGGACTGCGCTACACCCCGAGGCTCCATTAAGAAAGGGCAGAAGCCCCATCCCCTTAAAAGCACTGCAAAGGTACACTATTATTTTAATACCGCAATAGACTAACTTCCCTTTTGTCAAAAATTCCATTGGGGGCTATTTCGTACCTTTGTCTCCAAAATCAGTTAAGTACGCTATGAACAGAGACAAAATTCTCATCGCCTTTGATACCCTACAAGTAGGTTTTGAAGAGCTTGAAAAACACTTTCAGTTGATACGTCCTCCGCAAGGGAGAGATTTCTCACAAGAAGAAATCATTAAACTCATCCCCGATTGTGTGGCACTATGCTCCGTGTTCGATATACCTATTCAACGGGATATTATTGACGCAGGCTCGTCTCTAAAGTTAATTGCCAACTATGCCGTTGGGTACAATAATATAGATGTTGCCCATGCAGCATCGCAAGGCATAGCTGTTGCCAACACTCCCAAAAGCGTCATTGCTCCCACGGCAGAGCTTGCATTAGCCCTAATGCTTTCCGCCTCCCGACGAGTGGCAGAGTGGGATCGGACCATGCACCGTGAGGGACGTAGCTTCAAACCCTCCCGATTACAGACTTTGGGTGTAGATTTGTTGGGAAAAACTGTAGGGATAATCGGTCTGGGCAACATTGGCAAAGCAATTGCCGTGCGCTGCCAAGCCTTTGGGATGTCGGTTATCTATTACAGCAGAAACAGACTATCCCCCGAAATGGAAAAGGAGTTGAAGGTACGCTATGCGCCTCTCGATCAATTGTTCCAAGAAGCAGATGTCCTTTCACTCAATATGCCCTACAATAAAGAGTCGCATCATTTGGTGAATAGAGAACGCCTACAAGCGATGAAAAAAACAGCTTTATTGATCAATACGGCACGTGGAGCCGTTGTGGATGAAGCAGCTCTGGTGGAGGCTTTGGAAAAAGGATGGATTGCCGGTGCCGGATTGGACGTATTTGAAGATAGCGATAAACCACACGAGCGTCTTTTTGCCTTGAACAATGTGGTTATGACACCACACGTGGGAACACAAACCTACGATGCCCGACTCTCCATGGTACATGAAATGGTAGATAACGTATTGGGATTTTTCCTCAAAGACAGAGCTATCAGTTTGGTTTCTGTCTGATATTCTTTCGAATACAATATGTAAAATGTCCTACACCATCATTCGGTATAGGACATTTTTTTATGGCTATCCAAGAGAACTTTTAACCCGTTCTTTAGAAGAAAAGCATAGAACACGTTATATGTTTTTTGGGAAATGGAAGTAACAATTTTACCAAAACACTCCCCTCTTTACTGCTGCTTTATTCTCTGTGCAATCGTCCTCCAGGGAGCATCTTTCAATACCACTTTGCCCTCCTCATCCAATAAATACAGCGTGGGACTATACTTCAAATCGTACAGAGGAGTGTTTACCACACGCCCATCTGCATTAAATCCCACCACGCCAAAGGGAGGCAATTCGGGAAGTGTTCGATACCACTCTTCCATGTTGTCCTCTGCATCTATGAGAAGGAGGTTTATTTTTTTCGTCTGCACCAAACGTTGCAAATCCAAATCTTGTTTCATTTGCCCCATAACCTCCTCACAACTGTGGCATCCGGGCGAATAAAACATCAAAACGGTTGCTCTATTCTTAAAACCACTCAAGCGTAGAGAGGCGCTATCCGGAGTGATAAAAGTAAAGTCTTCCGCCACGTGTCCTATTCTGTTACGCATCATTAAACGCAGTTGATGCTTTGTCCGCTCTTGTGTCGCAAGATCTATTTTGGGTGTTTTTGCCAACCACTCTACAATCGGAAGATAGTACTCCTCATTAAAAAAGGGCGACTGGGGCTCATTCAAGTAGCGTTCGTATTGTTGTTTGAAAAAGAAAAATAGAGAGTCTTGCGACTGCTCCAAGGGATAAATCAAAGACTTTTTTACCTTGTCTACGGGAAAGTAAAGAGCCACTCCCAACAGATTGGCGAGAGATTGCTCCAAACGCTCCGGATATTGCAATAACTTTTGCTCATCAAAATCGCAATTTTCCCAAAAGTGCTCCACATAATAAAGGGCACGTTGCTCCGGCTCCTGCATAGTCATCGGTATAGTCGGTGAAGGAAAAGCGAGCTCGATCTCCTCAGAAGAGAGAGAGTCTTGTTCGATAGAGGGAGGAACATTTGCCTGTTGCGTACCGGACTGGGCATCGGAACTCTTACAGCCACATATCAGCAACAATAAAAGCAAGCCGGCTGAATGTCTAAAGGATTGATATATAGTCTTTATCATGCTCTTTTATCTTGCGATAATAGTTGGTTTAATCAGCAAAAGGTTGTAATCCATGGTAATAAAAAAAAGAAAAACCTCGGAAGATATGACTCGCCATCTTCCAAGGTTTTTGTCGCAATACTACTCCTTATTGGAGAAGTATTTCATAAATTGCATACGCATATACTGCGTGCCATCTCCCGAATCTTGGGCTTTAAGTTTTCCCCTAAATTCACTGAGAGAGGTGTACATCTTCTTTTCCATCCACTGTGTCAATCCATCCAAGAGCTCTTTTATATGATTGGCTCCCTTACGATACAGTACAGAACAGATTTGGGTGGAAGAAGCTCCTGCCATAATACACTTAATCACAGCCTCATGATCGTGTATCCCCGTTGTTGCCGATATGGGTAATTGAGGCACTTTCGCCGCAAGAATACCCGTATAGCGCAGGGTGTCGGACAAAGTTTCCGGCGTGGTGAACACCTCTCCTCCCACAATAGACTCTGTTTCTATATTGATATCCATTTGGTAAGAACGGTTGAAAATGGTGATCCCTGCCGCTCCCGCTTGACGTAACTTCTCGATCAAAGCCGGTAAGCAAGAGAAATACTTCGCCAATTTTACTTGCACCGGAATGGAAACCGCCTTGGTTATATCTCTCACAATGGAAGCATAGCTTTCGATAAGCGCAGAGGCATCTGCCTTAACATCTCCTTCCAAACGCATAATATTTACCTCAATGGCATCGGCTCCGGCTTCGGCTATTTGGCGAGCATAAGAGGTCCATTCTCCCGATTTATAGCAGTTTACACTGGCAATGATAGGTATTTGCACACGGCTCTTTGCCTCACGAATTAAATCGAGATACTTCCCAATTTCGTTTGCCTTGACATATTCCGAGATATAATCTGCTGCTTCCGGATAATCTCCCGCCTGAGACATTGATGCCGAAAGCGAATCAATTTGCTCTTCAAACAGAGATTTGAGTACAACAGCCCCTGCGCCGGCAGCTGCGAGTTCCTCTATCTTTTTTGCAGAGTTTGTCAAGCCGGAGCTGGCTACTACAATAGGGTTACGCAGAGTTATACCTGCATAATTAGAAGTTAAATCTACCATATATTCTTCTCTCTTTAGTTCTTATTCTTTATCTATTATCAATAGGAGCGTGCCCCCATTATATACGATCCTATACGCACCATGGTGCTCCCCTTTTCAACAGCCCAATGCCAGTCGTCACTCATCCCCATGGAAAGAGTGTCAAACTCGGGATGCTCTGCCATAATCCCCATACGAAGAGTATCAAAAAGGGCTTTTACTTGGGCAAATTCTTCTTTTACAGCTTCATCATTGTCAGTATGAGTTGCCATTGTCATCAGACCCCGCAAGCGCATATAGGGGCAATCCTCTTTCTTTTCCAGCACGTTTTTGATAAAATCTTCCACTTCAGAAAAAGGCAGTCCCGCTTTAGAATCTTCTTGTGCAATGTGTACTTCGATCAAGTAATCGATAGAGCGGTTCGACAACTTAGCTCTTCGGGCTATCTCTTCGTACAAAGGGAGAGAATCCACACTCTGTATACAATGAACAAACGGGGCGATATACTTGACCTTGTTACGCTGCAGAGAGCCTATCAAATGCCAACGAATATCCTCGGGTAGTTCATGCACTTTGCTCATAAGTTCCTGCACACGATTTTCCCCGAAGTCTCTCACCCCGGCGTGGTATGCTTCCCAAATCTCTTCGACCGTATGATTTTTGGTAACCACAACGAGAGTAACCCCTTGGGGCAATCGCTTCTTCACCTCATCAATACGCTCCCGAATCATCATTATTTAGAGAGATCTAATGAAAAAACATCCATAATATTGGTCTCCACGACCGAAGCAATTGAGTAATCTGTCATCGAAGAACTCATCTCCTTGTCGATGCGTTGTGCTGCATTCAATAGTGAAGAGGCCTTGACAATCATGGTAACAGGAGTTTTTTTCTCCACTCCATTTTTCTCATCCAAACTGATGAATAAAACCTTGCAACGATAGAATTTATCGTCTGCGTCTTCCACACTGAGAAACAGTTCGGCAAACTTCTCTCGTTTAATGCTGCTGATAACCACCTCGCCCGTAGAGGCAAAAGGCGTTACTTCCTCTATAATGCGTGCCTCCGCTTCCGTTACAGAATAGGCATCCACAAGGTAGCTTTCGGAAGTTTTCTTCGATTGCCCCACATCTGCCAAACGTTCGTAGCGGACTTTACATTCATACCAATTGTTCATATCGTATGCTCAGAATTCTTTATCGCTCAGATAGTATTCAAAATCTATTCGCAAAGATACACAAATAGGAAAGACAAAAGATATAACATCACCCCTCTTTGCACGAACTTTTGACAGAGACAAGAGAAGAAATTACCTACGCTGCTTGAAGAAAGACGTAAGCAGCTCTTGTGCCTCATCTGCCAAAACTCCCTTACGAATGGTCGTTTTCGGATGCGGAACCATGGGAGCCCACTGACTATACCCCCCCTTTATGTCAGATGCCGCATAGACTATACTTCCTATCTGTGCCCATCGCAAAGCTCCTATGCACATGGTACAAGGCTCTAAGGTTACATAAAGCGTACAGTCCGTCAAATACTTTCCTCCCAGAGCTTCCGTTGCCGCTGTTATCGCAAGCATTTCGGCATGAGCAGTGGGATCATGCAACAATTCCACTTGATTGTGTGTTTGCGCTATAATTTTATTATGGGCAACTACGATAGCTCCAATGGGGACTTCCCCCTGTTCATAAGCCAAACGAGCTTCTTGCAAAGCACAACGCATCCAATGTGCATCGTCGTAGGGCATCAATCCACTCATGCCATATCTTACTTTTTGGTTAGCAAATCGTGAATTAAAGTCTTCATCTCTTCGTCCAATAAACCACGTTTGAGGATATTCCCCTCGGGATCAAAAAGAATGAACTCGGGTAGATAAGGTATCCCATAGATAAAGGTGGATTCATCCTTTTCGTCAATAATGAGGGGAAATGCCGTGGGCGAAGTATTGTACTCCTCTTTCAAATGTTCGGGAGAGTCCCAAACAAAAACACCCACTATTTGAAATTTAGCGGGGTCATAAGAGGCTTGTAATCGGAGCAAGTCGGGAAATATCTTACGACAAAAAGAGCACCAAGATGCCCAAAAATCCAACAGAATATACCGTCCCTTACCCACATAGTCAGAGAGAGAAACAGGCTGATTATTCAGATCAACTCCTTGAAAATCGACAAATAACTTACCCGGTCCCGTGTTAGCTCGATTAACGAAGCGATCAAATTGCTTTTTAATCGTTCTGTTTTTATCAATAATCGGTCTCATTTTATCCGCCACTCCTCTCACCTCTTCGATAGAAAGCATGGAAGAAGTGCTACGCAGCATTTCGGCAAAGGCAAGTCCTCCCGAGATATCCTCTGTATGATGCTCGATAAAATTGAGACTCACCATTGCCAAGTCTCGCTGCATCGCCTTGAATAAGGAATCCAAAATCTTCTCGCCGGAATCATAATCAATACCCTGCTCTTTGAGAGCATATAATCGTTCATGATGCGTTCCTCGAACACTGTCCAAGCTCTCACGAAACCGGGTAAAGGCTTCATTCAACGGAGTACCCACTGCATATTTAGGCACGCGCAGATTTATCGTGCCCGGCTCTATGATTACAGGCTCCGAAGTGCCCGATTCGAAGGTTAGGTAAGCTGCTCGTAAGTTCATTGTGTCTTGATACTCTCCCTGAAAGTAAAACCGACCTCGCTCCACTCGAGCACTATCCACGGCTGCCCCCTCATCAAAAGAAAGACGCACCCAACTGCCGTCCAAAGCATATTTATTGGGTACCTCCCCCACTATCTCAAATATACGTACCTCTCTGCACGAAATAAAAAGCAACAGACACAACAGCGTATAGAAAATCTTGTTCCACATATTCATTGGGCACAACACGACAAAAAAAACATTTATTTCTGCAATAGATTTAATCTTCTACAAAAGTAGACAAATCGCCTCGAAACTCAAGCCTTCCACGGTTTTTACTCCAAAAGTCTAAGCCGTTGTTCCAAAACTTTTGCTCCTTCCGTAGCCGGTAAAGAGATAAATTGTACATCTATCCCCTGTGGACAAAGTACCGGTTTGGGGTCTATGAGGAATATAGGAGTTTTCTCGGGGGCATAATGCAGAAGACTTGCTGCCGGGTAAACATTGAGTGAAGTGCCAATAATAACGAAAACATCTGCTTTTCTCACCAATTCGATCGCTCTGTTTATCATCGGAACCTCCTCTCCAAACCATACGATAAAAGGGCGCAACTGGTGTCCATCCGGAGCAAGATCGCCCACCTTCAATTCCAAATGCTCCTCATCTACCGGGTAGGTAATGTGCGGATTGCATACGGATCTGTTTTTCATCAACTCTCCGTGCAAATGAGTTACCCTGCGACTCCCGGCTTGTTCGTGCAGATTATCTACGTTTTGTGTGATAATATCCACCAGCCACGTCGCCTCCAAACGAACCAATGCTTTGTGGGCTTCGTTGGGAGTGCAATGAAGCAATTCTTTTCGTCGTGCCGTATAAAAGTCCAAAACCAATTGGGGATTGGCTCGAAATCCCTCAATAGAGGCAACCTCCTGCACCGGATATTTTTCCCACAAGCCATCACTATCTCTAAAAGTCGAGATACCACTCTCGGCACTGATACCGGCTCCTGTAAGGACTACCAATCTCTTCATAATATCCTGATCTGAAAGCTTTTGACAACAAAGATATAGGAATTAACCAAGAAGATATTGCCCAACTCATTTGATAGAGTCTCTTTGTGCTTTTTTGGATGATTTCATACTCCCAAATTTCTGTACTTTTGTTTGCGGAACAATACTGAAAGGGGAATATGGCATCTAAGAAAGAAAAAGAATACAGACAGTCTCTGATACGTCGCATCATTCGGCAAAATGATATCTATGACCAAAGAAAATTGAAAGAACTTCTCGCCAACAATGGTCTCAATGTGGGGCAAGGCACCATCTCTCGAGACCTGCTGGAGCTGAAAATTCAAAAGAACAGACCCTCTCCCCGACATCGGTTCAAGTGTTACTGTCTACCCGAAGAAAACCATAGTTTAACCCCTGAAATGATTCAATTCTTAGGCATCGGAGGTTTTCGCACACTGCAATTTTCGGGCAACTTGGCAGTAATAAAAACCGATCCCGGATATGCCTCTCCGCTTGCCTACAAGATCGAAGCCTTACAATCGTCTCTCTTACTCGGCACCATTGCCGGGCATGATACTATCCTTGTTATTTGCTCAGAAAAGACATCGCACAGCGAAATAACAAAGATATTAAGCGATATAATCCCCGAATTGGCTCTATAATTCAAAAACAAATCACCTCAAAAAAAGTATCTCAAACTATGAATATCAAACATTTACTACTTACACTGGCTCTACTGTTTTGCATCACACCGGGCAGTCGTGCCGGACTACCGTCCAAGGTTACTCCCGTCAAAAACATCATCGTGATGATCCCCGACGGTACCTCTCTCTCCACTGTCTCTCTGGCTCGCTGGTACCAACGCTATCTCAATAAGGAACAGACGCACCTCAACATCGACCCTCTACTCTGCGGAACAGTGGTAACATTCTCCTCCGATGCGCCCATTGGAGACTCTGCACCAACGACCAGCTGTTACATGACGGGGATGCCTTCACAAACCGGATTTGTATCCACCTATCCGGTAGCTACCGATCATGATCTCATTCCGGTGGATCCTCAGCGAGCCTTTCGCCCTTTGGCGACCATTTTGGAAGCGGGCAAATGGCTCTTGAACAAAAGAAGCGGATTGGTGGTAACATGCGATTTCACCCATGCTACCCCTGCCGATTGCTCTGCACACTCCTATCGAAGAAGCAAACGGGAGTGGATCGCTCCACAGATGGTACACCTCCCCGTAGATGTAATGATGGGAGGAGGAACCGCTCTCATCACTCCGGAACTAAAAAAAGCTCTTCGGGAGCAAAACATCACCTATATTGAGAAAAACCCTCAAGCCATGCAAGCCTTTGAGGGCGAAAAACTTTGGGCTCTTTTCGATGATTATGCGCTACCCTACGACATTGATCGCAACCCAAGCCAAGTACCGTCCTTGGCTGAAATGACACAAAAAGCACTCTCTATCCTCAATAAAAACAACGATAACGGCTTCTTTTTAATGGTCGAAGGGAGCAAGGTGGACTGGGCAGCACATGCCAATGACCCTGTAGGATTGGCTACGGAAATGCTCGCTTTTGACCGTGCAGTCAAGGTCGCTTTAGACTTTGCACAACAACATGGCAATACCGCACTAATCATCCTCTCTGACCATGGGAATGGTGGTATGAGCATAGGGCTTCAACGACTGAAAAAATACGACAAAACACCTGCTCAAGAACTATTCGGACACCTCACATCCATAAAAAGAACTGCGGAAGGTATCGCCGTGTTACTCAATCAAGCAAAAGGAGACAAAGCAAAAGAAATATTCCAAGAATATGCTCAAATTTCCCTGGATGAAGAAGACATAAAGGCACTTCATCACTGCGAGTCCTATATCAATAGCCCCATTCCCACTGATCAACGGGAGGGCACTTCTTCCGAAAGAGGATTGTACAGCGAAAATCTTTCGTCCGTTGTATGTGCCATTTATAAAAAGTATCTACCTTTTGGCTTTACATCACACGGACACACTGGAGAAGAGGTGTTATTGGCTTCCTATCACCCTCAAGGGGATCGACCCACAGGCATGGTACTCAACACCGAAATTAACGAATACCTATGTCGTTTATGGGGATTGGAAGGACGTTTACCTCAACTCACAGACGAGGCTTATGCTCCTCATCAGGAAGTTTTCGCCTCCTATCCTGTTAAGGTCAGCGATCAAGAGAAGGATGATATTCCTCTCTACTTGGAAGTCGAGCTCCCTCAAAAGAAAAAGCTACGCATCTATCCTTTCACACCCAAGATGGAGGTCGGCACGGAACAGGAATTCAAGAGAGGAAAGGCTCGTCAATTCACAGCCCCGAATAACGCTGTTTGGGTGGACAAGACAGAGACTTTTTACCTCAACAGAAACGTTCTTTCCCTCATCACAACGCAATGAAAACGACAATAGCTCAAGAGATTTACGCCGGTTTAGCGCAGAAATCGGACCCGAAACAGAGGGAAATACTCATGCGCTTTTTCAAAACGGGAAAAGGCGGGTATGGCGAGGGGGATCAGTTTTTGGGGCTTACCGTTCCTGCCATTCGTGAGGAGGTAAAGAAAAACTTATCTATTCCTCTTGATGTTATCGGGGAGCTACTGCAAAGCCCATGGCATGAAGTGCGCCATTGTGCTCTTCTGATCCTTGCAGAGCAATTCAAAAAGAGCAAAGCGGAGGAGCAGCGAGAAGCAATATATCGCTACTATCTATCGCAAACCGATCGGATAAACAATTGGGACTTGGTAGATGTTTCTTGTTACAAAATAGTTGGAGCCTATCTCCTCCATCACGACAATGATGACGACCTTTTCCGATTAGCCCAAAGCAGTAATATGTGGGAGCAACGAATTGCCATCGTCTCAACCATGGCATTCATTCGCAAAGGACACACCAAAACAACCCTGCAACTTGCGGAACTACTACTTCATCACCCTCACGACTTAATGCATAAGGCTACGGGATGGATGCTTAGAGAAGTGGGCAAGAAAAACTTACAAGCATTACTCTCCTTTTTGGATCAACATGCTGCCACCATGCCACGCACCACGCTACGCTATGCGATAGAAAAGTTTCCCGAAGAGCAACGAAAATACTATATGGAGCTAAAAAAGAAGCAAAAGTTCTGATTTTTACAACGGCTCATTCTTGTATCACCCTGAAAAATGAGTCGATTATTATCTTCGTTTGTTGGCAAAAATCATTGTTCCAACAAGCAAGGCGAAAGTAAGTGCAAACCATAAAACATTCACCAAAAGAGTATTGGGGAGAAAAGAAAATCCCAACCCGAGCACTCCAATGAGGGAGAGCCCTACAAGCATAGTTTTCTTCAATCGAGGAAGATCTACCTTTTTCTTTTCCTCTTTTGACAGTGTATTATAGCCTGCAATAAGTATTGGGAAGAAATAGCACAATACCCCCAAAATAACAAATAGGATGCCTACAACGATGAAGCGATTCATAGTGAAAAAGTGTGTTTATGCATCTGCAGAACAAAGATAACACATCTCACGAGAAAATTTTTTGCTTCGGTCAAAATGAACGCTCTGTTTCGAGAAAAAAGAGTGTCTGAAAGGTAGAAAAATTTGTATGCATATAAACTCCGATTTGTATGCATTCAATCTTCAATTTGTATGCATTCAAAATCCAAATTGTATGCATCCAAATTGGAGATATGTTGTTTAGACAATATCTGCCCGATTTTAATTACATTTGCATTGTGTGGTTTACACATAAAGGTTTTGAAGACTCTCGAAGGAGATAATTTGTAGATATTACGCACCAACCGATACCCAATAGACGAGAAAAATATGCTTTCCACCCTACTAAGCATACTTTATGGTATTCTTGTTTTGACCATTGCAATAGTGGTAATTGCTGAAAATCGTAACCCGATTAAGGCAATATCTTGGGTCGTGGTTGTGCTGGCGGTGCCCATCGTCGGCATCGTGTTCTACTTCTTTTTAGGGCAAGACCTTCGGCATGTGCACATGATCCACAGAAAGGTGTTTCGTCGCTTGAGCAGCCTACCCTACTCTTTTGGGAAAATTGCCAACCGTGAACTTTTGGCTCAAATCCCACCCACTTTTCATCCCTTGACACACCTCGTCAAACGCGTATCAAGCGCTCCTCTACTGCCTGCCGAAAAGATTGATTTATTCGTTTGGGGAAGAGATAAATTCGACAGCCTTTGGGAAGATATAGCACAAGCTCAACACCATGTTCACTTGGAGTATTACGCTTTCGACAGCGATGAATTAGGCGAGCGATTTGCATCCCTCCTCATAAAAAAAGCACAGGAAGGAGTCAAAGTACGCATCCTATATGATGATGTGGGTTCGTGGAAAACGAAGAAAAAATTTATCAATCGTCTGAGGACTAACGGTGTACAAATCCACCCTTTTATGAAAGTGGTTTTTCCCTTTTTTTCGTCAAAAGTGAACTACCGCAACCATCGAAAATTGGCAATTATAGACGGAAAAATTGGCTATATCGGGGGGATGAATATCGCCAATCGCTACTACAAAGGCAATCGATTGGGACCTTGGCGAGATACTCACGTGCGCATTTTCGGAACGGCTGTATCCGAATTACAGAGTGCTTTTCTCATTGATTGGTACTTGGTCACCCGCAGAGTAGTCTATTTCCATGACTATTTTCACTCCGATATGGTAACAGCCTCCCCCCATGCAACCCCTATGCAGCTGGTTTTGGGCACACCTTTTGGTGCTTGGCGTTCGATCGAACAGACCGTGGTTAGCATGATTTTGCGTGCTTCACACAGTGTCTATATAGAGACACCTTACTTCTTACCCACTCCGGAGTTGAGTAATGCAATCACTGTTGCAGCATTGGGCGGCATAGACGTGCAGTTGATTTTACCGGGAAAAGGGGACTCGTTACCCACTCAATACGCCTCATTTTCCTACATCGAAGACCTTCTTTCCGCCGGGGTAAAAGTTCATTTCTACCAAAAAGGCTTCTTGCACTCCAAAATACTTACCATAGACGGCGAGCTTTCTTTAATTGGCTCTGCCAATATGGACTTTAGAAGTTTTGAGCATAATTTCGAAAGCACAGCCCTCTTTTACGGAAAAGAATTTACAGGGATAGTGAACCAATCATTTAAAGAAGACCTTGCCAACAGCGAAGAGGTGCTGCTCGCCTCTTGGAAAAAAAGGTCTCGACAAAAAAAATTGAAGGAGAGTTTTTTTCGTTTATTTTCTCCCCTTCTCTAATCCTGTTCTATTCCTTGTTTTTTCCAACTCCACGTTTTACCCATCTGATAGTTTGGAGAAATAGGAAAAGTTCACAGCACTGTAACTTCTATGGCGTACAAAAAAATCCATGGATGAGAAATCATAGGTCGATGGATGTTCCAAGATGAACAATCCATCGGGGCGGATCAACGAAGGGGAAGAGAAAATAATCTGCGGAAGCTCTGCCAACCATGGCAAATCATAGGGAGGATCTGCAAAGATTATGTCAAAAACTCGCCCTTCCTCTTTCAGCTGATGAAGAAAAGAACGGACATCTTTAATATATGTTTTAGTCTCTTTTTCAGCTCCAAGAGCAGTGATAACTTGGCGTACGAAAGCTATATGTTTGGGGTGTTTATCAACCATTGATACTGCTTGAACACCACGTGAAAGAAACTCCAGACCAATGCTTCCTGTCCCCGTAAAGAGATCCAGCACTTCCTTTTCCTCAAAATCAATTGAGGCTGTTAGCGAAGCAAAAAGTGCCTCTTTCGCCAAATCTGTGGTAGGACGCAGCTTAAGCCCTTGCGGAACAGAGAAACGCCTACGACCATACTTTCCACTTATAATGCGCATACCAAAGACTGATTTACTCCATTGGAGCTATTCCTCGAGAAATATCAAGCCCAATGGAAGTGATATTCTTCTGTAAAGCGTCTCCCACTTTTTGCATCTTTTCGGAAGGACACTCCTCTCGATAGAAGAGCTCCACCGCTTTTACCTCTACCGAATGAGAGGCTGTAAGCGCATTGATTGAGGAACCCACATAAAAGAGTATTTCGTCTGCCACAGCCTGACAATCCAAAGAGGAAATTAGCTGAAACTTATTCGCCAAAAGGATGTTCCCCTTGTAGGTGGCAATAAGATCGACACTATTACTCCCTAAAAGGAGAGAAAAATAGAGTTGGACACTCTTGCGCGATTTATCAATAGCCTCCTGTATAGCCCTCACTATGAAAGGATTTATCGGAGAATAGGGATAAGTTCTCTTCAAAAAAGAATAGGCTTTTTGCATCCAGCAAGATAAGAGCTGCACCCCATACTCACTAATAGGATAAGTTGCCACGTAGCCCACTCCATCTCCTCTGGGAGTCAAAGTCGATGATACCCAAGATTCCTCAACTCCCTCTACAACAATACCCGGGGGAATGAGAATAAAATGCTCCTCCAAATAGGTTACAGAAACATTTTTGTATGGAAAAGTAAGGAATGGATGACTGTATATCAGCTCACTCAATTGTTCATCAAAGAGAAGAGTACTCTCCTTTTGGAAAAAGAGTCGATCGGAAAAGATTACGCTACTACTATCGGAAGCTGCTATGAAAAAAGCAAGTCCATCTGCATAAATACAGATGGACATTGCATATTTTTCTGCCTCTCTCTCTGAGAGAAGCGGAGCTTGCTTGTAATTGCTAAGCTCAGCCATTTATTCCCAGTTACCTGTGCTCTTGAATTCTTCCAAAGAACCTATAACAAGTCCGGGGTAACCCTTCCCATTGTTACGCTTCTTTGCATCACGAATTTTATTGTCAAGAATTTGACGATCCAACCCTTGCAAATATACCTCCATGGGTACTCCTGCTTGGAACACAGCCATGTCAATAGTGTCATTACCCACCTCTTGAGGTATCACAGAGGCTTGGATTTCTATTGTATGTTGAGGAAACTCGGGAACTAAAATCAATTCTGCCGGGTTTTCGCCATTCTTCAAAAGCGAATCTTTGGCACTTACGTAAAGTGTGTCACGCTTGATAAGCCCTTGTCTGGCAGCTTCGGCTTCCGAGATCCCTTTTTCAAACATCTCATCTGTATAGTCTCCTTCAGCCTTGATAACAAATATCTTCCCATCTGTAAGGAACTGTACCAATTCTTCTGCCGATGCAAACTTGCCATACACCTCACGATAAGCCAACTCGTAGGTAGCAATGTCTTTTAGTCGCTTTTGGATCAGAGCCTCACGTCTACTCTGTTCTTTGTTGAATTGCTCCGGGGTGAAAATACTCATCACACACAAATAAGCAAGTACTATAACGGCTAAGCCGACCAGTATTTTTACTACAACCTTCATCTTTATGATTATCTACTGTTTATATTATTCTCAAGAGTTTATCAAAGCAAGAGAGAAAAGAAGAACTTTTCCACCCCATCTCCCTCTTCATTCTCCCCGCAAATATACAACGACCCGAACAATTTGTAGCAATTGTTCTTGAAAAAATATCTATCCGATAGAGAAATAGGGAAATTTTTCAATCTCTAAAGCACACTTGTTTTATCCTTAATTCAGGTATGCTATACCCTATTCTTCCCACCCGGAGTAGTCTTGAAAGAGAAAATCATTGTAAGGATAACGACGGATATGAATCTCTTTTACACGCTCATAAAGCATTGACCTTAGTGCATCTATTCCATCTCCGGTATAAGCGGATACAAATAGACAATCCTTTCCCATCTTTGCCATCCAACTTCTTTCCAATTCCTCTCTGCTATAATTTTCCCTGCTGCGAGGAGTTAAGTCATCTTCCTCTTTCGGCGTATATGTGAAAGCATCTGTTTTGTTGAAGAGGAGAATTTGAGGCTTTTCCTCTTTGTCCAACAACTCTCGAAGAGTGGCTTCCACAACGCTGATTTGCGACTCAAAATCGGGATGACTGATATCCACGACATGTATCAGCAGGTCTGCCTCACGCACTTCATCCAAGGTACTCTTAAAACTTTCGATCAACTCCGTAGGCAATTTGCGAATGAAGCCTACGGTGTCACTCATCAGAAAAGGCAAATTATGCAAGATGACTTTACGCACAGTGGTATCCAAAGTGGCAAAGAGCTTATTCTCGGCAAAGACATCACTTTTGGAAAGGACATTCATGAGAGTAGACTTTCCCACGTTAGTGTAACCCACCAAAGCAACACGTACCATCTTTCCTCGATTTTTGCGCTGTACACTCTTCTGTTTATCGATTTCTTTGAGTTCTTCCTTCAACTTACTGATGCGGTCCAAAATAATTCGCTTATCTGTTTCCAGCTGTGTCTCTCCGGGACCGCGCATACCCACACCTCCGCGTTGTCGCTCCAAGTGAGTCCATAAGCGGGTCAATCGAGGCAACATATATCTGTATTGCGCCAACTCCACTTGTGTTTTGGCATGAGCTGTTTGGGCTCGCGTGGCAAAAATATCAAGGATTAAGCTGGTGCGATCCAAGATACGCACTTTGAGAGCTGCCTCTATATTACGCAATTGTTTGGGCGATAGTTCGTCATCGAAAATAGCCATATCGATACCCTCCTCTTCGATGTATTGAGCAATCTCTGCCAACTTTCCTTTGCCCACAAAAGTGCTCGAATGCGCCATGTCTAACCGTTGTACGAAATTTTTGACCGGTTCTATACCTGCCGTCTCTGACAAGAAAGCCAACTCGTCAAGGTAATCTTTCGCTTGTTGCTCTGTTACTTTTGGGGTTATAATACCCACAAGAACAGCTTTTTCTCCATGTGTGGTGGTGAGAATAAAGTCTTTCATCTAAAAACTAAAATCGGATATATGTTTATTAGCAAGAGTTAGTCTTCTCGTCTAAATTGCTCATTATATGCCCTATAACTCCCCATGCTAATGGATTCGAGCCAAGCTGAATGCTGTAAATACCACGCAACGGTATTCCTCAACCCTTCTTCAAAAGAGGTTTTCGCTTCCCAACCGAGCTCCGTTTTGATCTTGGAAGCATCTATTGCATAGCGCAAATCATGCCCCGCTCTGTCTTCTACGTAGGTGATTAAATCCAAGGACTCTCCGAGAGAACGTCCCAATAGCTCATCGGTTATTTGGATCAGAGAGTGTACCAAGTCTATATTTCGCCTTTCATTATTTCCACCGATATTGTAGGTCTCCCCCGCCTTCCCTTTGCTATATATGAGATCTATGGCTTGTACATGATCTTCAACATAAAGCCAATCTCTGACATTCTCGCCGGTTCCATAGACGGGCAAAGGTTTCTTTTGGCAGATATTGTGGATAAAAAGAGGTATCAATTTCTCAGGAAATTGATATGGACCATAATTGTTGGAACAGTTACTAATAATCGTATCCATCCCATAGGTGTCATGATAAGCTCGTACAAAATGGTCACTGGAAGCCTTTGATGCAGAGTAGGGACTATGAGGCGCATAGGCTGTTTTTTCAGTAAAAAATCCTCCCGACAAAGGAAGTGTTCCATAAACTTCGTCTGTAGAAATATGGTAGAAACGTCCTTTTATCCCTGTCTGACGCCAAAAACGCTGAGCTGTATCGAGCAGAGTAAGTGTCCCCATCACATTTGTTTGAGCAAAAAGCAAGGGAGTTTCTATCGAACGATCGACGTGACTCTCAGCTGCCAAATGAATAACTCCCTCTATGTTTTCCCGATTAAATAGTCTTTGCACAAGCGACGCATCGGTAATATCCCCGGCGACGAAACGATAGTTAGAGCAATCTTTTAGATCCTCCAAATTCATCATATTGGCAGCATAGGTCAGATTATCAAGATTGATGATCCGTTCTTTGGAATAATTCCGTACGAAGTGGCGCACCACATGGGAGCCTATAAATCCGGCTCCACCTGTAATTAGAATAGCCATAAATCAGTGGGAGTATTGAGAGGCTGTTTTGATGAGTGAGAGAAGGTATTGCCCATACCCGTTTTTGATCATCGGCTGAGCTATTTCGGCTATTTGCCGATCGGACAACCACTGATTGCGAAAAGCAATCTCCTCCAAGCAGGCAATTTTCAACCCTTGTCGTTTCTCAATCACTTCTATAAATGTAGAGGCTTCACTCAAAGAGTCATGCGTGCCTGTATCCAGCCATGTAAAACCTTGTCCCAAAAGCTCCAGATGAAGCATTTTTTTCTCCAAAAAGGTTTGATTGACTGAGGTTATTTCCAACTCTCCTCGGGCAGAAGGGCGCACCGAATGGGCTATATCTACCACTTCGTTAGGATAAAAATAGAGCCCCGTAACAGCGTAATTACTCTTTGGGTTTTCCGGTTTTTCTTCTATTGAGAGCAAACGTCGATGAGCATCAAAGGTAGCAACTCCATAGCGTTGCGGGTCGCTTACTCTATACCCGAAGATTGTCCCTTTGTTTTCTTTTTCAACTCTTTGTACTGCATCCTTGAGTAAAGGGGTAAAACCGGCACCATAGAAAATATTGTCCCCAAGAATGAGAGCAACGGCATCTTTACCGATAAACTGCTCACCGATAAGGAACGCCTGTGCCAGACCATCGGGAGAGGGCTGTTCTGCATAGCTAAGGCTAATCCCAAAATTGCTTCCATCTCCCAACAACCTACGGAAAGAGGGCATATCTTCCGGAGTGGTAATCAGAAGAATATCCCGTATGCCTGCCAGCATCAATACGCTGATCGGATAATAAACCATAGGTTTGTCAAAAATGGGTAAGAGCTGTTTACTAACCCCTTTTGTGATGGGATATAAACGAGTTCCCGACCCTCCTGCCAACACAATTCCTTTCATACAAAGTTTTTATAAAAATACAGGTTAGGAGGAAGAGCAAGAGGATAGAGTCTTGAATGCATTGTTGCTAAGACTTCTACCCTCTTTGCATCATGAATTTATGACGAGATCAATGCCCTCCACGAGAGAGAAAATGCTCACCTGTTTGCTCTACTATTTGTTTATAATACTCGGCATCATAGCCGGGGAAGTCCGGCATTTCGCTCAATCCGTGACCATTCTCTTTGAATTTTCCGTTTCCCTCCTTCTTACGATTTCCATCCATATACTTGACAAGGAGGTATTCGCCGAGCTTTTTCCAGCGGGCCGTGGCTCCGTTTGCCGTTTGAGCACAATACTCTGTTAGATAGTCAATAGCCTCTTGTCGAGAGTTTTGAAGCAGGGCAAGTGCCTTTCTATCCACCTCTGCTATTTGGGCATCGAAGCCGTGCTCCAACTCTCTTTGAATAGGACGAATATCCTCAATCATATGACTGTAACGGGCATAAGCCATATTTGCCACCCAGTTATGTACCCAAAAGGCACTGGTCCATGAAAAGTTCATCATATCTCCGTTACCCACTCGGTAGCATTCGGGAGTTTGCTTCATGGAAGCATACATAGGTGTAAAAACAGCCGTATTGGCATCATCCACTCCAAACCAAAGAATACCTCCCACCTCATCAGGAAGATGGCTGCGTGTTTGTGCCACAAGCACAAAACCGGTTTGCTGTGTTGCTATGGCTCGCTCGTTGAAATAGCTTTTTCCCTCGTGTTTCCACGACATGGGACGCCAACGATAAGGCACCTTGTAGGGACCCGCTCCTATATCCTCACACATGGTCATGGGGGTTCCCTCATAGTGATCTCTCATCATGTCACGCACATCGGCAACGGATAGTTTCTGCTTGGGGATTACGTAAAGGGGCATAGGCTCTTGGGTAACGTCGCCCATCGCCAAAGCAAGATGTTTATCCATGCCTTCGGCAAAACGATTGAAGAATGCCCAAACACGAGCTTCGCAACCGCGCAAATTGTCGCTTGTCCATGGATTGTAAGCTTTTTGGAAGCTGAAATCTTTGTCTTTGCCTTTGAAGTATCCTTTTTTGCGCGCAAACGAAATGACATCGGGAGAGTAAAGGCAATTCTCCGGATCCTTAAATTTGATCTGTTGAATACGCGCTTGATTGGCATGTGCCGAAATAGCATTGTCGGGAATACGCATAGCCACCCACACGGCACCCTTTTCTTTTGCTCCTTTCCCTATGAGTTCGAGTACCCATACTTCGTTCTTATCAGCTATGGTAAAACTCTCTCCCGAGCTGTGATAGCCATACTCTTTCACCAGATTGGTCATAACCTTGATAGCTTCTCGAGCCGTTTTGGCGCGCTGTAAAGTTACTTGTATAAGGCTGCCATAGTCCATGATTCCATTGGGTTCGGCAAGCTCGGGACGTCCTCCCCATGTGGACTCTGTAATCGCCAACTGATGCTCATTCATGTTGCCAATCACGTTGTAGGTATAGGCTACTTCCGGAATAAATCCCAAGGGTTTATGCGTATCCCACTCTATGATTTGTCTCATGGTTCCCTTGGGCCAACTCTGAGCGGGCCAATGATAAAGCTCCCCATACAAAGTATGCGAATCTGCCGCATAGGAGATCATAATGGAACCATCTTTAGAAGCACCTTTCCCTACGATGAGATCTGAACAGGCTTCTGCTCGAGGGCTGCTCCACAAAGCGAGGGCAGCTACTGCGACAACTGCCAAAAGCGAGGTTATTTTCATACTGATTTGCAATTTGAAATATTCACTGCCCACAAATATACTACAATGCTGTCGCATAGAAGACATAGGGAGTGTCAAATCTCCATCCGAAAGGGAATAATTCATTTCATTGCTTCCTCCATCAAAACCATCTTTATTGTCAAAAGAGACCTTACAAGAAGACTTCTCAAGGGCTCTCCCATAGGTTTCCAAATTAAACCCCTTATCGTCTAATCCCATCAAATGTTCTATATTTGCGATAGTATTGAAAACTACAAAGGAGATAGACACATTAAATTAGTAACGTTATGAAAAAGCTAACTCTTCTGCTTACGATCTTATTCGTAGCGCTTGCAGCGCAAGCACAAAATGCTCTTCCAAGTGTAAATATCAAAACATTGGATGGTAAGGAAATAAACACGGCAACACTCAACAACGATGGCAAGCCTTTTATTATCAGTTTCTTTGCCACTTGGTGCAAACCTTGTTTGCGTGAATTGAAAGCCATCAATGAAGTGTATGCAGATTGGCAAGAAGAAACGGGCGTTAAGTTGATCGCAGTTTCTATTGACGAGGGGCAAAACACTCAAAAAGTAAAACCGCTCATCGACGGCAACGGTTGGGAGTATGAAGTACTTTTGGACAGCAACTCCGACTTCAAGCGTGCCATGAAAGTAAACCTCATCCCGGCGGTATTCGTGGTAGATGGCAAGGGAAACATTGTCTATACGCACAGCGGTTACAGTGATGGTTCTGAAGAGCATCTCATAGAGGTAGTACGTGAACATCTAAAGAAATAAATTTCGGAAATGAAACAACAAATCCTTAAGTGGGGGATGGCAGCGATTGCTGCCCCCCTTTTCTTTTCACCGGTTTGGGCGAACGATTCAATCCCTTCGGCAGAATTACAACAGCTTCCTTTGGAGAAAAAAGAAGCGGTATCTTTCTTTCCCCGCCCTGAAAAGTGGCAACCTTTGAAGGCAAGTTTCAGTGTACAGAGCGATATGCTCTTTTCAAGAACCGAGGATGACACTTACAATACATGGCGAGGAAATAGTTTCATATCGGCAACACTGCGCAACAACTATTTGGAGTTCGGCACTCGTTTTGAGGAACTCTCCGCACCTCTACCCGGAAAAAGCGTGGAGGAAGTCGGGCGAGGAATACCCCATATGTACCTCACTGCCTACTATGGCAAGATGGCAGAAGTCACTTTAGGAGACTTTTATGACCAATTTGGCAGCGGAACGCTCTTCCGTGCCTACGAAGACCGCAACTTGGGTATAGACAATGCCGTGCGGGGTGCTCGCCTCACACTATCGCCCTACAAAGGGATCACCCTTAAAGCCTTGACGGGACAGCAACGCTATACATTCGATCGGACATTCAAGATTTTCAATCCCGACAGAGGCTTTGTTTCGGGAACGGACTTGAATTTAAGCATGGAAGAGTGGTTTTCAGGGCTCAGCGCACGCAATATGAGTCTGCAGATCGGTGGCTCATTCGTTAGTAAAAAAGAGGCTGATGCCGATGTTTTGGTATCTCGAAACGGAGAAAACTTTCGTTTGAATTTACCTCAATATGTGGCTGCATACGGTGGGCGTTTACGCTTTGGTGTCGGTAACTTCGTTTTGAATGGGGAGTATTCCTACAAAATCAATGACCCCACAGCCATAAACCAATACATCTATCATCCCGGTTCTGTGGCAATGCTCTCGGCGTCTTACTCCAAATCGGGCATGAGCTTCTTGCTGCAAGCCAAACGCAGCGAAAACTTCAACTTTTTGAGTCGTAGAAGTCAATCGGGAATACACCTGCATATCAATCATTTGCCTCCTTTCACGGCACAACATACTTATGCCCTTGCCGCCCTTTATCCCTATGCCACACAACCTGCAGGAGAGTGGGCTTTCCAAGGAGAGTTTCGCTATAAATTCGGACGCAAGACAGCTCTCGGGGGGAAATATGGAACGGGGATCCGCCTCAATGTATCGCATGTGCGCGGACTTAAACAGAACTACCTCGAGGGGGTAGACCCCAAAGTGAGCAGCTCTATGTATGGAACCGACGGATACAGCGCTCCCTTCTTCGGCATGGGTGAATTGTATTATTCAGACATCAACGTAGAGATTTCCAAGAAAGTTTCTGCCAACTACAATTTTACCTTCACCTATTTACATCAAATCTACAATCAGGAAGTGGTAGAGGGACACGTGGAGAACCCCCTCCAAGTAAATCCCTACATCTACTCCAACATCTTCATTTATGATGGTACTTATAAGTTGAGCCGTAAGGCTTCTTTGCGCACGGAGCTTCAGTTCCTTGCCACAAAGCATGCCGAAGGAAATTGGATTTACGGTTTGGCAGAACTCTCGTTCCTCCCCAACTGGATGCTTTCGGTTTCGGATCAATACAATATGGGCACCACCAAACAACACTACTATATGTTGGGAGCTACATACACACACGGAGCACACAGAGTGATGCTCTCTTACGGGCGTACGCGTGCCGGGATGAACTGTTCGGGTGGTGTGTGTCGCTGGATGCCTCAAACCAAAGGGATTTATATCTCTTATACAGGTAATTTCTAACTCTTTAATTGAAAGATGAGTATGACAAAAAGAGCTTTTATTTTATCCATCCTCTCTGTCGGATTGCTTTCTTTTGTTACTTCTTGTAGCAAAATAGACCCGAACAATCGCTTGCTCCCTTTAGAAAAAAGCACTGCGAACGAAGGTACGCGCACGGTACTTTTGGAGGATTTTACGGGTGAAAAGTGTGTCAATTGCCCCAAGGCGGCAAAAGCAATACACGATATTCAAGAAATTTTTGGTAAGAATGTTGTGGCAGTAGGATTGCATGGCACCACAGCTTTCACCCCACAAGGGTCTACTTTGTTTACCGAAGAAGCGGCTGCCTATTACCAACGTTTTGCCAATGGTGTGGGACTTCCCACCGGGATCATCAGTAGAAATGTTTTTTCCGGCAAAACGACAATGCCCATCAATGAGTTTGCGACATGGTCGGGTTTGATAAAAGGCTTGTTGGCAAGCAAACCTCGCCTCTTTTCGATCCATGCTTCTGCCACAAGTGACGGAATAGATGCCATTACCTCCACCGTTAAAGTGGAAGCCTATGCTCAGGAGAATCTCCCCAAAAACTTGATGCTGCAAGTATGGGTTACGGAAGACGGTATCACGGGCATTCCTCAAGATGGAGCGGAAGATAAGTACAATTATGTACACAATCACGTATTGCGCGGTAGCCTGAATGGTATTTGGGGCGAAGCAATTACTTTGAACCAAGAGGTTACCTCTCAACGTTCTTTGGAAAACATTACAGACATTAAAAACTGCCATGTGGTTGCCTTCGTATATGATGCCCAAACAATGGAAGTGTACGAAGCCACGTCAGTAACCATTAAATAAGGAAATCTCTTTTCCTTAATTACCTTTCTTTTTGGGAGGCTCTTGGATTCATGAAATCCAAGAGCCTCTTATTTTTCGGGAGTTATACCCCATTACAAAATGGGGTTCTCCTCAAATCGACAATCCCTTTTCGGAACTTTTCAAGCCTCTTGTCGAGGACAATTACAGCACCCCATCGGAACAGAGCAGCAGTTCGATGCGTAAGACATCTATTTTTGCTCGCAAACCTCATCTCTATTTGAATGCATACACTTGTCTGTTTCTATGCATTCATTTTCCAATTTGTATGCATACAATTTTCAATTTGAATGCATACAAAAAATCGATTATTGGATTCCGCAAAGAATGAACTCTCCATACAGATCATAACATTCTCATTATCAAACTAAAAAACGATCACTTTGCAGGAGGGAAATGCTCTTCGAAAAAACAGTTTTCATCGAAAAATCAAACCTCGAAAGCGAGTACACAAGAGAAGATATTTTCCCATAGTCCCAACTTTTCACAGGGCTTGGATAAATAGTATTTTTAGCGTAAATTTGTGGGAGGAAGTTCAATATCATTAAGTCAAAAAACCTATGAATGCAACTCTTATTTGGTTTATCGCAGCAGCGGCATTCTTTCTCATAGAGCTTTTAACGCCGGGGTTTCTGCTTGCATGTTTCGGCATCGGATGTCTGTTCGCCTGCATTCCGGCATTCCTTGGTGGAGGGCTGTTGGTCCAATCGCTTTTCTTTGCAGCCGGCTCGCTGCTTGCGCTGTTTTTGTTGCGCCCTCTCGTAAACAAGAATAAGAAAAACAAACTACACCCCACGGGCATTGAGGCGCTGAAAGGACGAGTAGGCAAAGTTACACGTACCATCGACGGAGACAAAAAAGAGGGGCGAGTGGCTGTGGATGGCGACGAATGGTTGGCGGTGGCAGCGGAAACAAACGACTACATTGAGGCAGGTTCTCGGGTAGAAATCATCGGGCATAACAGCATCGTATTGGTGGTGCGCGCTCTAAAAGAGTAATATAATCCAAGTAGTAACTAATTAAACACAATAAAACTATGACTCCGACAATTATTGTAGTGGGTATCATCGTGCTGTTGGTACTCTTCTTCGTATCCAAAGGATTGACCATCGTACAGCAATCCGAAACCATGATTATAGAGCGTCTCGGACGCTTTCATAAGATCCTCAACTCGGGTGTGAACGTGATCATACCTTTTATCGACCGTCCACGTGCCATGGTATGGCGCTACACCTCTCAAAGTCCCAAAGGTACTCCTCTTGTACGTTTCAGTGCCATCACGCACATAGACCTCAGAGAGACCGTGTATGACTTTGCCCGTCAAAGCGTTATTACTCGAGACAATGTGGTAACTGAAATCAACGCCATCCTCTACTTCCAAATAGTAGACCCCATGCGTGCCATGTATGAAATCTCCAACTTGCCCGTAGCCATCGAGATGCTCACGCAAACCAGTCTGCGCAACGTGATCGGAGAAATGGACTTGGATGAGACGCTCACCAGCCGTGATACCATCAATAGCAAACTGCGCGATATTCTTGACGAAGCAACGAACAAATGGGGCGTGAAGGTTAATCGTGTCGAGCTACAAGACATCAATCCTCCCAGAGACATCCGTGATGCCATGGAGAAACAGATGCGTGCCGAGCGCGACAAGCGTGCCCAAATCCTCACGGCAGAGGGACAAAAAGAGGCTGTTATCCGTGAGTCTGAAGGTATAATGCAACAATCAATCAACCACGCAGAAGGTAAAAAGCGTGCTGAAATACTCGCCGCTGAGGCTGAATCAAAGGCTAAAATCTTGCGTGCGGAAGGGGAAGCAGAAGCGATTCGCAAAATTGCAGAGGCTGTCTCGGGTACAGGCGCAGAACCCACACAATACCTTATAGCCATGCGTTACCTTGAGGTAATGACACAAATGGGAGCTTACAAAAACGACAAAGTTATCTTCCTTCCCTACGAAGCTACGGGCATTCTCTCTGCCTTGGGAGGGATTAAGGAGATTGCCGGTAAGGGAGCATTGAATGCGGTACCTCCTTTCAAACCTAATCTGTAACCTCCATTTGTTTTTTTCATGGAGCATAACAACGAGCAGTCGATAGACATATCCATTGTCATCCCTCTGTACAACGAAGAGGAATCGTTGGGCGAGTTGCACGACCGCATTCGTGCGGTTATGATCGGCGAAGGCTACTCCTATGAAATTATCTTCATAGACGATGGAAGCACAGACCGTTCTTGGCAAGTAATCTGTGCACTTCAGGATAAGCATCCTGAGGTGCACGCACTTCGCTTCGCCCGTAATTATGGCAAATCGCCCGCCCTGCAATGTGGTTTTGAGCGAGTCAAAGGAAGATTGGTATGCACCTTGGATGCCGACTTACAGGACCAACCCGAGGAGTTGCCCGAGATGTGCCGCATGATTACCGAAGAGGGATATGATCTTGTTAGCGGATGGAAACAGAAAAGATTTGATCCCAAGTGGAGCAAAAACCTACCCTCCAAACTGTTCAACGCCACTGCCCGTAAAGTTTCCGGTATAAAAAACCTGCACGACTTCAATTGCGGACTCAAAGCCTATCGCCACGAGGTGGTAAAATCCATTGAACTCTACAACGATATGCACCGATACATCCCCTACTTGGCAAAGAATGCGGGCTATGGACGCATCGGAGAAAAAGTGGTACAACATGCTCCTCGCAAATATGGACACACGAAATTTGGTTGGAGTCGTTACTTCAATGGCTACTTGGATCTGCTGACACTTTGGTTCTCTTCCCGATTTGGACGCAAGCCCATGCACTTCTTTGGCTTTATCGGAAGCCTTGTTTTTCTCATCGGGTTCATTGCCCTCATCGCAGTTTTGGCAATAAAGTTTATCGCCCTTTCCAAAGGAGTAACGGCTCCGTTGGTAACGGATCGAGTTTATTTCTACATCGCACTAACGGCAATGATCATCGGCACCCAACTTTTTTGTGCAGGATTTGTTGGCGAATTGCTCTCCCGACAAGATAGTCGTCGCAACGAATACAATATAAAAGAGGTTATTTAGATAATATGAAACGCATACGCCGGGTTATTCTGTTTCTTTTGCCCTCTTTATTGGGACTGTTACTATGCCGTTGCTCTTCGGAAAAAAAGAGCTCCGATGAGTCTTATTTTTCTGAAACGGGGGAGATATTTCACACCCTTTATCATGTAAAATATGCGGCAAAAAGCGAGCAAAGTGAGAGTATAGAGCAAGCATTTCTCGAACTAAACCGCTCTGCCAACCCGTTTGACACCTCTTCTATTCTCTATGCAGTAAATAACAACACCTCCATGGAGGTAGACAGCATCTTTGCGCATATCTTCAATCAGGCAATTCATCTCTCCGAGCTTACACAAGGAGCCTATGATGTTACCGTGGGTCCCTTGGTCAATGTATGGGGATTTGGCTTTGAGCCGTCACCCTATCCGCAAGGCGATGTTCCCTCAAAAGCTATTGACAGCATACTCCAATTCGTAGGTTACAAGAAAGTGCGCCTCGAAGGCAATAAGATCTACAAAGAAGATAAGCGTCTTAAAATGGATTTTTCATCCATTGCCAAGGGATTTGCATCTGATTTGGTAGCCTCCGCTCTTGCTCAACAAGGAGTGGAGAACTATTTGGTAGAGGTTGGGGGGGAAATTGCTTTCGCCGGACTTAACCCTCAGGGGAAGGAGTGGACGGTAGCAATACGCAAACCAATTTTAGACAGCATCGGTATGGAACATTACAATGATTTCGAAGCCGTACTTTCCCTCCCCTCATCGCAACAAAAGGGCGGTTTGGCCACATCGGGTAATTATCATAATTATAAAGTGCGTGGGGATGGCAGCATCTATGCACATACCATAGACCCTGTCAGTGGATACCCGGTACAAACCGATGTATTGAGTGCCACAATTATTGCCGACAATTGCGCTTGGGCAGACGCTTTAGCGACAGCTTGCATGGCATTGGGTTCGGAAAAAGCGATCAAATTGTTGGAAACTCTCCCTCGAGTGGAGTACTTTTTGATCCTGGCAAACGACAAGAAAAACAGTAATGAATTGTATCGTTTTGTCTCCAGTCCCACTTTCGACTCCTACATAAAAGAGTAAGTTCTATTCTTGGGGACAAGAACAAATTAGCCGACACGGTTGTTTTGATAGTGAACTGGTGAATTTAGAATATAATAAACTATGAAAATTGGAAAAGTAGTAAATCAAGCAATTGATCGACAAATCAATTTGGAAATGTGGTCTTCCAACCTCTATCTTTCTATGTCTATGTATCTCCAACACAAAGGATATGCAGGTATGGCAAAATGGCTCATGAGACAGTCTAAAGAAGAAATGGATCACGCCTATGACATGATGGACTTTGTTAATCGTCGCGGTGGCTGTGTAACCATTCTTCCCTTGGCAGAAGTACCCACAGAATTTGGTTCCGTGGCAGATGTGTTCACAAAAGTATACGAACACGAATGCTTAGTTACCTCTAAAATAGAAGAAATGGTAGGTATTGCTTCTCAAGAAAAAGATATGGCATCTCAAGATTTCTTCTGGAAATATATCCGTGAGCAAGTAGAGGAAGAAGATACTGCAAGCAGCATTATCGACCGTATCAAACTCTCTAAAGAACAGAGCTTGATTTTCTTGGATGAAGAGTTGGCTAAAGCATGATGTGCTTTAATACGATCTAAGTAATAACAACGAACCACACACTCTATGCGATTGCTCCTTGAGAGAGCATTCCGTAGAGTGTGCTTCATTTACTCAATGGCAAATTCACCACTTCTACCGATAAAAACGCTCGGCATAGTCATGGCAATGCCCAAAGAAGAGCGTCCGATCCGAGCATTCATCCCCTCTTATCAGGTGATCAAACGTCCGGGTCTCAGTGCCGTTGTAGGAGCTCGTGGAGAAATGCAGGTTATCTTAGCCACCTCAGGTATTGGCAAAGTGGCAGCCGCCATAACCACAGCCGAGCTCATCCGCACCTATGCCCCTGACTGTATTATAAACATTGGCGTTAGCGGCGGGATACATGAGAGCACCCAACAAGGAGACATCGTTATAGCCGACCGCATTTGTTATCACGATGTTTCTTGTGGAAGCGATATTCCCTGGGGACAAGTACAAGGATTTCCCTTATATTACCCTACTTCCGAGGAGTTGCGTTCTATGATGAATAGTAGCAAAGAGCAATACCTCACAGGATTGGTAGTTTGTGGAGATCGTTTTCTCACAGATCCCAAAGAGTTTCAATTTATCCGCCACACTTTTCCCGAGGCACTTGCCATCGATATGGAATCGGCTGCCATAGCACAAACTTGCTACATATATCAAACGCCATTGGTAACAGTGCGTGCCATTAGCGATACCCCGGGACGTGGAGACAGCTATCGACAGTATTCCGAATTTTGGCAACAAAAGGAACTACATACCCCTACATTCGATGCCATAATCCGCTTATTAAACCAAATTACACAATAATATCTTCCTACCATCATGGAAAAAATACCCAGTTTTGAATTAGATCATATCCGACTAAAAAGAGGAATATATGTATCTCGCCAAGATACTTGGGGTGATGTAACCATCACAACCTTCGATATCCGCATGAAAGAACCCAATAGAGAACCCGTGCTGGGCGTACCGGAACTGCACACAATAGAGCATTTGGCAGCCACTTATCTACGTAACCAACCCGAGTGGAAAGACAAAGTGGTTTATTGGGGTCCCATGGGTTGCCTAACGGGCAACTACCTCCTTCTAAAAGGAGATCTTACGTCAAAAGACATTCTTCCTTTGATACAGGAAACTTTCTCCTTTATCCGAGATTTTAACGGAGTAATACCCGGTACAGAGCCAAGAGATTGCGGTAACTGTTTACTGCACAACTTGCCAATGGCGCGCTACGAAGCTGAAAAATATCTTCGAGAAGTACTCAACATTGCCACAGAAGAAAATCTCATCTATCCGAAGTAACATTCACTTTTTGCATTGGCAAACAAAAACAAATCCCCATCCTATACAAGATAGAATGGGGATTTTTCATTGCAGCATCGTGAAGATTTCTCGGAGAGCGAGGATAAATTCCCATACTTATCTCCGTTGTTTCTCTAAAATGCCCGGAACTATTGAATAGCTTTATTCCTGTCGAGAGATCCTAAGCGGAGTATTGGAAGAGAGAAAGCGTTTGAGCAAAACAAATCCAACTGCTCCGGACAATATGCTGCCTACAAAGATGCCTATCTTAGCCTCATTCAAAAGAAGTGCATGGTCTGTGGCACCATAAGATAGGGAAGCGATAAACAGAGATACTGTAAAACCAATTCCTCCTAAACAAGAGAGAGCCAAAAGATTTTTTGTCGTCATTCCCGAGGGCATCGAGCTTTTGGTTAGTCTGATGAATAAGATCGAAAATAGAAATATCCCAACAGGCTTTCCGATAAAAAGACCCGCAGAAATAGCCAAAGGGATACCCAAAAGCTGTTGAGCCGATATATCACCAAAAGCAACTCCGGCATTGACAAATGCAAAAAGAGGAAGGATCAAAAAATTGACAATGGGAGCCAATTGCGTTTCCATACGCTGTATGGGATTGACAGAGTTGCGTATGGTCTGGTTCATGGAGTAAACAACTGCCACCTGTTCGTGAGGGAGCAAGACGGCTTTTCCTGCTGTTTTTTGCTCCTCTTCGGGAAATAAACCGAGCATTCCTTTGATTACTTGTATCATATTTTGTGTCGGAATATTGGGGCGTGCCGAGATGATGAATGCGACCAAAACCCCGGCAATGGTTGTGTGAATACCGGATTGTAGGAAAAAGTACCATACCACAAAGGCTCCCAAATAGTATAACCATACTTTGCGCATCCCCATTTGTCCCAAAAAGTAAAGCACGACCAACACGCCAATTGCCCAAAGGAGCATAATGAGATTCAGATGAGTGCTGTAAAATAGGGCTATAACGATAATTCCCCCTATATCATCCGCCACTGCCAAGGTAGCCAAAAAAGTTTTAAGAGCCGAGGGCACCCGAGAGCCTAAAGAGGATAGCACGGCAAGAGCAAAAGCTATATCCGTTGCCATGGGGATGGCCATCCCTCGCGATGCAGGTTCTGTGTGGCAAAATAAAAAGAACACAAGAACGGGCACGATCATGCCTCCCAAAGCCCCTACAACGGGGAAGATGGCTCTTCGAGTAGATGATAACTCGCCCACCAACCCTTCTTGTTTTATCTCCAAGCCCACTTGAAGAAAGAAAAGTACCATCAGCACATCATTGACGAAACTCAAAAGTGTCATCGTTTGTCCATGGTGCGAGAATAGTTCAAAATTGCCGATTTGAACAAAAATAGGATAGTTGATGAAAGATTGATAGACGGTACTGAAAGGAGAGTTGGCAATGAGCACCGCTGCCAAGGAGGCTATAAAAAGCAGCACAGAAGAATCGAGCCTTCGGCTGATCAAATTCTTTAGAGGAGTTATTAGTTTTCCGCTATTCATAGATATGCACACAATACTTATTTTCTTGTCTTAGGTACACCCTACGACAAAGGTACTCTATTTTGGGAGAGAATGTTTCTTTGTTTCCCTTTTCCATATCTTCTCCCAATAAAATACAAGCCTCTTTTTATTCCAAACTTATAAGCCTTCTTGGGTGAGGGAAAAGAGATTGGAAGAAGCTATTGTACTAAAGCCCAATGTATCTTACAGTATTTGGCAGTAGTTTTTTGTATGCATTGCAAAAAGAATTATCAACCTATCATTTTAGAAAATGCTAGCATACAATTGTTCATTTGAATGCATACATTTCATCCTCAATATTGTACCTTTGCTTCCTGAAGTTACGAAAAGAGTGTAATTTATTGGAAATGAGCGTAGGTTAATTGCTCTTGATAGTAATAGGTTACGATTTAGTTAGTTATCTACTGCATTATCCTTCTGCGCGTTGCGTAACCTTCAAAGAACTCTTCGTATGC
>JBGZIN010000073.1:0-3542 GCA_041848345.1 Porphyromonas sp.
GACAAAGAAAACCACCCAAACACCAATGCATATTGTAAAATACGATATATTCAAGGAGGTTGGATAATGAACAAATTCATTGCGATTATTTCAAAATCGGACAACATTTGCAGGAGTGTAACAATCTTGCAGGAAGTGCCACCGGAAGACCATTGCAACATCTATCTTGAAGTGCCAGATACCACCTACACTGGGCGAGAGTATATTGAGGGCACTTGGAGTAAAGATGTCAAAAATTTATCGGGGGGGGGGGTACGGACATGCTTAGTCTAAGTGATATTGGAAAAATCAAAGATAGTATGGATTATCCGAACCTTAATTCGATGACAGCAAACCTAGATGATATTTTCATCATACCGGGCTTTGATTATGGTGGGGGAATAAAGGCTGGTCAGATGGCGTCGATGAATGGTAAATGGCAGACTTTGGTTGAAATCAATCAAAGAGGTGCACTACAATTTGATGGAGGAATATTTTTTTTGATGTCCAATCATCAAAATTCTAGACAGTATTGCGATTCATGCACTGTGGAATTTGAGATTGACCTAGGATACAAAAAATATTCTGTGGATTCTTTCACTGTGCCAAACACTACTGTTGGAAATGTAATCATGGTTGCGAGTATACGGACTGGTTCTTCAACAACAAGAATCACAAATGGAAACTATGGAGTTGTTGGAAAGCAAATAGAAATTCTAATTCCTCTTTTTTTAAAATGCGACAAATTTATTGTCAGGTATAAACTGACATTTAGCGGAATGAAGAATACTGCAATTAATAATTCGCCAGACGCAGTGGCATATCCTGTGAACCCTACTGGTTCTACACTACACTATTATTTAGATAGGGGGTAAACCGTGAAATATGTAGCAATAATAAGAAAAAATGACGGGGTCTGTAGTTACGTGACCGTGCTCTCCCGCCTTCAAAACGATGATGCTGACAGTTACACCATTCAGCGTGAGGTCGAAAATCCATACTATCGTGGTCGAAAATACGACATTGAGAACGAAGTATGGACAGATGAATATGAAGAACTAGAACCTCACGAAGAACCCATGACACTTGAGGAGAAGGTAGAAGAACTTCATCAAAAATTGGATGAGAAAATGGATTATGATTTACAGGTCAACGCAGAGCGAGATTTTCAGCTTGCTCTGATTAAAATATCTTTGGCGGGAGGAGGTGACTAGCATGACGTATAAGACCTACAAAATGTGTATCATCAAAAGGCTGTACAAGTCGAAAGAAGACATGCAGGAAAAACTGGATGTGCTCTATGCGGTCAATCGGCTAACGACTGATGAGTACCAAGAGTTAACCGAGCTGTTGGATGCTCAGGAATAATGTTCACGGAGCTTAGGCTCTTTTATTTTGTCATTTTTTAGCACATGGAGGGCTGGAAACAGCCCTCAAAACATTAAGGAAAGGAGAAAAAATGATAAAACTAAAATTCGAGCATCTACCTTACGTTCCATTTCGGTTAACCAGTCCGTTCATTCCAAGAGATTCTCCGGACAAAAGGACAAATATTCCTGTTGGTGCAACCGAATATCATCTAGGGATTGATTGCGGTCGAGATCGGGACAAATATCCTGCACCGTATGGAAATAAGCCTGCTGGCGATGTGTTCAGCGTGTTGCCAGGAATAGTAGTTGACTCAACTTTTTACAATGGGCGAGGATACACTGTCCTTGTCGACCATGGACGAATTGATGGGCATAAGGTGTTGACGCTGTATCAGCATCTAGCTGGCACAGGGAAAGCAGAGGGAACAAAGGTTGCTGCAGGCGATGTGATAGGACAAATGGGACGAACTGGAATGGGAGCAGATATGGCGATTCATCTGCATTTTGAGCTCCGCATTGACGGAGTTTGCGTGGATCCGCTACCATTTATTCGAGATTCAGAAAAAAGATTTGCAGCTCAGAAGATAACTTTATCTCCACAGGCACAGAAATTAGCAATTGAAACTCAAAAAGCACTACGCCTAATGAAAGAAAGTTTGGATTTTCTATCGTCACACCATATGCCAGAGGAACTTTTTCGTAAGATTCTTGCGGGCGAAGATCTGAGCCAGGAAACGAACAAGTGGATACTGAGCTACAAGCATGGTAAGGCGTTGTTCCAACGAATCGAGGAGCATAAACGCAAAGTAAGGGAGGCAAAGAATGGCTAAAAGAGAGTATTCGGAAGCTGAACTAAGAGAAATGCTTCGAGCTGCAAAAAAACTAAATAAAGAAAAGCCGAAGATCGATAAGGCGATTGTAATTTTAGTCGTCCTATTTATTATCAACCTCTTTGTTGTTGCAGGTGGGTTCTACGTCACTGCGATCTATGGAAATGAGCCATCAACCTCAATAACAGCATGGTTTGCTTTTGCGTGTGGAGAGGTTTGGGCATTGGTGATTCTTAAAATCAACAAGCGCAAAGAGGAAACAAAACGACTAAAGGACAAAAAAGTAATAGAAGAAAAGGAAGGAGAAGTATAAATGAAGAAAGAAGATTTAATTCGAAAAATTTCGAGCAGAAAATTTCAAGCGCTGATAGTGGCAATCTTACTGCCGTTACTTGCGTTGCTCAAGGTCGACGAACCGACAAAAGGGCATCTGATTGCAATGATTTCCGCATCGCTTGCTTGTGTAGGCTATATGTTTGCTGAAGCCAAGGTTGATGCAGCAAGAGAGCTTGCACCACAGTTTTTAGAGGTCATTGAATCCGGTGAAACTTTACAAACCCTTGAAAATCACGGGGGGTACTCTCCGAGATAAATAAAGGAGGAGAGTAATGGATAGCTTTATTTGTTGGGTCGTAGGGAAGAAGCTCCTACGAAAAAAGATAGTGGAGCTATTCCCGGGAAAAATAACACGATATGTCGAAGTCTTTGGCGGTGGAGGGTGGGTGCTCTTCGCCGCCGATCAGCACGCACAGTTTGAAGTGTGGAACGACTACAATTCAGATTTGGTGAATCTGTATAAATGTGTCAAATACCACGCAGAAGAATTACTGCGAGAGCTGGAATATATGATCAATAGTCGAGAACTTTTCTTTGACTATATCAGTCAACTCGACAGCCGAGGATTGACCGATATTCAGCGAGCAGCACGGTTCTATATGCTCATTCGATGCAGCTACTCCGCCACCTTAGATAGTTTTGGCAACAAGCCTAGGAATCTAGCAAGGTTCAAAGAACGATTTGGGGAAATCCAAAGGCGATTGGAAAATGTATTGATTGAAAATAAGGACTTTGAGGATCTTCTGAGGGTTTATGATAAGGAGGGGACGCTATTTTACTTGGATCCGCCTTATTATAAAACCGAAGGATATTATCAAGGGTTCTGCAGAGCAGATCACGAACGGCTCTGTGAAGCACTGAAAAAGGTAAAGAGTAAATGGATTTTGAGCTACAATGCGGATCCAGAAGAACTGTACAAAGATTTCCATATCATTAGGACATCGAGAAATAACAATATGACGGCTCGATATGGCGAGAACAGAGAGTATTCAGAGCTCATCATAAAGAACTACTAACATCGAAAAAA
>JBGZIN010000074.1:0-18353 GCA_041848345.1 Porphyromonas sp.
AAAGTTTTTGGGGCAAAAACTTCATTCTATCTCTTTTGCAACTCAAAAAGCTAATCAATAATCAGTGTCTAAATAGACCTTCTCTCTAGGAGTTAGTATCAGTATTTTCTCTTAATAGGATTATAAGCCGAGTGGATCTACAAACTATATACCAAAGGATATAAGCAACTTTTTTACAACTTACTCTCAAATATCTACACTAAAATGATCGCATTGAAATGTTCATTTGTATGCATACAAAATCGATTTTGTATGCATTCAATTTTTGAAATGAATGCATTCAAATTTATGATCCTTTTCCAAAGATGGATGACGAAAGCTCCCACAAAAGATAAAGCACTAATTATAAACACATTAAGTTTGTCCTCTTTGATAACGTAACGGACGGCAACAATACTCTTCCTCTCATGTAGTACTTTTGTGGTCGAAATAGCAGAAAACAGAACTGAATATGAAAATAGCAGGAGTTGAATTGGGAGACAAACCGCTTCTTTTAGCACCCATGGAGGACGTGAGTGACAGTGCATTCCGCCTTCTTTGCAGAAAGTTCGGAGCATCCATGGTGTATAGCGAGTTTATCAGTGCCGATGCACTCATTCGCTCTGTAAAAGGAGCGTGCAACAAACTTTTCATCCATCCCGAAGAGCGTCCTGCTGTCATTCAAATATATGGCAGAGATGTAGAAACCATGGCAGAAGCGGCACAAATAGCCTCTGCCACTCAACCCGAACTTTTGGATCTCAACTTTGGCTGCCCTGTCAAGCGTGTTGCCGGGAAAGGAGCCGGGAGCGGTATGCTGCGCGATATTCCTCTGATGTTGGCAATAACCCGAGCCGTAGTCAAAGCCTCATCCGTACCTGTCACAGTAAAAACAAGATTGGGATGGGATCACCAAAGCATTGTCATTGAAGATCTTGCCGAAGCACTTCAAGATTGTGGCATTGCAGCTCTAACCATACATGGACGCACACGAAGCGATATGTACACGGGACAAGCCCAATGGGAATACATCGCCCGAGTGAAAAACAATCCGAGAATAAACATCCCCATCATTGGCAACGGAGACATAACCACAGGCGAGGAGGCTTACGCCGCATTTGAACGATATGGAGTGGATGCCGTGATGGTGGGAAGAGCTTCCATCGGGAAGCCCTGGGTATTTGAAGAGATGCGCCATTTCATAGACCACAGAGAGACGTTGCCCCCGAAAAGTGCACAAGAGCGATTGGAAACGCTCATCACCATGATCCTTAACAACATCAACAAGCTGGACGAGCGACGTGGAATACTCCATTCGCGCAGACACTTGGCAGCCACTCCCATATTCAAAGGGATTGCCAACTTTCGACCGCTACGCATCCGCATGCTTCAAGCAACCACCTTCGACGAACTCTTGAGCATACTACGCAACGAAGTGGCTCCCCTACTTTGAGACTGTTACCATAGCCACTCCCATTAAACCTCTTTTCCTCCTCCGCCAATCAAGGAGATGACAAAGGGATTTTTCCGTATTTTCTTTCTAAAGAAAGCCTATTGGGTATTCGGTATCCTCCGATCTCTTGTAGTCTTTACAAAAAACCTCAATGCCTATCTGCCAATATAAAAAAGAGACCTACGTCTCTGTTTGAAACGTAGGTCTTTTTATTGAATATCAGGTTATCTACCTTAGTGTTGTACGATCAACCGATGCGTTTGCAGGCTACCATCGGTAGAACGAACGCCCACCAAATAAGTCCCATTGGCAAGGTCTGCCACATTTATCGTCAATGTTTCCATTCCTTTTCCGACAAAAGAGCGCACTTTTACACCACTGAGGGCGAACAAATCCACTGAAGAAATCTCCTTATCATTGCTAATCGTACACTCTGCCTTGGCAGGGTTAGGCGTTACACTATTGAGCAGAACGGGTTCCACCATACCATTGGCTGTATTCTTTACAAAGCGGACAGGCACTTCAACGTTGCCAAAAGTCGCCTCTCCGACACCAAAGTTACCTCCAAAGCGTTTCATACAAGCGATAACCATCACCCCTTCATATCCCGTATAATTGGCAATTTCTCTACTACCCGTAAAGGTTGGAGTAAACTCTATAACGTCTCCATTTCGGATGGTTCCCGAATAAGAATTGCTGGATATATCGGCAACAAAATAGATTCCCGTGGGAGGATGCTTTGCATAAATCACCCCGCAAACATTCCCATGAGTTGAGGTAGTATGCGTACGTCCAAAGTTCTTAATCTTAAACTTAGGTCCTTGTGCTTGCAATCCTATTTGCGTATAGAGCGTTACAAGATCTTTGTTTTCCACCTCTATGGTTGTCAAACCGGGGCTCATTAGTCCGGTAGCAGGCTGAACTGTAAAGGTTCCCTCAATGCGACGCACATGCGAATGCCCCAAACGATATTGATAGGCTCCGAAATCCGTACCGGGATCTTCAGGATCCAAGTCAGGTGCTTGTAGGAAGAAAACTGCCTCTCCTCCTTGTTTAATACCGACATGACCGCTGAACGTAACCTCTATTTCTTTACCCTTGGGTATGAATACAAGTGTTTCCGAACCCACCATGGAAAGCGGTGTATGTACAACAAAAGAGTCCGAAGGTACGACCTCACTATCGTATGCATAAAGACGGATGGGAGCATAAAACTCACGATCTCCGTTGTTGGCGATCTTCAAGGTTATATTGTTGCGCGAGAAGGCTTTCAACTCATTGTTACCAAACTTCACACTCTTAACGGTAAGAGGAGTAAAGACAACGTTATAACCTACAACCTTAGGCATACCGTTCTCTATAAGAATTTTAGCTCTACTGGGCTCATCCAATACCTCTTCGGCTTTTCGATAAGTTCCATTTTCTTGGTTGGAATGCTCCACAACCAACGTGTACTCTCCATCGGAGACCCCGGTCAAATCCATGGTTGTATTCATCGTGTAGAGCTCCTGAAGCACCATCTTATCAATAACGTAGAGTGACCCTGTCTTTACCACTTGATCACCCTTGTATAGGGTTGGGCGGAAGTAAACTTTTGCACCGTCCACACCTTGGTGTACCAATGCAGCTTTTATCTCCAGCTGTTTGTTCGCATTTATCTTGGCTCGGAGTGAGATATTGGGTCCGAAGTCATCGGCACTTTCCGTACCACTGTCCTTATTGGGAACAACATCAAGCAAAATCCCCTGACTCAAGCTATAATCTCCCAAACTTCCGGCACCAACGCCTCCGACTCCGGGCTTGAGAGCAGTGAGCGCATAGTAACCGTTGGCATTGCCGCTCCAGCCCCAATTGAAGTGAAATTTGCCATCGGCATTGTAGCCATCGCAAACGAAAGCGTGACCACCACCCGTTCCGGCGCCACTATAAAAGAGAGGTCTATTGGCGTCCAATTCTTTACGAATGAGATTTTCCCAATCTGCCAACTCATATTGCACTCTGAAAACCAAACGGACATTCCTTTTATACTTAAAGTTTTCCTTAAGTGCGCGCACCACGTGTGCTTCCCAAGAGCCACTTCCCTGCTCTGAGTATTGCATATTCACAGCAATACCCAAGTCTGATAAGAACTGTCCCAGAGCATCACGTTGTTCGGGAGTTGTGCTTGTGGGGAGCTTTCCCGGCATATTAGCCCAATCGTACTTTGTGCCAAAAGTTGCAGATCTTTCCACCGCTTTCCCTTGATCTTTGTAGGTTTCGTCCATGTAGGAGTGGCTACCTTCTGCTGCTTCGGGCCATTTATGATAACGCATTATTTGTCCCATGGCTGTTGCCACACATCCGACAGGTGTTCTTGCCCCACTCACAGGGTCTTTGGGACACTTACTGTTGTAAGGATGTGTTTGATCCCAGTTAATTTGCTCTTTTTCCAGCAAAGGTGCCACAGCACCACTGCGCAGAGAGGCTGATGAGGAAGTGGGCAAAGCGGGCAAACTCCAAGCACTTTTCAGAAGGGCTTCGATTTGAATATCATACTGTCCCATCCACCATAGCACATGGTTGGGAGCATTACTCATATCGAAATGACCGTTCTCCGAATAAGCCAACATCTCTTGCATCCGATCATCTCCTGCCACGATGGCAAACCCCTCGCTTACACCTCTGTTGAATACGTAGTAATAGGGCTGCTCGATAACAGTCCCGTTACGCAAAGATGTCTTGGGTAGATGTGTATAAGTCAATTCGATAGCACCACTACTACGTAATGAGCTATTGGAGAAGAATCGCTCTGCAATAGCACGCGCTTTCTTCGGACTCACCGGTCCTGCCGTGAGCAAGGTTGTCCCACACAATAGAAGGGCAACATAAAGAACAAGTTTTCTCATCGTTATCTATACTTGGTATTAAAGTTACAATTCAGACAAATAGGTGTCAGCTATGCTTCTCTCACAGCGAACAAAGATAACATAAATGTGTTTATATCCTATTTATCTGCATTGAAAAAAAGAAAAAAAAATACTTCCTCATCTCAAATTCATTCGCTGTATTCACACAGAGGCATGGAAAAACAAAAAAAGAGATCCTTATGCGCTTCCAAGTCCAATAAGGATGCCGTGCTTGGAATGGAGAGTTTAGAAAAAGTCTATGCATTCATTGTAAAATCAGAAAAAACATCGCATGAACATCCTAACTATATTACCAAATTGTACCTCAAGCCAACTCTTTGTACTCCTCTCATCCGGCACGAGTTATCAACACCTAAGCGCATATATCTATCAAAATGATTAGTTTTGGCAACGAAATGATCATAGGATTATGGGTAAAATCATAGCTTTAGCAAATCAAAAAGGAGGCGTTGGCAAAACAACGACAACGATAAATCTGGCTGCTTCTCTGGCTACATTGGAACAGCGAGTACTGGTCATAGATGCCGATCCTCAGGCGAATGCCTCCTCGGGGTTGGGTGTTCTATCCGGTGATGCGCACAAAACTATTTATGAATGCCTCGTTATGGGCGAAGCACCATCCGAGGTTATAGTTTCCACCTCCATAGAGACCCTCGACCTACTACCTTCGCATGTCGATCTTGTAGGGGCTGAAGTGGAGATGCTTGAGTTTGAGCAAAGAGAGTCTGTGATGCGCAAAATCATACGCCCTCTGAGCGACAAATATGATTACATACTTATCGACTGCTCACCCTCTTTGGGATTGATCACCGTGAACTCTCTCGTTGCCGCAGATTCGGTAATAATCCCCGTTCAGTGTGAATATTTTGCCCTTGAGGGGATTAGTAAACTCCTCTCCACAATACGTATTATAAAGAGTAAGCTCAACCCTCAATTAGCCATCGAAGGTTTTCTTATGACCATGTACGATAGTCGTCTCCGTCTGGCAAATCAGATTTACAATGAGATGAAGCAACATTTTGGAGAGCTCGTCTTTGAAACGGTTATCACCCGCAACGTGAAATTAAGCGAAGCACCAAGTCATGGAATGCCCGTTATCTTATATGATATAGAAAGTAAAGGAGCAACCAACCATTTGGAGCTGGCAAAAGAACTAATCAGACACAATAATAAATCGTCCTCCTCTTCCGGCAGATAAGGGGCGAATAGAAATAGTATTTTTATGAAAAAAGGAAATAGCCCTTTGGGTAGAGGTCTTAGTGCCGTACTTGACGATGCAGCAGGGTCTTCTTCAATCAACGAAATTTTGATTGAACATATTCATCCCAATCCCGAGCAACCTCGGCGTCTCTTTGATGATGAAAGTCTCTTAGAGTTGGCTACCTCTATTCGCAACCTTGGTTTGGTACAGCCTATTACCGTGCGCAAAGTAGACCAGGACAATTACATGATCATATCGGGGGAGCGCCGTTGGAGAGCTTGCAAAATAGCCGGCTTAGCCTCAATCCCCGCCTATGTGAAAACTGCAGATGATGAAACCATGATGGAAATGGCTCTCATCGAAAACATTCAACGAGAAGATCTCAACGCCATCGAGATAGCTCTCGCTTACCACCGTCTGCTGGAAGCCACTCAAATGAAACAAGATGAATTGGCAGACAGAGTGGGTAAAAACAGAACCACCATAAGCAACTATTTAAGACTGCTCCGCCTACCTGCCGAAATTCAATTAGGACTCACCGAAAAGAAGATCGATATGGGACACGCAAGAGCTCTTCTTGCACTCACTACCCCGGAGCAACAATTGGCTCTTTATGCTCGTATCGTTTCAGAAAAAATGAGTGTTCGAGAGGTAGAACACCAAGTCAAACGCCTCGCCCGTTTGGATGCAAAAAGCGAAAAAGGCAAGCTCTCTGCTACTCGACAACCGGATTTTTCTCTCCTCAGCGAACAGTTGAGCAAATCTTTTGCAACCAAAGTGCAATTAGCCAGCAATCAAGCAGGCAAAGGAAAGCTAACCATTCACTTCTCCGGAGAAGAAGAGTTGGCTCGCATACTTCAGCTCTTGGAAGAGCGCAGATAAATTTGACACACTATCTAATGAAAAAAGATAGAGTAAACATTTTTACATTGACTCGGATAGTTCTTTTCTATCTAACTCTTTTGCTTACCGCAGGCAATTGGATGGAGGTTTGCGCTCAAGAAAAAACAACTTCTTCAGACTCTCTCCTTGTTTCCTCGACGGACACAGTCCCGGCTATCCTTCCAAGCATTCCGGTAGAAGCCGGCATTCTCCCCGAATACCCCACCTCAAAGAATATTTTGGGGACGCCTCCGACATGGCAACCCAACTCCACCACGGCTCTCTTGTGTGCCATAATACCCGGAGGAGGACAGTTGTATAATCGTAAATACTGGAAAGTACCAATTGTATTGGGAGCTGCCACGGCTTGTATTTATGCTGTTACATGGAATGGACGTCTTTATAACGAGTATCACACCGCATACGTGGACTTCATGAATGAAAATCCGTTGGAAAAAGACTCTTGGAAAGCCTTTATCCCCGTGGGGGCTGATCCTAAAAATTATGTCGGAGACAGCAACATACAAAGTCGATTGAAAAAAGGAAGTGAGCTATATCGTCGCAATAGAGATTTGAGTATCATCGTTTCGGCAGCCGTCTACATTCTCTCCTTTGTCGATGCTTATGTCGATGCTGAGCTTTTCAACTTCGAGGTAAGTCCTAATCTATCAATGACAGTTGCTCCCTCTCTGGCATCACCTACTCTTGGCAGAGGCGTATTCTACCCCTCCCTTTCTTGTAGTCTAAGTTTTTAATATCATGTTTTTACGATTTTATATTTCCTCATGTGTTGTCGTTGTTGCCATTCTGCTCGGCAGTTATTCTCCGACATCAGCTCAAACAAAAGATGACGCTAAAATACGCTCCACTGAAATTGTAACACCTCGCAGCTTGGATGCCGACGCTGCATCTCTGCTCAAAAGATGGCATAAAGGTTATGCCGCCAATGAAGAAGATGGGAAGCCTTGTAGCAAAGGGACATCGAAAAATCCGACACCCTCGGAGATGGTCTTCCGAGATCGATTGATGCGCCTCCCTACAACAATGGAAATCCCCTATAACTCCTTGGTTAGAGAGGGCATTGATGCATTTCTTTCACGGCGCAGAGCCTTAATCCCCGCCATGTTGAGTTTGGGTGATTATTATTTTCCCAAGATCGAAACAATTCTGGACCGCTATGGGCTGCCTTTGGAGTTGAAATATCTGATCATCGTAGAGTCGGCAATGGACCCTACGGCAGTCTCACCCATGGGAGCGTCAGGGCTATGGCAATTCATGCTTCCCACGGCAAAAGCCTACGGACTCACAATCAACTCTCTGATTGATGAACGATTGGATCTCATACGCAGTACGGATGCTGCTGCTCGCCATCTGCGCGACCTTTATCGTGTCTATAATGATTGGTTCATGGCTATTGCTGCCTACAATTGTGGCATGGGCACCTTAAATAGAGCTGTTTATCGTTCCGGGGGGCGCACGGATTTTTGGTCTGTTTTTCCTTACCTCCCTAGAGAAACGAGGAGCTATGTTCCCCTTTTCATCGGGGCATTCTATGCCATGCACTACCACGTGGATCATAACCTCTGTCCCGCTGATAAGAGTCTCCCCCTGACAACAGATACCCTGCACCTGCACCAATCATACAGCACTTATACAGTGGCTCAAGCTGCAGAAATAAGTCATGATCTATTCATGTTGCTCAATCCTCAGTTTAAGAAAAACTCCATTCCGGGACATATCTCCCCTTGCACCGTGTATTTACCCATGGCTGCAATCGGCAGATTGGATCGCAAGTTGGACAGTCTCTCCTTGGAAAGCAAAAAGAAAACAATGCTCGCAGCAGCGGAAAAAGGACTGCCCATCGATTCATTGGGACAAATCACAGACAACTCTTTGGACGAGAGAGAAGTAAAAAGTGCCCCCGCCCCGACACGTTATCATACGATTCGTAAAGGGGAGACCCTCTCTTCAATTGCCAAAAAGAATGGAGTCTCTCTAAATTCTCTGATGAAAGCCAACGGAATAAAGAGTAAAAATAAGAACTTACAAATCGGTCAAAAATTGGCTATTCCGTCCAAAGAAAAAGCTAAAAGCTCCAAGAAGAAAACGAAAAAAACAAAGACAAAAAAGCGACGTCGATAGTTCTGTGAGGGGCAAAAGTACAATACACCCGATGTTTTTTTGTAAGTTTGCGCCCAAGAGCAATGGAGTTTATAACCTCCAATGAGAAGAGAACAGAGAGACTTATGACTACCGGCAGGCTGACCATAGTACCCACTCCCGTAGGGAATTTGGGTGATATTACGTTAAGAGCACTCGAGGTGTTGCGCTCTTCAGATCTCATTTTGGCAGAAGACACACGCACTTCGTCTGTACTTCTTAAGCATTATGAGATACACAAGCCTCTGGAGAGTCACCATAAGTTCAATGAATTCAAAGCATCAAATGGGCTTGCCGAGCGCATTGCTCAAGGGGCGAATGTTGCACTCATATCCGATGCCGGCACCCCCGGGATTAGCGATCCCGGTTTTTGCTTGATTACCGCTTGCATAGAACAGGGCATTGAAGTGGATTGCCTCCCTGGCGCAACGGCTTTTGTTCCGGCTCTTGTCATGTCCGGCTTGCCCATGGACTCCTTTGTTTTTGAAGGTTTTCTCCCTCAAAAAAAGGGACGAAAAACAAAAATTGAGCAGTTGGCACAAGAGGAAAGAACAGTAATTCTATACGAGTCTCCCTTTAGGGTGCTGAAGACGTTGCAAGCCTTTGCCGATTGTGTGGGGCAGGAGAGAAAAGTAGTTGCCTGCCGAGAGATTTCAAAACTCCATCAGGAATGTGTGCGTGGCTCTCTGAAAGAGTTGATAGAACACTTCTCAAAAACCCCTCCGAAAGGAGAATTTGTACTACTGTTTGCGGGGAAGGCTCCGCAAAAAAGAGGACGCAAAGAAAATGAGAGCGAGCTCTCTTGAAATAAAAAATAGAAAAACATTTAATCATAGAACAGATGAAAAAGATTTTATTGACATCAGCACTTGCTTGTATAGTAGCTTCTGTTATTGGTTTTAGTTCTTGCAAAGGTGGTCAAGAAGCCAATCAGAAAGCCGATTCGATAGCTGCAGTAAACAGTTCTCTACAAGCTCAAGTGGAAGAAATGGACCAAATCATTGGCGGTATTCTCAGCAATTTCCAAGACATCAATGCCATGGAAGGGGTGATCAATACAACGCCCATCAATAGTGAAATGGGCGAAAATCGCCAGAAGAGCATTGAAGACAATATGCGCATGATCAGCGAAAAGCTGAAGAGCAACAAGGAAGAGATTGACCTTTTGAACAAGAAGTTAAAAGAATTGGGGCAAAAGGGCAATGTCCTCGGTAAGACAGTAGCCGCTCTTCAAAAGCAACTCGAAACAAAAACCAAAGAGATCCAACGACTCACCGAAGAGCTGCAGCGTAAAAATGTCGTTATTGAAAATTTGGATGCCATGGTGGGACAACTCAGCGATAATGTGAGTGAATTGGAAGCATCTAAAAAGCAACAAGAGGAGAAGATCGGAGCGCAAGATGCTGCCCTCAATACCGTACGTTACTGTGTGGGTACCAAGAATGACTTGAAAGAAATGAAGATCTTGGTGGATGGTAAGATCGCAACAGAATCCTACACACAAGACTACTTTACTCAAGTGGATCTTCGCCGTTTGGCTCGCTTACCACTCTATGCCAAGAAGGCTGAATTGCTGACCAACCACCCATCAAACAGCTATGAATTGGTAGCCGGAGCCGACAAGCAGCTCACCTTGGAGATAACTAACCCGACGGAGTTCTGGAGTTTATCTAAAGTTTTGGTGGTACGCATTTACTAATAATCTTCCCGAACGGAAAGATTTAGATGAACATTATTACCGACGAGAAGGGGGTATAACAACACCCTTCTCGTCTTTTTAATTATGATAAAAAACCTCTTCTTTGATTTGGATGATACCCTCTGGGCAACGTATGAAAACAGCCGAGAGAGCATGCTCGAAGTGTATAACAAACACAATTGGGCGCAATACGTAGGGGAATATAACGGCTTTTGGGTGCGCTACTGGAGCATAAACGAAGCTCTTTGGGAGGAATATAGACAAGGGCGCATAGACAAATTTCAACTGAAGATGGAGCGTATGCGGCGTGTTTTCAATGGACTTAAGGAATGGAATGACAACGAAATAGCCACCTTTAACGATGAGTTTTTGGCTTGCACCTCCACCAAGACCACTCTATTGCCGGGAGCCATCGAGGTACTCTCCTACCTACATCGTTACTACCGTATCTATATTCTATCGAACGGATTTCGCGAAGTACAAGCGGCTAAAATCGAACGCAGCGGGCTATCTCCCTACATAGATCGAATTATTCTGAGCGAAGATGCCGCTTGCAACAAACCACATCGGGCGATATTTCAATACGCCTTTTCGACGACCAATTCGCGCAGCAGCGAATCGCTCATGATCGGCGACAGTTGGGCTGCCGATATAGAGGGAGCGCACAATGCCTCCATTCCCTCCATTTGGGTCAATCCTTCGGAAGCTGCCATTCCTCCCGAAAGCCGAGCACAACCAATCCATATTATCAAAGATTTACGGGAGCTACTTTCCCTTTTATGACACATATTTCAAAGTAACAACCATCTGAAAAAGAGACAATTTATCCCTGAAAAGTATTTGCATTTTTCGGGGATTTTCTTTTGTATGCACCCATGAGTCTCGAACTGTTTGGGGAGAGTCGATGAAATGGAAATGAATAGATCGCCCATTTGTACGCATATAAACTCCAATTTATATGCATACAAATTGAAGTTTGAATGCTATCAAATTAAAGTTTGTATGCATTCAAATAATACCCTCATAGCAGTACATTATCTAAATGTTATAACGATATGCACAGATAGAAGTATTTTCGGTTGATAATCCACAAGATACAGAAAATGAAGAAGGCGACTTCACAGTCGCCTTCTTCCGATACTACGTTTGGGGATTTCCAATGGAGGTATTCTGCTTTCCGCTTCCTATTCGGGTATCCCTACGGATAGATTTCAATCAAAACTGTGGAGGGCGATTATATCGACGATTGAACTCTTCCTCAGTCATCAATACCAAACGAACAATATCCACAATGGCACCGATACCGCACAAACCTCCCGTCAAAATATAGAGCACTCCCATGCCTATATCGTTCAAATAAAATCTATGGACGCCCAAGGTGCCCAAGAAAATGGCAAAAAGAGTTGCCGTACTTTTTTCTTTCATCGTTCTATATCATTTAGTTATTCTGTATCTCTCACAAAAAGTATCGCCTTTTCGGGAAGGGGCTTAATACTATCATTTATTGGCAAAAAGAGGAGCAACCGCCGCTTCAATCGCTTCATGAGTTAGATCTCGAGCCACAATGGTTCCATCCGGAGCGATCAACAAGATTTGGGGAATGCCGGCAATACCATAAAGTTCCGTTGCCACATTCTCGCTGTCTATGATTTGCGGCCAAGTGATTTTCAACTCATCAACAGCTTTAAGGTGATCTTCCAACTCTTTTTCCCACACGCTGATACCCAAGACTGCCAATCCCTTGTTACGATACTTATCATAAACACTTTTCAAATAGGGAATTTCACGTCTGCACGGACGGCACCAAGAAGCCCAAAAATCAACCAATACATACTGTCCTTGTGCCACATATTCGCTCAGAGCAACCTTATTGCCCTCTTTATCCGTTCCTTCAAAATCGGCAAATTTCTTGCCCACCTGAGTGTTTTGCAGATTGTCAAGCGTTTTTTTGATGCGTGCCATACGCGGAAGGGCAAGAATATCTTCCGAGGCTTGCTGTATCAACTCATGAAAAGGGGTGATCTCCTCTGTGAACGAAAGAGCATACTCCAATCCAATCCCCCCAACTTGTGTATCCTTATGTGCCAAAAAGAAATTCTTCGCTTGGTCAAAAAGTTTTGCATAGTCCGAAGTTCCCTCCGTCATTGCAGAGAGAATACTTTGCATGAACTTCGTTATTTCGTCATTCAGCGGTGTACCCGTCATAATCCCCGTTTCGTAATTATAGAGCAATTCTCCTTTCTCGGGGACAAAATAGGTCTGTTGATTGCCCACAAGAAACTGTAACAAGTGTACCTTTTCTTGAGGGATAAATGGCATTTCAAAGGCAGTATTGGCAATGGTAATACTATCTATTTTAGTATCGTTTTGCACATCATAGATATAGGCAACCGTTCCAACAAGGTCTTCCGGAAGGGTGGCTTTGATAACGCTTTTCTTTTCACATGAGATCAATAAGAGAGCTACTGAAAGAAGTAGCAAGGTGGAAATAGCTATTTTTTTCATATCTAAACTGGATTATATAGTGTTCATTTATCTCTTAAGTCGTGTTGCCTTTATATATATCGGGTGGTAAGTTAGCAATAAATCCCCATTGGGAAGAGCATAAAGCTGCTTATAAGATGCTTCCAACTGCTCCATGGCAGAGCGGGAAGTCAGTAAAGAGGGAGCCGAATGATGCAAAAGTTGGGTTACCCCTGTCTCTTTCAAATGGCGCAAAAGGGCAAACAACGAGGGAAATGAAAGACATATCTTCTCCTCCGTAATAGAGACTTCTTCAAAATAAGTTTTCAAGAAACAAGCCACCTCTTCCGATGAAAGATAGTCCAATCCTCGGTTCGTTAACGACCTTAATTCACAGAGATTGTCTACTCCAAAAGTAGATAGTAGCAGAGAGCCATCTGCTTTCAATAGAGAGGACAAGCGAGCCAAAAAAGGCAAGGGTTGGGCAATCCACTGTAATGTTGAGGAGGAAGCAACAAGATCGAAGTGGTGTGTCAGGTGAAAAGGAGTTACCTCACAAGCATCTCCCGGCAGCAACTGTACGGAAGCATTGCTTAAGGAGGGCAATTGCTCCAGCATGGCAGCACTCAAATCATTGAGATACCAATGCTTCACCCCGCAATGTGCTGCCAAAGCCTTTGTAAGCAACCCCGTTCCACAGCCAAATTCGTAAACATTTTCCAATGCAGTTCCTCTCGGCAGTAACGTTGTCAAATGAGCTACAATCTTCCGCTGCACCACAGCCGACTCGTCATAGGAATGCGCCGCTGCGCTGAATGCTCTATTGATCCGATCTCTTGTTTTCATCTATCAACTCGGATTACAACAGAAGTTCAGACCAAGAAGTGTATTTCTGAAAGAGGTAATGATCCTCTTGTGGATGCGTTTCAATCGGAACTCCACTTCTATTCCAATATGCCATTTGATGAGCAGCAGGCACGATACGATCTCGAAGTGGAACATGGGCACGAGTCCATAAAACCATACTTTCTCCGTTCGGTATTGCTGTTCGCTCTTCATATTGCACTCGCTTCAACTCTTCCCATATCTCCTCCGTTGGACGTTGAGCAAGAGCTTCAAAGAGGTGGCGCAATCTTTTTCCACCACACATCCGTCTGTTGAAACGTTCTCTGTTCTCTTCATTTAGGCTTGCCAAAGTCGCATCGAAAACCTCTTCAGGTATCCCATACTCATCACTTCGTTGCATGGGTGTTCCGGCAATGGCTATGGCTTGAGATACTTTGGGCAATCGTCCCCAATGAAAAAGACGTTGCGCCGCCCATACGCCCATGGACCAAGCCACCAAAACAATCTCTTGATAAGGAGAAAAGTCAAAGGCAAACGTATCATCTCGATAATCTTCCACTGCAAGGAAATCATACCCCTCCGGCAGAGTCATATGCTCCACCGAAGCAGGAGTCATGGCCCAACCATTAAAAAAAAGCAATAAGCGAGTGGCAGGCTGTGGAAATGCAGTGGGATAGAAAGTAGTACGCATAAAAAATCTATCGGTTAGCCAACAAATCAATCAGTGGAAGCAACTCGTCAGCTTTCATTGCAGCCGTCAATGAAAGTCGGATGCGGGCAGAACCTTGAGGTACAGTGGGATAACGAATGGGACGTACCTCGAATCCACCCTCTTGCAAGCAATCGGCCATACGACAACAAGCATCATTCGCCCCGATCAAAAGTGGCACAATGTAACTATCACCCTGCGTGGTAACACCTACATCCGAAAGTCCTTTGCGCATCGTTGCCGCCAAGGAGGCAAGCCGAGCACGCTCTTCCGTAAAGGAAGGCAAACGAAGGAAAAGAAATCGGCTCCATGCTATCACAGCCTCGGGCAACATAGTGGAAAAAATAAGCGGACGTGCCTTATTGATTAAGAATTGACATAGTTGCTTTGAGGAAGCAACATAAGCCCCCATGCTATTCAAAGCCTTTCCAAAAGTACCCACCAATATATCTACGTCGGCTAATACACCTTGCTCTTCGGCAACGCCATATCCATTCTCTCCCAAAGCACCAATGGCGTGTGCCTCATCCACATAAAGCACCATGCGAGGATACTTTTCTTTCAATGCCACCAAAGCCTTCAAATCTGCCTTGTCGCCATCCATACTATAAAGACTTTCTACAACCACAATCGGTACTTTGGAAGAATCCAAACGTTGCAAGAGGCGTTCTAAATGCCCATAATCATTGTGTTGGAAACGTTCAAAAGGAGCATGAGACAGACGTATGCCATCAATTATACTTGCGTGCACCAACTTATCTGCCAAAATATGCATGCCCTCTATTGAGGACAGAGCCGGCAAAACAGCCGTATTGGCATGATAACCACTATTGAAAAGCAAAGCAGCCTCATGCTGCAAAGCATCGGCTATTTCAGTTTCAAATTGAGAAGCCAAGGCATAATTACCCAACAGTAAACGAGAAGAGGTACTTCCCAAAGGAATGGAACAAGTAGGATAGAGGGAAAGAAACTCTTGACGCAGGTCTGCACGCTCGGCAATCCCCAAGTAGTCATTACCCGATAGGTTAAGGTACTGTCGCCCCTCTACACAACAAAATTTTCCATTGCCTGCATAACGTCGATCTAAAGAACGATAGGCTCCGGTAGCAACTAAGAGGTCCAAATCCTGAGAAATGCGTTCTTGTAGGGTATTTCTTTTCTCTTCCATTTGTCTGCAAATGTACATCATTCTGTGCATTGACGCCATCGGGAGCATCGAGAAAGCGCATTGAAAAGGAATGAAGATATGGTGCGAAAGAATAAAGACGACTATCGAACGGAGGCTACCTCCACTCAACAAGTGTAAACCCCTCCGGGACCTAATGTAACTCCTCGTTGGGCATCGTGCATCAAAACAGTTATTTCCTTTCCTTCCAAAGAACGAATGAAGTCAAGTATGGCATCGTATGAATACTTCTTCCGATCAATTTGAATCAAAGCTCCCGAGGGAAGCGAATGCAATGTCTTTTCGGATAAATCTTCTACCCAAATGGGATTGGAAGAACAACTTTTTTGCTTAACTACTTTCTTTCGTTTGATGCTCTTCTGAAGGAAAATAGCTCCTCGCATGAGATGACGCCGCCAGGACCTACCGTGGTACTTTTCATAAAAAAGTTCCATGGCTCCGTAAAAAGCCGATGCATATCGCTCCGGGTTGGCAGAGGCACTCTCGCTCTCTCCCTTATAATGCACTATGGGAATGGGTAAATAGTAGTTAGTATAACCACTGCGAAGAATACTGTATGAGAGATCTATATCCTCGCCATACATAAAGTAACGTTCATCCAAATAACCTGCTTGTTGTAAAACCTCTCTACGCATGAACATAAAAGCTCCTGCCAGTATGGGTGCTTGACAAGGAGCTGCATCCGACAAATGCCCCAAATAATAGCGATTAAAAAGAGTACTCTTCGGGAAAAGAGTCCCTAACTTTGTCATTTTACAGAAAGCCACAAAGGGGGTAATCTCACCTCTTTTGCTTTCAGGGAGAAAATTCCCTCGGGCATCCATCATGCGTACTCCCAATGCTCCGGCTTCAGGATGGCTTTCCATAAATGAGATACACTCGCTCAAAGTCGATTCGCCGATGAATGTATCGGGGTTCAAAAGCAACACATATTCAGAAGAAGTCTGCTTCAAAACCTGATTATTCGCCTTGGCAAAACCTACATTGCTTTCATTGGCAACAATGTGACACCAAGGACAGCACGCTTTGATCCACTCCACAGAGCCATCTCCCGAAGCATTATCGACGACCCACACTTCGGCATCGAGCGAAGCTATCGCAGCGGCAACAGAATCCAAACACTGCACCACAAAATGAGGTACTTTGTAATTAACGATTACAATGGTTAGTTGAGCTGCCACGCCTACGCTGCATTTAGAAGTATAAAATCTCGCGACGATGAGAGTTATTTGTCGATGGACTTCCCAAAGACAAAAGGTTCCTTTCCACTATTCTACAATCACAAGATAGTAGTTCTTTTTCCCTTTCTGTATCAATAAATAACGATCCGCAATAAGGTTTTCTACCGAAAGTTGCAGTTCGGAGTCTGATACTTTTTCCTTATTAACCCCGACTCCCCCACTCTTGATGAGCTTTCTAAGCTCTCCTTTCGATGGAAATATCGGTGCCAATTCCGTACAAACATCAACCATCTTGGACGTATTGAGAAAGGCATCTCGGGCGATCGTAAACTGAGGTACGCCTTCCATAACAGCTAAAAGCATCTCCTCTGATAAATTTCTCAAAGCCTCGGCTGTACCATTTCCAAAGAGTATTTCAGAGGCTTCTACGGCAGCTTTATAATCCTCTGCACTGTGCACCAATACAGTCATTTCCTCTGCCAATTTGCGTTGCAACACACGTTTATGGGGTGCTTCGGCATGTTCGGCAGCCAAAGTATTGATCTCCTCTTGAGACAGGAACGTGAAGATTTTTATGTAACGAAGTGCATCGTCATCACTTACATTGAGCCAAAACTGATAGAAAGTGTAGGGAGAGGTATAACGTCTGTCAAGCCAAATGTTTCCTTTTTCGGTTTTGCCAAATTTGCCTCCATCGGCTTTGGTTATGAGCGGACAGGTTATGGCAAAGGCTTCTCCCCCGTCGATACGACGGATAAGTTCCGTTCCCGTGGTTATATTACCCCATTGATCCGAACCACCCATCTGCAAACGACAACCTTCATTTCGATAGAGATAGAGAAAATCATATCCCTGAAGCAACTGGTAAGAGAACTCTGTGAAAGACAAACCGGATCCATCTTGACCGTCAATTCTCTTCTTTACAGAGTCTTTTGCCATCATATAATTAACGGTAATGTGCTTTCCAATCTCACGAATAAAGTCTAAGAAACGCCACTCCGACATCCAATCGTAATTATTCACCAGCTTAGCGGCATTGGGTAAAGTGCTATCAAAATCCAGGAAGCGCGCCAATTGTCGCCCGATTGCCTCTTGATTGTGGCGCAAAGTCTCTATATCCAAAAGTTTTCTTTCGGCACTCTTCATGGAAGGATCTCCGATCATTCCTGTTGCTCCACCCAACAGAGCTATGGGACGATGCCCGAAACGTTGCAAATGGCGCAGCATCATAACACCTACCAAATGCCCTATATGTAAAGAATCTGCCGTGGGATCAATGCCCACATAGGCAGAGGTCAATTCTTTTGCCAATTGTTCTTCTGTGCCCGGCATAATGTTGTGCAACATTCCACGCCACTTCAATTCTTCTACAAATGAACTCATTACTGTGTATTTCTTATCGTTTGAGTCACAAAGGTACGACCTATTGAACAAATAGTCGCCTTCTTTTCACCGGCAATGATTAAAGCTCGGCAATAGTGGGAAGAAAGCCTATTGATTGTTTCACTCTACTTGTAGTACGATTGGGAAGCACTCTAAAGATCTTAAACTTCGTGTAAAGAACTTATTTTACTTCCACTATCATCAACCCCAAATAAATATGAATGAAAAGCGTTACTTTTGCAATGTGTGAAATTCATAAAACAAAACAACTAATGAAGAAAACTTTACTCACAGCGATCGCCATC
>JBGZIN010000075.1:0-11142 GCA_041848345.1 Porphyromonas sp.
AAGCAGGAAATCGCAGGCAAATGTACAAGCACAAATCGCCTGTTTCACTCACCTTTCTCTAAGTGCGTACTTGTGGCTCTGATATGGTGTGAAATGTCCACACGACACAACGGGAAAAAAGATACCGAGCAATCAGCAAAAAGATATCGAGCGATTATGAAATTACTCGGCATCTTTTGGGGGCTCTCTCGCCAATGATAATTCTCGCTTGCATATCCCTCGAAGAAGCAGAGCACTCCGAACAGGAGAAGCAACAAGCGGTATCAAGCATTCCGAGCCATCAGTGATGAAATGAATAATCGGCATTCTCAGATGGCAGGAAGAACAAGAGTTGAAAGCCAAGCATAGTATATGTGCAGGTATTCCATCGGTAACATGGCAAGACGTCAGTTTGTAGCCACAAATTGCGCTTCCCCCCTTTGCCGTTGCGCTCGGGGGAGAGCCGTAATCACTTCGTTCTCATCGGTCGGAATGCCTTAATTCATACTTAAAAGTTTAATTGTCCAACACTTTCTCTTGTTGGAATGAAAACAGCCGAAGGGTCGCTTTTGTTGCCCCGAGTTCCGCAGATATTTAGTCGCCTCAATCAATAAAAAAGCCTCAACCCTTGGAAGGATGAGGCTCTTTTTCGAGTAAATATCGACGATTTTTCTTGTGGGAAGACCCATTTAATAGCGGTGTATCGGTCTCTATTGCGACCATACATTGGTAAAGTACTTAGAAAGAATTGCCTTGGCTTTAGCTACTTCTTCCGCCGTCGGTTCTTTCACTTCCGTGAGTGCATACGTTGCGCCCAACGTTTCGTATTTATGCTTTCCATACGTGTGGTAGGGCAATACCTCCACTCTGTCTATATTGGTGTAGTGAGCGAAGTGCTTGCCCAATGCCTCAAGATCCTCCGCAAAATCCGTATATCCGGGTACCAAAACATAGCGCAATCGAATTGGCTTACCTATGGAGGCGAGGTACTCTGCCGTTTTCAAGACTTGCGTATTGTCTCTGCGTGTAATGGTTTGATGACGCTCGGGGTTAATCTCCTTGCAATCGAGGAGCACCATATCCACGAGCGAGAAGAGTTCCCGTACATGGTCATTGGCAATGCTCCCGTTCGTGTCAATGCATATATGGATACCATTTTCTTTGAGCATACGGCACAAAGGAATGAGTTCTTTGGCTTGCACCGTAGGTTCTCCTCCACTGAAAGTTATGCCTCCACGCTTGCCGTAAAAAGGCTTTTCGCTAACGGCTCGGCGCAATATCTCTTCTGCCGGTACCAATTTACCACCACTCCCAATGGGGATTGTGTCGGGATTGGCACAGTACAAGCAGGCAAAGTTGCACCCTTGCAAGAAGACGACGAGCCGGAGACCCGGCCCGTCGAATGTACCCATGGATTCAAAAGAATGTACCCTTATGGGAAACGTTTCTTCCATCTTATCGCAAACGTTGGTGGAATGAACGTGAGATTACTTCCAGCTGATGCTCACGGCTCAACTTGATAAAGTTTACCGCATAGCCCGATACACGGATTGTAAGCTGAGGATAGTTCTCCGGGTGTACCATGGCATCCTCAAGCATCTCTCTGTTCAACACATTCACATTGAGGTGGTGTGCACCCTTGCTGAAATAGCCATCCATCATGCTGGTCAGGTTCTCTATTTGCTCCTCTCTGTTCGATCCCAAAGAGTGAGGAATGATAGAGAATGTATTACTGATACCATCCTCCGCATCGGTATAATTGAGCTTCGCAACGGAGGTCAAAGAGGCAATGGCGCCGTGGTTGTCGCGTCCGTGCATGGGGTTGGCACCGGGAGCAAAAGCAACACCCTTCTCACGACCATCGGGAGTAGCCCCTGTTTTCTTGCCGTACATCACGTTACTGGTGATGGTAAGCACCGAAAGGGTCGGTTGTGCATTCTTGTATATGGGAAGAGCTTTGAGCATTTGGCTGAATGTGTGTGTCACTTCCTTGGCAATCATGTCCACACGGTCATCATCATTACCGTAGCATGGATATTCTCCCACTGTTTCAAAGCCTTCGGTAAGTCCTTGTTCATTACGCTTGGCTGTAACCTTGGCATACTTGATTGCAGAGAGCGAATCTGCCACGATGGAAAGCCCGGCAACGCCATAAGCAAGGTTGATGGCAGGGTCTGTGTCGATAAACGCCATCTGTGCACGTTCGTAGTAATACTTGTCGTGCATGTAGTGGATGATGTTCATGGATTCGTTATAAACACGAGCCACTTGCTTGAGCACGAGAAGGTAGTTTGCCCACACTTCGTCGAAGTTCAATACGTCTCCCTTGATTTCAGGGATGCCGTCGATGAGCTTTGTTCCCGTAAATTCGCAACGTCCGCCGTTGATTGCCAAAAGCAATGACTTGGCCAAGTTGGTGCGTGCTCCGAAGAATTGGATTTGCTTACCGATCTCTTGGAACGACACACAACAAGCGATACCGTAGTCATCACTGCAACGTGTGGCACGCATCAAGTCGTCGTTTTCGTATTGTATGGATGAAGTTTCGATGGATACTTGTGCACAGAAATCCTTAAATCCTTGGGGCAAGTCTTGGCTCCAAAGAATGGTAAGGTTAGGCTCCGGGCTGGGACCGAGGTTGTAGAGTGTTTGGAGGAAACGGAAAGAGGTCTTCGTTACCTTGTGGCGACCATCCACGAGACATCCACCCACAGACTCCGTTACCCAAGTGGGGTCTCCGGCAAAGATTTCGTTGTAAGAGTTCATACGCAGGTGACGTACCATGCGCAATTTGATCACGAATTGATCCACAAGCTCTTGCGCCAACACCTCTGTCAAACCTCTGTGATCCATATCATATTGGATGTAAATATCAAGGAATGAAGATACGTTACCGAGCGACATAGCGGCTCCATCTTGATCCTTGATCGCTGCAAGATAAGCGAAATAAACCCATTGCACCGCTTCTGAAGCATTGAGTGCGGGGCGACGTACATCGAAACCATATTCGGCTGCCATTTGTGTGATTTCCTTGAGAGCTTTGATTTGCTCACTCACCTCTTCACGCAAACGGATTACGTGCTCGGTCATGGGACCTACCAATTTATCAAGATCTTGTTGCTTGGCTTCGATCAGACGATCACTTCCGTAGAGAGCCAGACGACGATAGTCCCCAATCACACGACCACGTGCATAGTTATCGGGCAATCCCGTCAAGAAACCCAAAGAGCGGAATTGACGTATTTCTTCCGTATATGCATCAAACACACCATCGTTGTGCGTTTTACGATAGTTCGTAAAGATGTCTTTTACACGCTCGTCTACCTCAAGGCCATTCTCTTGAACTGCCTTTTCCACCACTTTGTATCCACCGAAAGGCTTCATTCCTCTGCGCAGCACTTCGTCTGTTTGCAAACCGAAAACCACTTCGTTTTCCTTATCGATATATCCGGGTGCAAAAGAAGTTATCGAAGAAATCGTCTTCGTGTCGATGGAACGAACGCCATTGTTTTCACGTTCTTCCTTCAGAGCTGTAAGACACTTTTGCCACACTGCCTTTGTTTTTTCCGTTGCAGGAGCAAGGAAAGAGGCATCCCCATCGTAGGGAGTAACATTCTTGGAAACAAAATCGCGGACATTGATCTCTTCTTGCCAAAGTCCACCAACAAAATCCATTACATCCATAATCAATGAATAACTTATATCTATATTCTTTTACTCGCTAAAAACATATCGGATTTGCAAAACACGCATTGCAAATTCGACTACAAAGAAAATACTTTCTTGCCAAATGGCAACCATGTTTTTCGCTTTTCGGACAAAAAAAATGGACTTCTTGAGGAAAAGGTGAAAAAGTGGAGTAATCAAGGCTTCCTCGGCATATCGACCTTATTGATAAATACCTATCTTTGCGTGTACCTTTAACACATTGATCTTCTTCGTCCACGTTGAGATATTTATGAGGATGATCAAGGCACAAACAATGATGAAAGAAACAAAAATAGCGGTTATAGGGCTGGGCTATGTTGGGCTTCCGCTGGCTCGTCTGTTCTCTACAAAATACCCCACCATCGGCTTCGACACCGATGCAACTCGGTGCGAGGAACTGATGCGTGGGCAAGATGGCACTTTGGAAGTCGAAGAGCATTTGCTGCAAAAAGCCTTACAGCACCATGGATTGATCTGCACATCCGACCCGGAACAAATCCGTTCGTGCAATCTGTACATCGTGGCGGTTCCCACCCCGGTAGACCACAACCACACACCCGATTTGCGTCCGTTGTTACAAGCAACGGAGAGTGTGGCGAAAGTGCTTGACAAAGGCGATGTGGTGGTATATGAAAGCACCGTTTATCCGGGTGTGACGGAGGATGAATGCATCCCAGTGTTGGAACTCGTTTCGGGACTACGCTACAACGAAGATTTCTTTGCGGGTTACAGCCCCGAACGCATCAATCCGGGCGATAAAGAGCACACAATAGAGAAGATCACAAAGATCACCTCCGGCTCTACCCCCGAAATTGCCGATTACATAGACGCCGTGTATAACTCCGTTTTGCTCAACGGCACCCACAAGGCTCCGTCCATCAAAGTGGCTGAAGCGGCGAAAATCATCGAAAATGCTCAAAGAGATGTCAATATAGCCTTTATGAACGAGGTGATGAAGATCTTCGATGCCATGGAGATTGACACGCACGAAGTGCTTGAGGCGGCAAGGACAAAATGGAACTTCCTGCCCTTTCATCCCGGATTGGTCGGTGGGCATTGCATCGGAGTGGATCCCTACTATCTAATCCAACGAGCACAAGTGTATGGCGTGCTTCCTCGAGTGATGATTGCCGCCCGAAGGCTGAATGACAGCATGGGAACCTATGTCGCCACACAGGTGATCAAGCAGATGAACAAATCCGGCATCGTGATAAGAGATGCACGCATACTGATACTGGGCTTCTCATTCAAAAAGAATTGTCCCGATATTCGCAACACCAAAGTAATAGACATATACACCACACTAAGCGAATATACCCCCAACATAGTCGTGTGCGACCCGTGGGTGGACGTCCGATTGGTGAAGCAAGAATATGGGATTGGCGTGGCTTCCTGCCTACCACAAGAGGGGGACTTCGATGCCATTATATTTGCTGTCGATCACGATGAATTTGCCCATGTGGATACTAAAAAACTCCGTGCCCAACACTCCGTCGTGTATGATATAAGAAACTCCGCTCAACCTGAAAAGAGCAAAAACTAAACCGCTCATGCAATGCATTCCCCCTCTGCATTCCCTCTTCTTGGTGGGCAGGAAGTCTCTCCCTCGGAAGCACACTCCACCTCTTTCCTACTCAATAAAAGGGGGTGGCTCGGCGTTTTCTATCCAAGGAATGTATATTTGCACGCACGAATGAAGATGAAAAGATTTCAATGCCGCTTGCTACTCATCGGAGTGCTGCTTCTCCTTTTGGGAAGCAGTGCTTGGGCGCAAACCGTGCGCATCCATGGCTATGTTTTGGACAGAGAGCGCAAGCCCATAGAGTTTGCCAATGTAAAGATTAAGGGAAAAGCCTTGGGAGCCTCCACCAATCTGAAAGGGCACTATTCGTTTTCACTCACCGCTTCCACCGATTCGCTCGTTGTGGAATTCAGCAGCTTAGGGTATCAATCGGTGCAGCGCACTTTCCCCAAAGGCATCACCGCCGACCTGCGTTTGAATGTGGAACTTGCCGAAGCCTCCACCGAGATCGGCACGGTAACCGTAGTAGCCACACAGCGAAAACAGCAAACCATGGAACGCATTTCTGCGGAGAACATACGCATCAACAGCTCACCGACGGGGGGTGTGGAGTCGCTTGTCTCCACCTATGCCGGAGTAACGCAAAACAACGAACTCAGCAGTCAGTACTCGGTGCGCGGAGGGAGTTATGACGAAAACATGGTCTACGTCAATGGCATGGAAGTATATCGCCCACTGTTGGTACGCTCGGCGCAGCAGGAGGGGCTGAGCTTTGTCAATCCCGAAATGACACGCTCGGTAAACTTCTCGGCAGGGGGATTTACCGCCGAGTATGGCGACAAGATGGCATCCGTTTTGGACATTCGTTACAAAATCCCCGATCGTTTCGAGGCATCTGCCGAAGCGGGTTTGCAAGGCTCTCAGCTCTACATCGGCTCTCGTCACGGAGGTTTTACACAAGTTACCGGAGTGCGCTTCAAAAACGGGAAAGCTCTTTTGGGCACATTCGACACAAAAGGTGAATATGAACCGCTCTACTTCGATGCACAAACCTATCTGACCTATCGCCTGAGCAATGCGTGGATGTTGCAGTTCCTGGGCAACCTCTCATCCACACACTACTCCTTCATTCCCCAAACTCGTGAGACCTCTTTCGGGTCCATCAACAACGCCAAGACACTGAAGATCTACTTCGATGGTCGGGAGCGAGACCACTTCCTATCGCTTTTCGGTTCGCTGGGACTCTCTTTCACCCCCACCACCGAACAGAGACACACATTTAATATAGGTATATACAACAGCAAAGAGGAAGAGACCTACGACATAGAGGGTGCCTATTACTTGGACAACCTCGACATGAACGGATCTACAAAGAACGAAGAAAGCACCGCCAACCTGAATGCTTTGGCAACGGGCACCAACCTCGAGCACGCACGCAACCGCCTGCGCTACACACTCTTCTCGGCAAGCTATTCGGCTCTTTGGAAGATGAGCGATATCCACACTTTGAAAGGCGGTATCACCTATCGGAGGGAGTGGGTAAACGACCACATCAGCGAATGGACACGCAGAGACTCCGCCGGATACAATCAGCCTCGGCAAGAGGATCGCATCGAGATGCTCTACAACTTGTACTCTTCCAACTCCCTGCACAGCCACCGTTTATCTGCCTATATAATGGACGAAATGCAGTGGGAAACACCGCTTGGAGCTTTCTCACTCTTCCCGGGATTGCGTGCCGCCTATTGGAGTTTCAACCGAGAATGGATCGTAAGCCCTCGCCTCGTTGCCACCTTTTCGCCCAAGGCTTTACCCAAATTTTCCTTCCGCGTGGCGTCGGGACTTTACTACCAAGCCCCTTTCTATAAGGAGATACGCACTACTGTAACCGACAGCGACGGCAACAATGAGGTACACCTCAATCCCGACATTCGTTCGCAGGGGTCGCTTCACATCTTGCTGGGCGGAGATTATCAATTCAAGGTGGACAACCGCAACTTCCGACTTTCGACGGAGTTGTATTACAAGCATCTTTACCAACTCAATCCCTATGTGGTGGACAATGTAAAGGTACGCTACTTAGGTGCCAACATTGGGCGTGGATACATTGCAGGTGTGGACGTAAAGCTCTTCGGTGAATTTGTGCCGGGTGTCGATTCCTGGCTTACCGCATCGCTGCTCAAGAGCCGACAAACCATTCCGGGAATAGGTTCCATGGCATTGCCCAACGCTCCGAGCTACAATTTCTCTCTGTTCTTTCAGGACTACTTCCCCGGGTATAAACGGTTGCGCCTCAGTTTGAGGGGTGTGCTTTCGGGGGGATTACCGCAGTTTCGCCCGGCACAAAACTTCCAAATGCCGGCTTTCACGGGAGCGAGCTACAAACGTGTCGATATGGGACTTACCTACCGCCTTTATGACCAAGACGAACCGATGCGCCGCCCATCTTCCGCATTACTCTCCCATTTCAAATGCATTGACCTCTCTTTGGAAGTGTTCAACCTCTTGGACAACGCCAACGTGAGCGGATACTATTGGATAACGGACGCCTTCAATCATCAATATGCCGTGCCCAATTACCTCACCCGACGCCAAATAAACTTACGTTTGCGTGCTGACTTCTAATGCGGGAAATCGGCGACGAAGAAGCCTGACAATACGTATCAAACCGCCCTCGGAAACGAATAAACTGCCTGCACAATGCGCTTCCCCCGTCCGTTCATTGGCTCGCCAAATCGGGACATTCACCCCGAGAGGGTCGTCCCACGGGAAGCGGATCGGGTTAGCGTATCTCTCGCAAAGAGCATGGTACGCCCATCAGGCATCTCTTATCATACGGGAAAAATGGTTACTTTTGCCGTGCAGAAAGTCTGCCATTCAGATGAATAGGGCAAGCACCATCCGCACAACGGAGCGCATCGCCCCACCATTTATATAGAATTAGTTACATATACTATGCTTAGAGAAATCTTATCCATTTCGGGTCGTCCCGGTCTGTTCAAACTGCTTTCGCACTCTAAAGGTTCGCTCATCGTGGAGGCTTTGGTCGATGGTCGTCGCTCTCCCGTTCATGCCAGCGATCGAGTGGTATCGCTTGCCGAAGTTGCCATTTACACCACCGAGCAAGAGAAGCCCTTGGGCGAGGTATTCGACCTCATCTACCAACACATGGGGGGAAAGGAAGTGGACGTTAAAACCATAGCTGCCGACAAGGAGTCACTCTTCTCATTCTTCGGCGAAGTGCTCCCCATCTACGACAGAGACCGCGTCTATCCCACCGATGTCAAGAAAGTAATCACCTGGTACAACCTGCTCGTCAAAAACGGCTTCGACCGCTTTACAGCACCCACGGAAGAGGCAAAAGAAGCATAAATCAACTGCATTATAACCATTTAATCAACAATCAAAAGCTATGTTTAAGGGCATGAAATCATTCTTGGGCGAGGAGCTTAAGAAGATCAAAGAAGACGGTCTTTATAAGGAAGAACGCATCATCACGACACCGCAACGTGCCGACATCAAAGTGAACGCAGGACAAGAAGTACTCAACTTCTGCGCCAACAACTACCTCGGGCTGAGCGATCACCCTCGCCTCATCAAGGCTGCCAAAGAGGCTATGGACAGCCACGGATATGGCATGAGCAGCGTGCGCTTCATCTGCGGTACGCAAGATATGCACAAAGAATTGGAGCGTGCCATTGCCGAGTATTTCCATACGGATGACGCCATTCTCTATGCAGCTTGCTTTGATGCCAACGGAGGAGTATTCGAGCCTCTGTTCGGTGCAGAAGATGCCATCATCAGCGATGCGCTCAACCATGCCTCCATTATCGACGGGGTGCGCCTTTGCAAAGCCAAACGCTATCGCTATGCCAACGGCAATATGCAAGAATTGGAAGAATGCCTCAAAGAAGCACAAGAACAACGTCATCGCATCATCGTAACGGATGGTGTCTTCTCCATGGACGGCAACGTGGCTCCCATGGATCAAATCTGCGCTTTGGCTGAAAAGTATGACGCCCTCGTGATGGTGGACGAATGCCACTCGGCAGGTGTCGTGGGTAAAACAGGGCGTGGCGTAGCCGAGCAATTCGACTGCTGGGATCGCATCGACATCCACACGGGCACCTTGGGTAAAGCATTCGGTGGTGCTGTGGGCGGCTTCACGGCAGGTCCGCAAGAGGTAATCGATATGCTGCGTCAGCGTTCTCGTCCCTATCTTTTCAGCAACTCCATTCCTCCCGCAGTGGTGGGTGCCGGCTTGGAAGCCTTCAAAATGTTCAAAGAGAGCAACGAATTGCATGATCGACTCATGGAGAACGTTACCTACTTCCGTGACAAGATGCTCGCTGCCGGCTTTGACATCAAGCCCACACAGAGCGCAATTTGTGCCGTGATGCTCTACGATGCCAAGCTCTCTCAAATATATGCCAAGCGCATGCTTGAGGAAGGTATCTACGTAACAGGGTTCTACTATCCCGTTGTGCCCAAAGGCGAAGCACGCATCCGCGTACAACTTTCCGCAGGACACAAACGCGAGCACTTGGATCGCTGTATCGAAGCCTTCATCAAGGTGGGCAAAGAGTTGGGCGTTATCCAATAAGCAGCCCTTTTCGCACGTCTGCATAGGGCATTGGTGAAGAGCTTTCACCTATGTCATCGCAACAAAAGCCCCGAAACACCTTTCGTCCTCGAGAGTTATTTCGGGGCTTGCTCTTATCAACAGCATTAGAACCGCCCCCATACAGTCTTTATTCCATGTTGCGCAAGCTACACATCACCGAGATGAACCGCCTCGATGCGGAAACCTATAAAGAGCGTAAGAAGATTTCGCTTACCCTTCTTTTGGACAATGTCCGAAGTATGAACAACATCGGCTCCATATTCCGCACGGCGGACGCCTTTCGCATCGAACAAATCATCCTCTGCGGCATTACAGCCACTCCGCCTCATCCCATGATCCACAAGACGGCATTGGGCGCAGAAGAGAGCGTGGCATGGACGTATGCTCCCTCTGTCGTGGAGGCTGTGCAGCAATTGAAGGCAGAGGGGTATCGGATATGGGCACTCGAATTGGCAACCAACAGCGTGCCACCCGAGCAAAGCATCCTATCGCCCGAAGACAAAGTGGCGTTGATCATCGGGAACGAAGTGCATGGCGTGAGCGACGAAGTGATTGCCCTCTCCGAACGGTGCATCGAGATCCCGCAATATGGCACCAAGCATTCGCTCAACGTGAGCGTCTCCACAGGCATAGCACTCTACACACTCGTAGCCCCGTTGCTCCCTTCGCTCAGCGAATAGCAACTGCAAAGCCCCCTTTTTCCGCCAAGTGTAGAGCAATGGAAATACTAAACCCACCCCACTACTCGTTGTAAAAAGGTGAAAAAGAAAATAGCCACTCTCCCCCATGCCGTAATCATTATGGTACTGCTTCTGTCGATTTCGAGGGAAGCCAAGGCGCAGTATGACGCCCTCTTTTCGCACCATACACGCCTTTCCACCTATTACAATCCCGCCACGGTGGGTGGAGAGAAAGAGTGGATCAACCTGACGGCATCCTATCATCAACAATGGATAGGCATACCGGGGGCACCTGCCAACTTCATGCTCTCGGGGCATACCGCCCTCAACTTCTTAGAGCGATACCATGGTGTGGGTGTAACCATTTCGGGGCAAAAGAAAGGACTCTTCCTCCACACCGAACTGAGCGGATCTTATGCATTTCAGCTCCCCATCGGCAAGGGGACACTCTCCATAGGAGTGCAAGGTACCTTCGTTTCCTCCACTTTCGACGGAACCGGCGTTGTAATCCCCGATGGCGAGGGACTCACCCCCAACGACCCTGCCATCCCCATGACCCGAGTGGGCGGTAAAACGTTCGATACCTCCGTGGGTGTTGCCTATCGCACACGCAACTTCTCCGTAGGGAT
>JBGZIN010000076.1:0-4613 GCA_041848345.1 Porphyromonas sp.
GCAAAATAGGAAGTGTAGATGCTTTATTGGCTACGATTTGCCCTCCAACAAGCCCCCTTCTTTTCACCTACCGAAGAGTAGGACAAGGAAGAGGAAATGGAATACTCCGAAAGAGGGGGGAAAGTTTGTATGCATACAAATGCAGAAATGAATGCATACAAATCCGAATTTATATGCATACAAACGAACATTTGAATGCATTCAATTTTTTAGTGCTTTTTTCTACTTTTCGAGGGATGATTTTACTTTCCTAATGTTGTTCCACATAGGAAATTCTTTTTCCTAAATTGGAGAATTATTTTTTTTGCCGGGATGAAAAAATGCATCCAAGAGGTATGCGAAAAATGAGTATAAGAAAATAGCTCAATCCTGCATAAATACTTACCTGTATCGCTATACTAGTGTAGATGTTGGAAGGCTGAAAATAAACTTGAGGCAATAAAAAACGAACAAAAACTTGTCTGTCTTATTAAGAATATGTACTTTTGCTCGCAAGTAGAAGCATTAAATGACAGATAGTATAATTATAGAGATTCTTGTAGCGACCGCCCATATGCGTCGGAGATTGTTTTGTAGGGAATATAATTCCTTGAAAGGAGGCTTCATATTCTTTCTTCTCCGTTCTCTTGTGTCTGGTGTCTCGTCTTTTTACATCTTACATCTAAGAAAATTTTAGATACTATGAATAGTTCTTCGATAAATTATGTTTTGGCAAAGGTAGTCCTGTTGATGGGTATGTTCCTTTGTTTTGGTCGGGCGATCGCCCAAACGGCAGACGATGTAGAGCTCAGAGCTACTTCCACTGCGGCACACTGTATACAAGATGGTACGGTGTCGATTCAAGTCTCAAAAAAAGTAGGCTCTCCCTATGAGATAAGCTCTATATCCTATGATCTGAAGGATAAGGATAATAACTCATTGGCAGGGGCGAGTGGTCAGTATGTACTCAATAATACGTTTAGTGGATTGAAAAAAGGCACCTATAAGGCATATGCTAAGGTGAAGTTCTCAAATAATATTGAGGTGCCGGTAGGTCCTGTTAGCGTTACTGTAAACTCAGATTATAAAATCCCTACTGTTGCCATCAAACTTGAACGTAAAACGCTGAAAAGCTATAAAGAGAATGGTGTTCGAGTGCCTACGGGGATTATTTCCGTGATGGTTACAGGAGGAAATAGACCCACTTATAAAGTAGTTATGGTAGAAAAACCAACTGCTTATACAGGTATTACGGAGCATAGTCTGGAACCGGATAAGAGGATTTATCTTTACAATCTCCCGGAGGGAACTTACAAGTTTCAGGTGTCCGATGCTTGTGGGGGACAGGAGGTGCAAACGATCGAGATGCCCGTGGTGAAGAGCGATGTGCCACAGGGATTTGTAGATCATGCGGGACAATCCTTTTTGACGCTACCTTTCGATTCTGCTCCCTCTGCTACGGAGCAAACAAGGACCAATTGTCGTTGGTTTACTTATAGTTATTCCCAGAGATCCACAGGGGCTTATTACACGGATGATCAAGACTTGGCTCCCTATCTCTCTCCTACGGGGAAGGCTCTTGCCACAAATGCGGTGGATATAACTCGGGATATGGCTCGAGATACATTGGCGAAGTATTACAATTATGGTTGGGCATATGGTAACGCCAAGCCCACTCGTTACTATGCAGCAGGGGAGGTGACCTTTTCAGGGACGACGACGGGCACTGCGGCAGACCATGAGAGAATGATGCGGGTATTTGGTCGTATCCCTGATGGTAAGAAGTGGCAGGAGGCAGGTTATGTGTACATGAATAGTGGTTCCATGGTTCCCGAGGTGTTTCCAGCTTTTTTCTTACAGTTGAAAGGTTCTTCTGAAGAGATGCGTAACGGTTATAGAGGTAAGAGGGCTGTTACACAAATTACGGAGTTTACGGAGAGAGCGTATACGCCTTTGGATATATGTGGAACGAGGTTCTATGTGACGGTGAAGCCTAACCCTAAGAAAACAGAGTTATATTGTTATCCCATTAGCGTGGGGCTTTATAAGGCTGACAAAACCACCCGTTTGGGACCTACTTCAGATATTCAATTGAGCAATCGCTCTCAATCGACTAATTTTAATAATCAAGTGCTGGAGGCCGGTACTTCCTATTGGGTAAAGGGCACGGATGGCAGCGGATCGTATATTGAGTATGAGATAAGACTTAACCCGGATATCGAGTACAAAGCTGTGTATGAGAAAGGGGTTGATACGCCGGACTTTGATATTTGTAACCGAAGGAGAAAGTCAAGTATATCTATTTCCAGGCATACTCCTCTGTTGGTACCTTTTGGGAATCACAGTATAACTCTTGTTGCTGCTCCTTTAGAATATGTTCCGGAAGAGGATGGATTGGCTCCGAATGAGACTTTTCAGTTCCCGGCGACGTTTAAAGAACGAGTAATTTATCCTTTTGGAAAGAAGACGGAAAACTTTTCTGTGAAACGGAAGATTTTCGCTCCCAATGGGATCTATAAATACCGTATAGATGTTTGTAATCAATCCTATTTTACGGAAGTTATCATCGGAGAACTCATCCCGAAATGGACAGTTAAGGCGGAAAATTTTAAACCTCGTATGACCAATGTGACTTGTGGACGAATACGTGTATACCCCTTCACGGCAGCGAATAAAGACAATTTGCTCTTTAAGAATGGGATTGCCGCTCCGGGAGAAGTATTTCTTTCTTTTTCAGAGTTCCCTCAAGGACTTTCTGTAAGAGATATAACGCACAATATGGTGGCCGGTAGCACATGGGCGTGGACTTACCATTCATCGTTGTATATGATTGCTGCCCCTTCCGGGAAGCCCGAGGACTTGTATTTCGAATTGCCAAAGACCAATGGTACGATGAAAGTGAAGATCTCGTTGTTGGCGAAGGAGTATGATCGAGTGTTCAAGGAGCTAGACTGTTTCCCCGAGTATACTTTGGATCTTTCGAATGTCCCCCTCTCCTATGAACGTGAGTCTTATATTGGATATAGTTGTCCGGGTGGTCTTTCTGGGCATCTCTTTATTGTGCCTACAAACAATGTAGGGGGAGTGAAGATAGAGCTCTTTAAGGAGGGCGATTCAAATCCTTTCGCTACAAAGACCTTGCAAAAAGAGCAAGTGAAAAATGGAGCTTCGTTTGATTTGACCGGTACGATTGCGGCTCCCATCCCTGGAAAAATTCGCGCAAAACTCACAGATTTACAATGTAACAACTATAACGACGAGTCTCTCATCATCTATAACCTCCCATCCCCGGATATGATCCGAACCGGTGACCAGCAGCGTAAATTTTGTGAGGGAGATAAAATAGAGTTGGCTGTGATCAACTTAGGGAAGGATGTGACTTTTACATGGAAACTCCCTAATGGACAGACATTGACGGGGCAGAAAATAACGCTGAATAATGTTGATTACACTTACTCGGGAGAGTATGAGGTCACCATTAACAATATCCTTTGTGGAGGAGCCCCTTCAGCTATTTCTCAAAAATTTGTGCTTTCTGTGGCACCTAGAGAGCTTTGGTGGCGCAAGGATGCGAAAGATGCCAATTGGCACAATTTAGATAATTGGGCAAAGAGGGATGGTACGCCGATAAAAGCCGTTCCGGCGCCTTGTACCACAGTACATATTCCTGCTGTAGTGGATAAAGCATTTCCTGACTTAGCGGGGGATATAACTAAGCGTGATGTTTACGGAAAGCCGGAGTGCGACAGCATATTTTTTCATTATGGAGCACAGCTGGGGACACCTCAACAGCTTACCTATACGAATGCTCATGTCGATTACAACTTTGGGATAAATACAGCTGGTACCATCTCTGCTCATGCCGCGGTAGGGCATCCGACAGCTGATAGTAAACTTATGAAACGCAATCGTTGGTATATGATAGCGGCACCTCTCAAGTATATGCTTTCCGGGGACTTCGGAGTAGGTGGTGAACCTAAAACCTATCAACGTTATCTTAAGGTGTCTACGACTGCTCCCCTTGTTGATGCTTCGTTTACGAAGCCGTTCAATAGCCAAATAGAGCCACTCTCCACGTACAATAATGCAATGGCGCTCCGCGTCGCGGATTATAGATTCGGTGTGACTGGCTATGCTGAGCAAAGCACTCTCAATGATTTGGGTGGAATTATTCGATTGCCATTCTTTCTATCATCTCGATCGGTACATTATCGTCATCACCAATTTAATGCAAGGACGATGGAGAGTACATTCCGTTATTACAAAGAGAATACATTGGATTTGACTAATAGAACCGATGTTTATAGGCGTAGTCCTTCGGCTTTTCGTTTCGTATTTGAGCAAGCGACAAACAAAATTGGCAATATTCTTATATCCGGGACGAATACAGAAGGTTACTCCTTGGCGACACAGCCGACGATGGGAGGAATCGGAGATTGGATTATGTTAGGCAATCCATTCATGGCTCCGATTGACTTTGACAAATTCTACGAGGTTAATAACAGTAGGATTGAACCCTACTATTACCTCTTTTCAGAAAATGGTTGGAAAGTATATACACGAGAAACAGCACCCGTTTCGACGCTCTCTAAGGAAATAGCTCCTTTGCAATCTGTTGTTGTACGCCCTAAGGC
>JBGZIN010000077.1:0-16548 GCA_041848345.1 Porphyromonas sp.
GCTATCTCGATAGGGAGAATTTACATTTTGTCTTCAACGGCTGCTTGAGCTGCTGCCACACGTGCCAAAGGCACACGGAAAGGCGAGCAGGAAACATAGTTGAGCCCGATACGATGGCAGAACTTAACCGAAGAGGGCTCCCCGCCATGCTCTCCACAGATACCTACCTTAAGATCCGGACGAACGGCACGTCCACGCTCCGTTGCCATGCTGATCAACTGCCCTACTCCCTTTTGATCAAGCACTTGATAAGGATCGACCTTCAAAATCTTCTTCTCAAGATACTCAGGCAAGAAGCTTGATATATCATCACGTGAATACCCAAAGGTCATCTGCGTAAGGTCATTGGTCCCGAATGAGAAGAACTCAGCAGAAGAGGCAATGCGATCTGCCGTCAAAGCCGCACGAGGCACCTCAATCATTGTACCCACCTTGAAGTCTACTCGGATGCCTTCTTCGGCAAATACCTCTTCTGCCGTCTCACGGATAACCTTCTCTTGTTCCTTGAATTCATAAAGGATACCCACCAAAGGTACCATTATTTCCGGAAGACACTCAATGCCCTCTTTTACCAACTGGCAGCAGGCTCCCAAGATGGCTTTTGTCTGCATACGTGTAATCTCCGGATAGGTATTACCCAAACGACATCCACGGTGTCCCAACATGGGGTTATGCTCTTCCAACTTCTTGATACGCTCCTGCAAAACAGCCAAATCAACGCCCATTGTTTCTGCCATTTCACGTTGGCTCTTCTCATCGTGAGGTACAAATTCATGCAGAGGAGGATCCAAAAGACGAACTGTAACGGGCAAACCTTGCATCGTTTTGAAGATTTCATAGAAGTCTTGACGTTGATAGGGAAGGATTTTATCCAAAGCCTTTACACGATCTTCCACATTATTGGACAAGATCATCTCGCGCATAGCCTTGATTTTATCTGCCTCAAAGAACATATGCTCCGTACGACAAAGACCAATACCCACAGCTCCAAACTCACGAGCCTTGGCAGCATCACGAGGCGTATCGGCATTGGTGCGCACCTTGAGTTGTGCATATTTATCCGCCAAAGCAAGAATTGTCTTGAAGTCTTCATCCATTTCGGCAGCCACAGTAGCCACTTCGCCCAGGAAAACCTCTCCGGTGGAACCATTGATCGAAATGCAATCGCCTTCTCGGAGCACGGTGCTTCCAACAGTCAATGTGCGCTCTTTGTAATCCACGATCATCTCTCCCGCTCCCGTGATACAGCATTTGCCCATGCCTCGAGCCACAACAGCAGCGTGCGAAGTCATACCTCCACGTGTGGTAAGGATCCCTTCGGAGGCTTCCATCCCTTGTAAATCTTCGGGCGATGTTTCCTGACGAACGATAATTACCTTCTTACCGGCAGCTTTCCACTCAGCGGCATCATCTGCAAAGAATACAATCTGACCGGTCGCTGCACCGGGAGAAGCTGGCAACCCCTTTGTAAGGAGTTTGGCGTTCTTCAATGCGTTCTTGTCAAAAACCGGGTGCAATAACTCATCCAATTTATTGGTTTCAATACGCAAAAGGGCTTTTTCTTCGCTTATCTTACCCTCTTTCAACAGGTCGCATGCAATTTTAACCATTGCGCTACCCGTGCGCTTTCCGTTACGTGTTTGGAGGATCCACAACTTACCTTCTTGTACGGTGAACTCCATATCTTGCATATCAAGATAGTGTGCTTCCAATCTCTGTTGAATGGCGTCAAGCTCTGCATAAATTTCGGGCATACACTCCTCCATAGAGGGGTATTTAGATGCTCTATCTGCCTCTGAAATAGCTCCACGCTCTGCCCAGCGGAGCGATCCTATTTTGGTAATTTGCTGCGGTGTGCGGATACCGGCTACCACATCTTCGCCCTGAGCATTGATCAAATACTCTCCGTTGAATAAGTTTTCTCCGGTGGCAGCATCACGAGAGAAGCAAACTCCCGTAGCAGAGCTTTCGCCCATGTTTCCGAATACCATTGCTTGTACTGTTACGGCAGTACCCCACTCGGCGGGAATGCCCTCCATCTTACGATAGAGAATGGCACGTTCATTCATCCATGAATTGAACACAGCCATCACTGCACCCCAAAGTTGTTCGTAGGGATCAACAGGGAAATTCTTTCCGGTTTGCTCGAACACAGCTTTCTTGAAGCGAGCCACCAAATCTTTCAGGTTATCTACGCTAAGCTCGTTGTCCAACTTAACTCCGGCCTCTTCTTTAACCTCTTCGATAATCTTCTCGAAGGGATCTATTTCTGTTTTTTCCACGGGTTTCATGCCCAAAACCACGTCTCCATACATTTGTACGAAACGACGATATGAATCCCATGCGAAGCGTTCATTGCCCGTTTTACGCGCCAAACCGGCAACCACTTCATCGTTCAATCCTAAGTTCAAAATGGTATCCATCATACCGGGCATTGAAGCACGCGCACCGGAACGAACGGAAAGGAGCAGCGGATTAGCCACATCTCCGAAGTTATTGCCCATAAGAGCCTCGACTCCCTTGATGGCTGCCTTTACCTCTGTGTCCAACAATTCACGCACACGCTCGCCTCCGATTGAGTAGTACTCACCGCAAACTTCCGTTGTTATTGTAAATCCGGGAGGTACCGGCACACCTATGAGGTTCATTTCCGCAAGGTTGGCACCCTTTCCCCCCAATAGGTTTTTCATATCCGCGCGCCCTTCAGCCTTTCCATCGCCAAAGGAATAAACTCGTTTTTTTTCCATCTTTCTTCTTAATATATTTCTACTTTATCTCTTATCTTCCAATACTGTAATAATCACCAAAAAGACTCCTCTTCCGGTGTGGTTGTAGCCGGTTCCTCTTCAGGCAGATGCCCCACCACATCCAAATCCCAAACTTCGCCTCCCATCGCATGTTCTTCCGTTGTGGTATCCTCTCCGGAGCCACAGGGACTAAACCCGGGCGGAATGTTGAACTTGGTATCCTTGGAATAACCCAACGATCGATCTGCATAGACCTTTGCCATAAACTTGGCAAAAACAGGAAGAGCGGCAGATGCACCTTGCCCCACAGCCGTGGAATTGAAGTGTATGGAACGTTCCTCACCCCCGACCCAACACCCGGCAACAATTTCGGGAGAGAAGCCCATAAACCAACTATCGCTATTGTTCTGTGTGGTTCCCGTTTTACCGCCCAAAGGCATCGACAAATTGTAACGACCTCTCAAACGACCGCCCGTACCTCCATTGACCACCGCTTGTAACATATCGAGCATCTTCAATGCGGCATCTTCCGAAAGCACTTCATTCATCGAGGGGGCAAATGACGCCACTGTATTGCCAAACTGATCTTCTATTCGGGTTACATAGAGCGGACTTACCCGTATCCCTTGTGTTACGAAAGTGGTGTATGCGCTGACCATTTCGGCAAGCGATATATCGGGTGTACCGGCAGCAAGCGAAACCACAGGGTCAATAGGACCCGTTACACCATAGGAACGCAACAAACGAACAAATGTGAAAGGCGAGGTCCGCCCCATCAAATAAGCTGTAACCCAGTTGGACGAGTTTTGCAATCCCCAACGAATACTCACCATCTCTCCATTTTTTCGAGCACCTCCGCTGCGAGGTGTCCAGGGACGTCCGTTGGCATCGTAAATGGTTACGGGGTTGTGCAACATCATATCGCATGGTGTCACCCCTTCTGTCATGGACAATGAATAGAGGAAAGGCTTAATGGTAGACCCCACTTGACGGCGCCCCTGCGTAACCATATCGTACTTAAATGTACGGAAATCAATTCCTCCCACGTAAGCCAATACATGTCCGTTGTGCGGACTCATCGCCATGAAAGAAGAGCGAAGGAAGTTTTTATAGTACAGAATGGAATCTCGAGGCGTCATCTCTGTGTCGATGATCCCGTTCCAAGACCACAACTGCATACGCACTTTCTTGTTGAATGCAGCAATAATCTCTTTCTCGGACAAGCCGTCTCGTTTGGCTTGATACCAGCGATCCGACTGCTTCATGGAACGAAGAATCATCTTCTCTCGTTCTGCTGCAGATATTCGTGAAGAATAGGGGGCTGTTTTAGAGCCTTTCTTTTCTTTTAAGAACAAGGGCTGCAAAGTGCCACCGATATGCTCTCGAACTGCCGCCTCCGCATAGCGTTGCATGCGGCTATCGACCGTGGTATAGATGCGCAAACCATCTTCATACAGATCATATTTTGAGCCGTCGGGTTTTCTGTTCTTTTCGCACCATCCATACAGGGGATCGGTTTCCCAAGCCAACGAATCGAGACTATACTGTTCCTTAGCCCATGATGAATAATCACTCTTATCGGGTTTGCGTGCAGTAAGCACTCGACGAATGTATTCACGAAAATAGGGTGCAATACCATCGGTATGGGTCATGCGATGGAACTTTATGCCCAAAGGAAGAGAGGAGACCGAATCTGCCACCGAAGAAGTTATATACCCGGCCTTTCTCATCTGCTGCAAAACCACGTTTCGACGCCCTACTGCTCTGCTTTTGTCACTATGTAAAACAGGATTGTAGAGCGATGGATTTTTGCACATTCCCACCAGCATAGCTGCCTCTTGCAGGTTTAATTCGGAGGGTTTCTTGGAAAAATAAGTCTGTGCCGCCGAACGTATTCCCACAGCGTTATAAAGGAAATCGAATTGATTGAGATACATCGAAATAATCTCTTCCTTTGTGTAGTAACGCTCCAACCGAACGGCAATGACCCACTCTATCGGCTTCTGCAACATACGCTCCAAATGACTGTCCGCTTTCGGAGAGTAGAGCTGCTTGGCAAGTTGCTGGGTGATGGTACTGCCTCCTCCACCCGATTTCTGACGCAATATGCCTCGTTTGAACACAGCGCGCAGAAGACCTCGAAGGTCAATCCCCGAATGTCGCTCAAAGCGCACATCTTCCGTGGCGACCAATGCCTTGACCAAATCGGGCGACAACTCCGAGTAAGAGGAATAAAATCGGTTATTTCCACTGCGCGCATAGGCACCCAACGTCTCTCCGTCTGCGGAAATCAACTGAGAGGCATACTTGTCAATGGGGTTTTGCAACTGCTCAATGGGAGGCATATAGCCGATTATACCATTCCAAATCAGGACAAAAAGCAATGCTGTCCCTACCCAAAAAGCCCCGAAGAGCCACCAAAGTAGTTTGATCAGTTTACGCATCTATCAACTAATGATTTAGAGAGTAGTTTTCCCAACCACTCACTTACTATTCTCCTTTTCTTTGATAAGCCCTAAGCTATAAGCCAATAAAAGTTTCTTCAAATTATCCACTTGAGCGCGCAATTCCTTACCCACATCGGTATCCTCTACCAATATGCGGTGTGAGGTGCGCTCGGTTATTATAGTAACACTTCGGATATCATCTAAGTTCTCTATCGCCTCTCGTGTGCTGCTAAATGGCTCGTGTTGTACCAATTGTAAACCTCGAGAGTTAAAGATCAATGTATATCCCGCAATACCGGTACTTGACTGATAAGCTCGACTAAAGCCACCGTCGATCACCAATAGCTTTCCGCCTGCCATAAGGGGTTGTTCGCCCTTTTTCGCCTTCACGGGTACGTGTCCGTTGATAATATGACTATCGGGACCCTCCAAACCGAAATCCCTTAAAATCAACTCTATACTTTTCTCCTGAGTACGATATTTGTAGTAATATCCTTTCTCCTCGGTATGCGTCTCTTTGTCTTGTATAAAGTAACGCTCAAAGGTAGTCATGGCGGACTTGTCGAAAAGCGGAGAGTTGGCACCACACCAAAGATACCACATATAATCGGATGACTTTTTCTTTGTAGTCGAGCCGGGCAATGCCTGATAGGCATCGCGCACCACGGAATCGATCTTATCGAGCAATGCTTTTCCCTTGTAGACATTGTTACCCACACGCACCTCTTTCAGCTCCCCTTTACTATCCAACGGCATGGAGGCATGGTACAGCAGATTGCCATTGCACACCAAATACATACTGCCTAATCGATACAAAGCGCGGATGTGTTCATGCAGTTTGGCACTTCTGTAAAATGAAGTTACCAACTGATTTACAACATTTTCTTCGCCTGCCGACAGCTTATATGGATCTTTGGGATCTACCGTGGGGAAGTGCATATCCAGCATGGGATGATGCCCATAACCGCCATTTTCTTTTGTTCCCGTCAAGTCCAAAGTGCCCTTTTCCCAGTCGATTTTGTGCAGCAAATTTCTATTGTCCATCTCATACTCCGGATGATCTTTTATCAATTGGTACTCCAACTTGAATTGGATCACGGCAATGGCTTTATGCATTTGGCTGATCAAATAAGCACTTTTCTCGTCATAGCTTATATCCGAATCGCCCATTTTCGGTTTGAAACGTTCGCAAGGATCATTGGCGTAGGTCTCCATGGCAAAGCGAGCCAGGGGGAGCATATTGATGCCATATCCCTCCTCGATCGTATCAAGATTGGCATAACGGAGTGCTATGCGGATTACGTTTGCCATGCAAGCAGCATTGCCCGAGGCGGCTCCCATCCAAAGAATATCATGGTTTCCCCACTGAATGTCCACGTTGTGATAACGCATCACCGTGTCCATGATATGCTGTGCGCCGGGACCTCGGTCGAAAATATCTCCGACAATATGCAACCTATCTATCACCAAACGTTTGATGGTATCGCAGAGAGAAATAATAAAATCGTCTGCCTTCTCGCTGGAAATGATTGTGGAGAAAATACTTGCTATATAGGCAGATTTGTTGGGGTTTACCCCCTCCTCATGCAATAGTTCTTGGATAATATAGCTATAATGCGGTGGCAAAGATTTGCGCACTTTGGAGCGTGTGTACTTCTCGCTAACTTTGCGGCAGAGTTTGATCAAACGATCCAAAGTAACCTTATACCAATCTTCCAATGAGTAGTTTTGTGTCTTTATGAGTCCCAATTTTTCTTGGGGATAGTAGACCAAAGTCGCCAACTCTGCCATTTCGTGCTCCAGCATCTGTCTGCCAAAGAGCTCTTTGATCTTGCGCAAGATACTACCCGAAGCATTCTTCAATACGTGATTAAAAGCCTCGTACTCCCCATGCACGTCGGCAAGGAAATGCTCCGTTCCCTTCGGGAGGTTCAAAATTGCCTCAAGGTTGATCATTTCAGACGTAGCCTCCGCCGAGGTGGGGAAACGCTCCGATAGGAGCTGTAAATAGCGTAGATCCTTTTGAAGGAGATCTACTTGTTCGATTGCCTCTTTTTCCATAACCATTATATGCTATGCTTATTTGACTCCCAAAATTACTCTTTTTTGTTCACTTATCTTTTTCTGTACAAAAAGATTATCCTTCACAACGATAAGAATTCACTCAAACAGCTCCGATGGAGAAAAATCATTCCCCCTGCAAAGATGACAACACCAATCCAAGGCAGCAAAAGTTGCTTCGATACAGAGGAATAATTTGTATGCATTCATTTTTTGTTTTGTATGCATCCAAAATCAATTTTGTACGCATACATTTTTGCAATTGAATGCATACAAAACAGATCGCCAATTCGGAAAGCTCTATCTGATTGATAAGCAACAAGATACAATAAAATCGTTCTTCTTCAAAAAATATCTCCGCCTCTCTACGAAACGAGATCCATTTTCGGAAAAAAATAGGGGCTATTGCTCTCAAGCAACAGCCCCTCGGAACGTTTCTGTGTGTATAACTATATCTATGCTATGGAATATGAAATACTATTTAGCGCGCTACAACCAAGCGCAATGTCTCTTTTTCCACAGAGAGGAGATAGACTCCGGGAGCCAATGAACGCATATCCAACGTCAAAATGCCCTCTTCTCCCACGACACCGCTAAAGAGCAAATTACCCTCCATGTTGTACAAAAGCACCGATGAATGGGGAGCAGCCTCCACTGTGGCAACATCATGTACGGGATTGGGATAGAAAGACCATGGGGCTTTTTCCACCTCCTCGAGGGCTGTGACCTCGCCAAATTTAGCCACAACCTCCACATCACCCTGCACTTTGAAACTCATGGAAGTTGTTATATCCACCCCTCCTGCCAGAAGTTGTTTGAGTTCGTACTTATCGCTTTTCGGTTGGGCAACAATAGTCAATACGCTCCCTTCCTCCACTGCGGTGAGGTCTACAAAATCGTCTTCCGTGGCAATCGTGCCCCACTCGTCGCCCTTGAGTGTTACTTTATACATAGGCAACGGATCGGCACCTGCATAGAGTAACACCTCTTTTCGCTCTTCTTGGGCATCATTCCAGTCATAAACTCTCCAATTTTTGGCAACGAAAGCCTTCACATGATCCTTGTGGCAACGGTTTGCCTCCTGAGCATCCTTGCCATTCACCACATACAGCATGCCCAAATCTCCATAAGCAGCGGGATGATTGCGGAGTGTTTGTGTCATCTTAGCCATGGCACCTGCCTTAATTCTATTGGAGAAACAGAGCAGTTCGGTCAATCCTGTTTGCGCTGAAAGATCAAGCGAAGAAAGTTTGTTTCGACTACAATCGAGTTTCGTAAGTGCCTTACTTTGGGATAGATCCAACCTTTTCAATTCATTACCGGCACAATAGAGAAAAGATAGTAGCTTATTCTTCGTCACATCCAACGAAGTGAGCTTGTTGTTGCTGCAAAACAGATCTGTGAGTTTGGTGTTGGCAGTAACATTCAGTTGGGTTAGTTTGTTGTTTGAGCACTCAAGGCTTCCGAGTTCCAATATACTGGTAACGTCCAACTCTTCCAACAAATTGCCGTAGCACTCAATTACAGTTGCCCCGGTAATCTTCTTCAAATCCAATTTTTTGAGCTTATTATTACTGCACTTAATGGCATTGATCGCCGTTACATTGTCCAAAACAAGCTCTTCGATTTGGTTATTGGAGCAAACCAACGTAGCCAAGGAAGTATTGTTGGAGAGATCCAATCGAGTAAGATTATTACCGGCACAATTGAAAGATGCAAGGGCTTTATTTCCACTTAAATCTATACTTTTCAGTTGGTTATTACCACAGCTTATATCTTTCAACAAAGGGCAAGAGGTCAAAACAAGCTCCGAGATTTTGTTGCCCGAGCAACGCAATTCTTTAAGTCCCTTATTGGGAGTCAGATCCAAGCGTACAAGTTGGTTGTCATTGCAAATCAAATCACGCAAAGCGGTGAGCGAAGAGAGATCCAAAGTCTCTAATTTATTGTCCGAACAAGTGAGTCCCTCCAACGCTGTACAGCCCGAAACATCTATTTTTTTCAACGAGTTGTTGGGAGCATAAATACGAACAAGGGCTGTACATCCCGCAGCATTTATCTCCTCCAAAGCATGCGCCGCATTGCTTCCCCCCACATAAAGATTTTCCAATGCGGGACAAGCTCGTACATCCAACGTTTTGATAAAGTTCTCTCCGCAATCGATTTCCTGAAGGTTGGAACAATTCTCAAATGTTGCCGCAGAGAACGACAGAGAAGCACACTTGATTTTCTTGATGTTTCCTTTAATCGTTATCGTCTCCCCTTGCACAGTGTACCATACAAAACGAGAGTTCTGCCATTGTGCATCGCTGCCCACGCCTTCGATGGTAACATTATCGTCGAGTGCGGTAATCTGAAGCATTATTTTCTCACCCACAGGCTTTGTGGTTTTCAAGGTTATTGTTGCCCCGTTATCGGCATACATTGGTGCTGCAAAGCCTCCCAATAGCACGACTGCACTCAGCAACCATGTGCTCAGCGCACACTTAGACAATCTGCATTTCATTGTTTCTCAATTTTATAGTATTAACTTTCCGTTTAGTGTCTTCATCCAAGCACCTTTCAATCATAGACCGATATTGTACAATAAAACAACGATAAAAATCACTTTGCACAAAAGAATTCAGCCCATCCATGCTGAGAGGCAAAGGTATAAATAATCCCATTGAAATCAAACATTTTAGCCAACCCAAGCAACAAAATACCTAATAATGACTATTTCATTATCCTCTCTTTTTCTCAATATTCACTCCATAAAATTCCACTCATTATAATACAAAACAGTTCTAAAAAGCACTCACAAAACGACCAAGAGCAGAACAAAATCAACGAAAAAAGGGTTGGGAACAGAACGTCCCAACCCTTCCAATCATGTATGAATACGAAAAAATACTTTTACCACACGAGTACGCGATCTTCAGGAGCTAACCACATCTTGTGAGATTCTGTGATATTGAAAGCCTTGAAGAACTCGTCTATATTGCGCAAAGTTTGATTAACTCTATACTCTCCGAGGCTGTGCGGGTCGATATTGGTCAGACGAATCATCTCTTGTTCTGTGATGTTTTGTCCCCAAACACGCGCATAAGCAATGAAGAAGCGTTGCTCGGGAGTAAATCCATCAATCAAGCCGATCTTCTTTCCTTCGAGTGCCTTTTGCATGGCAAGATAAGAAACGAGGAGTCCGCCTTGGTCAGCGATATTCTCTCCAAGCGTCAATTTTCCATTTCCTTTCACATTACCGACAATAGTCAAAGCGTCAAATTGCCCGACCAACTTCTGAGCGGCAGCCTCGAACTTCTTGCTGTCCTCGGCAGTCCACCAGTCAATCATGTTACCATTCTTGTCATAATTGCGCCCTTGATCGTCAAATCCATGAGTCATTTCATGTCCGATAACCACTCCGATAGCCCCGTAATTTACGGCATCATCAGCATTCACATTGAAGAAAGGAGGCTGCAAAATACCTGCGGGGAAACAGATTTCATTGGTTGTGGGCAAATAATAAGCATTTACGTCTTGAGGGTTCATGAGCCAACGAGTGCGATCTACGGGCTGGTTCAAATCGCTCATGTTGTATTCATGTTCAAAGCGAGTTACAGCCTTGAGGTTCTCATAATAGGATTTATCCTCGCTGATTTCCAACTTAGAATAGTCTCTCCACTCATCAGGATAACCAATCTTCACGGTAAATCCATTCAATTTCTCATAAGCCTTTTGCTTGGTTTCATCGGACATCCATTCAAGTGTAGAAATACGCTCGCCCAAAGCAACTTGTAAGTTCTTTACAAGTGTTTGCATCTTTTCTTTGGCTTCCGGGGTAAAGTGTTTCTTCACATATACTTGCCCCAAGGCTTCGCCCAAAACACTGTTCACCAGGTTTACGGAACGGCGCCAACGAGGATGCTGTTCTTGACGACCGCTGAGAGTCTTTCCATAGAATTCGAAAGATGCAGCACCAAAACTATCGCTCAAATACTCTGCCGAACTGTCTACCAAACTCACTACCAAGAAGTCTTTGAGTTCCTGCAAATCAACAGCAGGGAACCATTTATCAAACTTCTCAAAAAATCTGAGTTGCTTCACATCCCATTGTTTCAAATCATTGAGCTTACGTCCGGCAAGATAAGTTTTCCAATCGAAGCCCGTGTAATCCTTCGTAAACTGCTCCACGGTAAGCATATGATAATTGGCACGACTGTCTCGCAACTCCACTTGAGAGAAAGACATTTCGGCAATCTGCTTGGAAATCTTCATGTTATTGGCGGTCATGCGTGCAGCATCGCTTTCGCTATACCCTGCCAAAACAAGCACCTTGTTTATATAGGCATTGTAAGCCTCCAGGAGCTTCTTACCCTCTTCGTCTGTCGCTAAATAGTAATCGCGGTTACCCAAAGGAAGGCTTTTTTGAGATACGTGCATGATATTCATGTCGCTATTCATCTCGTCCGCCCACACATAAGTACCAAAGAGAGTATTATTGCCTTCGTTATCCCACTTGGCAACCTTCTGTACCAACTCTGCCTTATCTTTAATGTCTTCAATCTCTTTGATATCCTTCAAGATAGGTTGAGCTCCCAATTCGTTACGGGTAACGCTATCCATGGCTTGCTTATACAGCACTGCCACACGATACTCATTGGTTCCTTTTTTCTGTGATTGGGCTGAAAGATCCTTCACGATTGCGTGAATTTGCTCAATAGAACGATCGCGCAACAAATCGAAAGCACCGTAACGACTGTAAGCGGGTTTCAAAGGATTGGCTTTGATCCACCCTCCATTGGAGTAGCGATAAAAATCGTCTCCCGGATTAACCAAAGTGTCAAGAGCCGTAAGGTCTATTCCCGGCTCCACAGGCATACTCTCTGTCGTTGCATCCCCTTGAGAACTGCAACTCGTAAGGAAGACCCCTAAAACAGATGGGATCATGAGTAATGTTTTTACTTTCATTGAATTTTATATTAGCTGATTTATCTGCATTTATTTTTTAGAAAAGAGGTGTCGGATAGCGCCCTTCTTCCACAAAGAGCTTCAATCGAGCCACTACAGCATCCCGATCTTGGGAATAAGTGATCCCAAACCACTGGGCTTCGCTGGTAAGTACATGTACCTTTGCTCCCCGTTTCTTTATCAAGGTATCGACCATAAAAGGAATATAAAACTCGCTTTTCGGTTCGTCTATATACTCCGCCAAGAACTCTTTGAAAACCTCTTCCGAATAGTCGAAATAGTCCGGAGTGAAGCCCCAAAAGTTCATGGAAACAGGTGTATTCAATGGATAAGATCTACCACTCTTTTCATCGTAACACGTCTCTGCATCTTTTTGAGCAAGGGCAGTTTGCTCCTCAACATCTTGTAAACATCCATTCCCATCCACAGAGCAAATACCCCGAGAAACAGTTCCACTCTCACTCAAAGTGTTACCCAAAGAGTAAGCTACCATAAAATAGTTGTCTTGGGTATTGGGCGACAGATCTTGCAAGGCTTTTGCTATGGTTATGAACGCCTCTCGTCCATAAAAATCGTCTGCATTGATCACACAAAAAGGCTCTCGAACCACGTCTTTTGCCATAAGAACGGCATGATTTGTGCCCCAGGGCTTTTCGCGATCGGGTGGGCAAACATATGGGGCGGGTAGCTTTGCAACCTCCTGAAATACCACTTCCGTCTCTATTACGCCTTCATACTTACGCAAGACTTTATTTCGAAAATCCTCTTCAAACACTTGACGTATCACGAAAACAACCTTGCCAAAACCGGCTCGAGCTGCATCGTATATGGAGTAGTCCATAATGGTCTCTCCGGAGGGTCCCACCGCATCCAATTGTTTCAAACCTCCGTAGCGAGAGCCCATTCCGGCTGCCATCACTATTAGAGTAGGCTTCATCATTTCTCTTTATTTTATTGTTGCCGTTATACTTTCAGGGGGCAAAGGTAATGTTTTTGTTATCGCCATGTATCAATTTTGGTGCATTACCCTCAAAAATAAAGACTCAAACAAGCACTCAGCACAAGCACCCATATTCCGAAAAAAGAAGTCTGCCCGATCTTTGGGACTATTCAATGGAATTGCTTTCTTCGCAGCAAGAAATCGCGACCAAGATACTTTTCCCGCACTATTTCATTCTCAGCCAACTCTTCGGGCATACCCTGAAAAAGAACTTTTCCCTCGAACAAAAGATAGGCTCTGTCAGTTATCGAAAGCGTTTCATTTACATTGTGGTCGGTTATAAGAATGCCGATATTCCGCTCTTTCAGGTGAGCCACAATGTACTGAATATCCTGTACGGCGATAGGGTCTACCCCGGCGAAAGGTTCGTCCAACATAATAAAACGAGGGTTTATCGCCAAACAACGGGCTATTTCCACTCGACGCCGTTCTCCTCCCGAAAGCCTGTTTCCATGGTTTTTACGCACCTTTTCCAAACGAAACTCTTTGATAAGACGTTCCAAATTGTGCTGTTGCTCTTCTTGGGATTGGTCGGTCATTTCAAGCACTGTACGGATATTATCTTCGACAGACATCTTACGAAAGACACTATCCTCCTGCGCCAAATAGCCAATCCCCAAACGAGCTCTCTTGTAGACAGGATAGTCAGTTATATCCACATCGTCCAAAAATATCTTCCCTTCATTGGGTACAACCAGACCAACAGTCATATAAAAGGTTGTTGTTTTGCCTGCACCGTTGGGACCAAGTAATCCAACGATTTCGCCCTGCTCAATTTGTACAGAGACGTGATTTACAACCGTGCGCGTACGATAACGCTTAACTAAATTTTCGGTACGTAATATACTCATATAAAAAAGTATCCCCAAAGAGGTTTCTCAGAAAAGGGATAGAGATCGTATTTATCCAACAATTTTAGCACTCAAAGTCTACACAAGCCCTACTCTTTTTATAGGGAGCGATTAAGGCTTTTACCACCTCTTCGTGCTCCGGATGGCGAGCATACAAATCAATGCTATCCCAAGTGGGTAAATGCGCCTCCAAAATGAAGCCATAGCCCTCTTTGGGATTACTATTTATCTCCACCTTCATGGCACTCAAAGCCTCTATGGTTTGGGGTAAGGCTTCGAGCGCATTCTTTATTTTAAGCAGATGCTGTTCTGCCTCCGAAGAAGAGGCAAAACCATCTAAATTGAATATCACAATGTGTCGTATCATACTATTTGTGTTTCCATTAAACTATCGTCAAAAATAGAATCCTTATATCCCAAGAAATAGAGAATGCCATCCAAGCCAACAAAAGATATGCTTTGTCGAGCATCGGCTTTCACTTTTGGTTTGGCATGGAAAGCAATTCCCAACCCGGCTTCTCTCAACATCATCAAATCGTTGGCTCCATCACCTACGGCAACTGTTTGTTGCAAATGTACTTTTTCTACCTGAGCAATGAGTTTTAGCAATTCAGCTTTACGCTTACCATCGACAATCTCCCCTATATGGCGACCGGTCAATTTGCCATCGGCACCCACCTCCAGCTGATTGGCATAAACATAGTCGATACCGAATTTTTTCTGCAAGTAGGAACCAAAATACATAAATCCTCCGGAAAGAATCGCAATCTTGTAGCCCATAAACTTCAGTGCACGCATCAGACGCTCTATACCCTCGGTCATGGGAAGACTTTCTGCTATCTCTTCCATCACAGAGACATCCAATCCCTTCAATAACGCCACTCGCTCAATGAAACTTTCATGGAAGTCAATCTCTCCTCTCATGGCTCTCTCGGTAATCTCTCGCACCTTTTCGCCAACTCCTGCTCGCTCCGCCAATTCATCGATGACCTCTGTTTGAATAAGAGTAGAGTCCATATCGAAACATATTACACGGCGCATTCTACGGAACATTGACTCTCGTTGTATGGATATATCAAAAGCCAACTCCGAAGAGACTGCCATCAAATCTGCCTTCAGCTGATCTATATCTCGTGGAGTACCACGCATCGAAAACTCTATACTTGCCATGGGGATACGCTCCTCTTTGTCAAGGGGAATACGCCCCGTAAGGCGACGAATATTGTCTATATTCAAGCCCTGTTCTGCCGTTTTATCGGTCAGAGCAGCAAGCATTGCAGCTGTTATCTTTCGAGCAACAACCGTTATGATATAACGATTTTTTCCTTGTGCATTAACCCACTCTGTGTAATCTTCTGCAGTTATGGGAGTAAAACGAACCGAAACGTTGAGTTCATAACTTCTAAAAAGTAGGTCCTTGAGAATGGGTCCGGACGCTTCTTCGGTAGTTTCGAATAGAATGCCCAAATTGAGATTACTATGGATGTCGGACTGACCAATATCCAAAATAAAAGCGTCTCGCTCTGCCAATATTTCCATTAAAGAAGCTGTAACTCCGGGGCGATCAGCACCTTGGATTGTCGCCAAAATCAACTTTTTCTTTTCATTCTTCTTTTCTTTTTCCATAAATCTTCTTCATTTACTGCTTCTTAAACATCTAATAGAGGGACCCTATTCCCTTTAGCACAAAGATACGATAAAGCGATGAAGAAAAAAGAAAGGAGCCCCCAACTCCTCCAAGCGTAACTACAATGAAACAAAAAGAGAAATTAGCCATATACAACAACTCTCTCTACCCTTATGGAATAGAAGAAGATACTAACCTTGGAGTGAAACAATTAGGAATAATCCACTACATGTTCTATACCCATGGAAACAAACTATTTACCTTTCCAAGCGGATAATTTCTGTGGCAGAAAATAAGAAAATGATGACTATCAAAAGATTGAATTGGACAGTCAAGGAATATGTATGGAAAATAAAAAAACGCTGTAAAGCCTTGATTTTACAGCGATTATCCTTATTTTGTAGCTTAAAATGACACGTTGTCTGACGTCCTCTTGAGACCTACTTGTGGAGCATATCGGACTCGAACCGATCACCTCGACACTGCCAGTGTCGCGCTCTAGCCAGATGAGCTAATGCCCCTTTACCGCAAAGGTACAAATTTATTTCATAATAAACAGAGTTTTCCACATTGGATAATATAGATATTGGAAGGCATAATGAACAAAAATTCATAAAGAGATAGGGGAAAAGAAGAAGGACACATCTATTGTAATCCTTATCCTCGAGATTAATCTTCACGAGAGCACGGGCGGAAAGGAAGGAGGAACGTGCTGCCATAAGCCAAAAGCAGAAGAGGAATACACCATGACAACTCCTCACTCCTCTCAAAATACTTCCCGACACAACAAACAGCCCAAAATGCATAGACAGAGAAGACTACCCCAACCTATAAAACAAAAAAAAGAGTCCCTCGGACATAATCC
>JBGZIN010000078.1:0-26322 GCA_041848345.1 Porphyromonas sp.
AAAAGAGTCTGTCTCTCGACGGATGGATTGCTCGGAACCTTCGCTCTCTTTCCGAAATGTTTTTCAATGCTTCCCCAAGGAGAATACTGCCCTATCTGTATAAAGCATACCATCTCGTATCGTATTGTCACTCTGTTCCCCAAGAAGAACATCGCCCTAATCTGCATAGAGCGCACACCCTCGTATTGTATTGTCACTCTGTTTCCCGAGAAGAATATCGCCCTGATCTGTATAGAGCGCACACCCTCGTATCGTATTGTCACTCTGTTCCCCAAGGAGAATATCGCTCGATCTGCCCCTGCTCACCATTTTTCCGGATATTTTTTTGTCCCCCCTTGGGAATTGTTGAAGGAGCATTTGCGTTTGATTTAATTTTTGAATGTAGGGGGAATATAAGAGTGATGCAAACCGTGCAATAATTGTATGCATACAAATTGGAAAATGAATGCATACAAATTCGATTTTATATGCATACAAACAGACAACTGTATGCATACGAAATTTGGATAGTCTCATATCCACTCTTTTCTCTCTTGCTTTGACGCTCCCTCTTAATGCGTAATCATCCATTTTTTTAGATGATTATAACGGTTTCAAAATAAACATTCCCTACTCTCCTCTAACGATAAAAAAGCGAAAGCAAAGAGAGACTACTCAATAAAATATCCTTTACTATTTCCTCCAAAACGTTTCAGCAATAATGGTCATGTAGTCGTTAATCTCCTACCTTTGCATAGTCTTTCATCTTAAAGAATACACAAAGTCAGAAAGTCGTTTACGAAGTCATCACACAGAGTATGAAGAATTGAAGCAGAGAAGAAACCATCATAGCGTTTAATGTGTATTGCAAAATTCCTTTTAGAGAGCGTAGCAAAATACATTCTACCACCATCAAGTATGCGAAATTGTTGGAGGCTTGTCATTTTTGCCAACAATACCCATCTAAGGTAACTTGCAATTAAATCCATTCAACAGCTATTCACAAACGAGCAAGATCAAGACAAACACAATTCAAGATTTGCTTTATTGCCACATAATAAATCCTCGCCAAGAGACAAAGTGTTCCAGCTTTATGACAAACGTTTGGCATATGAAACTACTATGTTTGCTACTACTCTTTTTAGGGTATGGATTGCCTTGTACTCCCATTGCCCAAGGGGCTACTTTGCACGCCGACACAATCGCCTCTATCGAGAAGAAAACACTTTGGCAAAAAGCCTTACAAGAAGTCGTCGTGGAGCACATCTCTCAGAAAAAGAGTGCTGTATTACCTCCTCAAAAGATGGATGCCGAACAACTAAAATCGCTCTCTTCTTTTGGAATAGCCGATGCGCTGCGCCACTTTAACGGTATACAAATAAAGGATTATGGAGGAATCGGTGGCTTAAAGACGGTCAATTTTCGCAGTTTGGGCAGCGCACATATAGGCATTTTTTACGATGGTGTGGAGCTGGGCAATGCACAAAATGGGATGGTTGATCTCAGTCACTTCTCCTTAGATCCGATAGAAAGTATAGAAGTTTACGCCGGTCAGAAGAGCAATGCTCTGCAATCGGCAAAAGACTTTGGTTCGTCGGGCAGTATCTATTTGCGCACACGAGCTCCTCAACGTTCGGCACATCGCCCCACGGGTTTACGTAGCACACTGCGAAGCGGTTCGTTTGGACTCTTTAACCCCTCCCTTCTCTGGGAGCAACGTTGGGGGGCTCGCATCTCTTCTTCTGTGAGTGGTGAGTGGGTACAATCCACGGGAAATTATCCTTTTCGCTATCGTCGTCAGGCTCCGGATGGCTCCATCGCCTATGACACTACGGCTTTTCGAGCCAATGGAGACCTAAAAGCCCTTCGTTGGGAGGGGAATTTATGGGCAAAATGGAGCTTTGCAGAAGGGCATTTGAAAGGCTATTTCTACCGCAATGAGCAAGGAATACCGGGGGCTATTGTGAGCAACGTATGGCGCAGAGGGGAACGAATGTGGGTACAGAACGGATTTATCCAAGGGGTGGGACGCTACACCCATGAGCGTTTTAGAGGTCTATTTACCGCAAAGTATGCTGATTATCGTTTGCGCTATGTGAACAATGATTGGCGCACAAGAGCTGTCGATGCTTTTTATCGTCAGCAAGAAAGCTATCTTTCCTATGCACAAAATGTGCAATTATCCAATCCATGGAGCCTATCGTTTGCCTATGATTTCATGTATCATCACTTAGAACGCAATGTCTCCGAAGGAGCATCGCCACAACGCACAACTCATCTTTTGGCTTTTTCTACACAGTATCACACGCCTAAATGGGCTTTTCAAGGCAGTTTATTGGCGACTTTTGTACGAGATTATGCCCCCCTTACACATACACCTCGCTACCATGCTCTCACTCCGGCTCTTTTTCTTTCCTATACACATCCCAAATTGCCTACTGTACGATGGGGGGCTTTTTACAAACAATCACTACGGATGCCCTCGTTCAATGATCTGTACTATGTGGATATAGGAAACGTAATCCTTGATCCCGAGCGCACAGAACAGTTCAATCTCTCGGCAGAAGCGGAACTTTTTAGACATAAAAAAAGCGGTTCGATAGACTTAAAATTGGATGCTTACTACAATCGAGTTACAGACAAAATCGTAGCTTATCCCAAAGGACAGCAGTTTCGTTGGACTATGATCAACCTCGGAAAAGTAGATATACATGGAATTGATGGGCAACTCTCGGCACACCTACTGCTTGCCTCCAAGGTGCATTGGAGCAGTATCGTTCGTTATACTTATCAGTCGGCTATTGACATTAGCAATCCCGATACTCGCTACTATCGACACCAAATACCCTACACGCCCAAGCATAGTGCCACATGGATCAATAGAATTAAAGTGCAACAGTGGAGCTTCCATTACAGCATTTTATACACAGGAGAACGCTACAATCAACGTGAAAATATCCCCCTACATTTTATGCCCTCCTGGCACACGCATGATATAAGTATTTGCTATACATTACCTTTGTCCTCGCAAACAGAGATGACTATTCAGGGAGAATGCAACAACCTATTGGCTCAAGACTATGAAGTGGTGCACAATTATCCCATGCCTTTGCGCAACTATAAACTATCTATCACAATAAATTTCTTATGAAAAAACAGACCAAATTATTGATTGCCCTCCTTATGATGGGTGGATTGGTAGCCTCTTGTCGCAAAGAGGTTAAGAACTCCAATGAAAATCCATCTCCCGACGAACCTTCCGTCGTCGAAGAGGGTACTGCCGTAGAGGCTTTAATGCGCCCCAATGATTCCTTTCAGGGATTTTATCTCCTCAATGAAGGGGCTTATCAAAGCAATAAAAGTACTTTGGATTTTGCAGACTTTACCCGAGGTCGTTACATTTCCAACCTTTTTGCCTTGCGCAATCCGAGCAAAGTGAAAGAGTTGGGAGACACGGGTAATGACTTGAAAATATATGGCTCCAAGTTATATATCGTAGTAAACGGGTCGCATAAAGTGGAGGTTCTTGACGCCTATACGGGCAGACAGATTACTCAAATAAACATTGCCAATGGACGTTATTTACACTTTCATAAAGGGAATGCTTATGTTTCTTCATATGCGAGCTCTATTGCCTTGGATGCCTCTTCTCCGGGAGCTGTGTATCGGGTAGATACAGCTTCTTTGCAAATAACAGGACAGGTAACCGTGGGGTATCAACCCGAAGAAATGGAAATTATCGGAGATTATCTCTTCGTTGCCAACTCAGGAGGCTATAAACAACCTTCCTATGATAATACGATTTCAGTGGTTAATTTGGGTACCTTCCAAGAAGTGAAGAAATTGACCGTGGGCGTAAATCCCCATAGAGTGCGTAAGGATGCACAAAATAGACTTTGGGTCACTACCCGAGGAGATTATAAAGAAACCCCGGGCAATCTGCACTGCGTACGTTATGATGCCGTAAGCGGAGCCACACCACACGTAAAAAACCTCGACATCCCTGCCACCAACATTGCCATTGATAAAGATAACCTTTACTACACCTCTTCTCAATGGGATGCCACAGCAAAGAGCAATAAAAACAGCTATGGAGTGGTACAAATCTCCACACAGAAAAAAGTAAAGGAAAACTTTATCAATGAGAATAGCTCTCAAAAGATAAAGTCTCCCTACGGTTTGGCAATTCACCCGACAACAGGCGAGATATTCGTTATGGATGCAGCCGATTTTACCTCCGGAGGTACACTTTTTATCTTCTCAGCCGACGGAACTCTGAAAGCAGAAATACCCACGGGAGATTTACCCAACGGAATTGTTTTCTTGCCCAAACGTTAAGCAACGACTTTCCTTCATAAAAAGGGGAGGCAACCATTGTCAGATGGTGTGCCTCCCTTTTTTCAATCTCTTTCAGAAGTAGCGAGTTGTTATATACAGACCATTTGAGCACTGTTTTTAGAAAGACATCCCCATGCCTATTCGTATGCCCCACATAGGAGTATCGGGAAGCAAAGAGGGTGTAAAACGATGGAAATAGTGTATCCCAAATATATTGAAAATACCCTCAACCCCGGCACTTCCCTCTAAATAAAGATGGTTGTTCATCGGGGTTACAGTTGTGGCATATACATATTCACCTTCTCGATAATTCATATTTTGGTGTGAAACATCACCCCAATAGCCATGTAACGAAAGCACTTCTCGCAATCCCAAGCGATTGATCAGGGGAATACGGTTGAGGATAAGTCCTTTCATGTGGTAATAGAAATTGAATTCCAAATACTTATCCGCAACAAACTCCAAGGGACTCATCAATTGAAACTTACTCTTTGAAAGTACCCAACTTGCATTGATACCTGGCGTGTAAAAATCCGCCTCGTCCATTTGTCCCAAGGAGAGTCCCCCAAAGATAGAGGCATCCACATAGCCAAAGAGAGATAAATAAAAACGATTATAAAAACTCAATGAAAGTGTGCCTTTGTGTCCATTGTTGCCCCAAATGCCATCGGGTAGATAAGTAGCGCGTAACCCTATGGTAGGGTGAAAACGCTTAAAATTCATTCTTGCTTGAGGACGACGATTGTCTATGGGTTCTCTTCCCGGTGTAAAAGTTATCCCGGCTCCCAATGTAGCCCTACGAAGAGATGGGACTTCTACACGCTCTCCTTGGTGATCAATGCGGTAATAATGAAGATCTCCCGTGGAGCTACGTTGAAATATATTGCCCCATAGCTCCACTTGCCATGTCTTATTCAAGTCTGCACTATAAGCGAGAGATGCGCTTTTCTCATAATAGCGCTGGCGTATCTTCATAGTTCCCATAAGGGTGCCTAAACCATCTTTATAGAGTGCCTCTTCTGTATAACCGGGGACAAAAAGATCGTTCTGTACCGTCAAGGAGAAATTTCTACGAGGATATTCGTTTTCGTGTACATCCTTTTCCACCTGTGAATAGATGAGGCGAGCATAATATTTCCAACGCTTGTCGCCCAATCCATACCCCACATATCCCTGCCCGAAGAACTGCTTACTCAAACGAGCCGAAGTAATTCCACCGAGGCGCAAACGCACTCCTTCAAGGGTATTCCAAGCGATGGTAGACTCTAAAGGTCCCAATTCGGCATAATAATCTTCACGCTTGAGCTTGTTAAACGGAAGACCGAGAAAACCTCTCGAAAGCAATTGCGCTCCTTTGGCTACGGATAGATATATAGGATCGCTGTGTACGTAATCCATCATGGCAAGCGTCCCCTCTCCAAGGGGAGGCAATGGTTCGGGACGTGTAACGATACCAAATGTACTTCTACGAGGTTTATCAATCTCTTTTCGCACCTTTTCCGACAAAGCCAAACGAGGATCAAGCGCCAAACTATCCAAAGCTTCGGACCCTTTTTTGTAGTGCGTATAGATGAATGTTTGGTGGAATTCGGCATTTTGCTTGAGCAAAGGAGTGGGCGAGAGCAACGTATGCAAATCTTGTCTTTGCTGCAACCATAATGTGTCATTACCCAATACATGAGGGGCAAAATCGGCTGTGAAATAACAGCCCTGCACCCAGTCTACATTCGACTCTTTGGGGAACTCCAAATGTGCCTTGGCTAAAGCATAGGAGGTTGTGTCCACCCAAAGAGTGCCTTTGAAACCTATGCTGCGGGTACTGAACGGAACAACACCTATTTGGTAAGCGGGGCGATCGTTGATCAGGACTGTATCCAACAAGTAATATTTGTAGAACGAGGTAGAGAATAAAGCACTCATAGGACCCGGGAAGCTATTTAAGAACAATCCCAAATCGCTATTGTACAGGTTGATTTCAGGCATTAACTCTTCCAAATTGAGCATCATTTGTTGCCCTTCTATAGCTTCTTCTATCCCCTGATAACGACGACCTATAATCAACTCTTCGCGCGCTTTCCCTCCGATATTGGCACGCACAGAGTGGCGTTCCCGAATAGAAAAGGGGCGTACTTTCAGCCCTTTGAACCCGGAAGTGTCGCTCCAAGCCTGCCATCGCTTCTCGTCAATTCCAAAAAGGTTGCTGAAGGGTTCATGAATAGAATCCGTGAGACCTATGAGTTGTCTGCGATAAACCTGATAACTGAAATCTTTCTGCGTCTCTACCCTATTCTTCTCTTTTCGAGCAATTGCTCGCTCCATGATAGCAACAGCCGGATTTCCTTTTTTTGTGTATCGCTTTTTCTTGGGCGAAACGACCACAGTAGCCAATTCCGCTCCTCGTAGGGAAAACTGCCAATAGTGCCCATTGGACGTCTTTGTACGCTCCAATTGTATTGTGCTATTGCGATAACCGACCATGGATGCCGATAAAGTTTGGCGCATATTTTTGGCATAATGAGCCGGTATAGTGAGTTTGAAATAGCCGTCAGAATCGGCAATAGCTCCTATATCTCGCTTCTTGCTGAGAAAAACAGAGGCTCCCGAGAGGGGTTCGCCCGATATACTGTCAATAACTCTTCCTCGTACCATTATTTGCGCCAGGGCAGAGGAAGAAACTAAAAAGAGCAGCAACAAAACGGCACCTCTTTTTAACGAAAAAGGAGCTCCGCAAGGGAGTAAGTGATTCAATAAAAAAGTCATTTGCGTTGTGTTTGTGTTGAGTGTTTTTCTTATTATAGTTCTTTACGAAGTCGGGCAATGGGTATGTTTAATTGTTCTCGATATTTGGCAATGGTGCGGCGGGCAACGGTTAATCCCTGCCGAGTTAAGAGTGTTTCTATTTGAGCATCTGAAAGAGGTTTGCGTTTGTCTTCCTGCTCAATAAATGACTGTATGAGAGACTTGGTTTGACGTGTGGAAACGGCATCGCCCTCTTCTCGCACGGTACCTTCGCTGAAAAAGTACTTTAGAGAGTAAATGCCGTAATCGCTTTGAACATATTTTCGGGATGTTATACGGCTGATAGTGCTAATATCATAGCCTGCACGTTCGGCAACATCCTTGAGGCCCATGGGACGCAATAAAGCCACATCTCCCAAGCGGAAAAAAGGTTCTTGCAGCTCCACAATGATTTGCATCACTGCAAGGAGAGTATTTCGTCGTCGGGCAATAGCTCCGATAAACCATGAAGCCTCGTGCACTCGGCGACGTGCGAAGTCTCGGGCAGCACGCTCCTCGGGTCGTTCTTCTTGTTTTTTTCGAGAGACAGAAGACTCGCTGAGCACTTTGTATTCGGGAGATATGCGCAATGATGGTATTCCAGGAGGGTCATTGAGCCAAAGTAACAGTTTATCATCCCTCAATTGTACGGTAAAATCGGGAGTGATGCGTGCTGCAACAGCCTCCATGGCACTGCCAAAGCCATTGGACGGACGAGGAGTCAGAGAACGGATCAGGTGCTGAATAGAGGCAAACTCATCTTCGGAAATAGAGAGGGCTTGCATGATATTCTTGTAACGCCTATTGGCAAGATCTTCAAAATGATGCTCCATAATTGTCTTCGCCACAGAAATACGATGTAATTGCTCCGCACTATCTCTATATTCTTCTTGCAAGCGACACAATTGCAATGTGAGACACTCTCGAAGGTCTTTTGCCGCTACACCCGCAGGTTCCAAAGATTGAATTTTACGCAAAACCTCCTCTACCGCAAACGAGGTAACACTTATATTGTCGTTGAAAAGCAAGTCGTCCTCAACATCTCGAGTGGTTAATTGAAAATAGCCATCATCGTTCAGATTTCCTATTATGTACTCGGCAATGATGCGCTCTTCCTCGGTGAGGGGGAGGGTGATGAATTGCTGCCGCAGATAATCGACAAGTGTGTTTGCATCCACAGCGAAAGGAATTTCTTCTCGCTGCTCTTCCGCCTCTTGAAGTAAGCGCAGTTTATACTCAGGTATGTCATCTTCCGAAGCGTAATCACCCATGAAAAAGTCTTCCGAAGCAGAGGATGAAGGGTATAAGTCCTCCATTGTTTGCTCGTAACTATCGGGATCCCTTTCTACTACTTCGCTCTCCAAAGTCTCTTGGTATGGTAAAGATCCCTCGGGATCAATCTCCAATGCAGGATTGGACGCCAATTCTTCCTGAATACGATCTGCCAACTCTACACATGGGACCTCCAGCAGAAGAAATTGTTGTATCTGCTGAGTGGTTAAAGTTTGCTTCTGTTTCTGGACTAACGATTGGTCTAACATAACTCCACTAAGGAACTAAAACGCATGCTGTTCGAGGCTTTCAGTAGTATAAATCGATTTTGCAGAGGGCTATTGCTCAAAACTTTCACAAACTCCTCGCGAGACGAAAAATAGTGTACGTGGGGGGCTGTAATTTGATTGCATAGGGCATGAAACTCGGTTCCAATGAAGAAAACCTTCTCTATACCCGATAGATGAGCGACATACTCGGCAAGTAAGCGATGCTCCCGTGCCGATGCCGGTCCTAATTCATACATATCTCCCAAAACGATGACTTTAGGGAGATTGGTCGTCAGTTGTACGAAATTATCCACGGCAATGCGCATACTGGTAGGATTGGCATTATAAGCATCCACGATCAACTCGTTACCCAAAGGAGTTACAGGAATAAATTGAGATCTATTGTTCGTGGGATTGTATGCCTCCAAAGCGTGTACAATCTCTTCCATGGGAACCTCAAAAGCAACTCCCACGGTAGCAGCAGCCAAGGCATTGGGCAGGTTATATTCCCCAACGAGGCGAGTGTACACCTCAAAAGAGGTTTCTTTATGGAAAAGCCGGAAGGCTAAGAAATATCCTTCGGGATGCGGGATAGGCTCTGCCCATATTGTAGCGTCCTTCTTTCTGCCATAGGATAGATGGGAAATCCCCTTGGCTGCTTGTAGCAAAATGGGATCATCGCTATGCAAAAAGGCTTTCCCTCCATGCTTGCGCACATACTCAAACAGTTCGCTTTTGGCTTGAATAACCCCTTCGTAAGAGCCAAACCCCTCTAAATGGGCTCTACCTATATTAGTGATCAATGCATAGTCGGGTTGGGCAATATCGGCAAGTTGTCGGATCTCTCCCACGTGTGAAGCCCCCATCTCGACTACGGATATTTCATGGTCGGGCTGTAAGCGGAGCAAAGTGAGCGGTACTCCAATATGATTGTTGAGATTGCCCTCTGTGGCACCCACCTTATACCGACGGCGCAGTACAGCTGCTATCAATTCTTTGGTGGTGGTTTTCCCATTTGTACCCGTAATGGCTATGGTGGGCAACGCCAAAACTCGGCGATGATGACGAGCCAAGTCGGAAAGCACTCGCAAAACATCCTCTACCCACAGGCATCTGCTGTCTTGCTGTGCCACTTCGGCATCGTCCACCACAGCATAAAGACACCCTGCGGAAAGTGCTTGCAATGCGAATTGATTGCCGTCGAAGCGATCACCACGCAGGGCGAAGAAGAGTGAATTGGGCTGTATGGAACGGCTGTCTATGGTAATACCATTTGCCGAGAGGAATAGTTTATACAACTCTTCTATGCTGATCATTGTCTCAAATTTTAGTCTTCAAAATACTATTCTTCCAAAGAAACAACACCACTCCATAGGAGGACTGAAGTTCTTCTCTCCTGCGACAAATATAGAGGAATTGAGGGGCTTATCAAAATAAAAGGGCAAATAACGTGAATACGTAACGTTGTCCTTCTTTATACTAAGAATAAAAGTCAATACTGTTCTTCCAAGTTGGGGAAATCTCCTCCTTTTACATCGCTAATATATCGGGTAAAAGCGGAACGCATGACCTGTCCCAACTCTGCATACAGACGCAAGAAACGAGGACGAAAACCTTCATTAAGTCCTACCATATCATGCAAAACAAGTACTTGTCCATCCACAGCCCCTCCTGCTCCGATACCGATAACGGGGATTGTAAGTTCTTGTGCCACTCTGGCAGCCAAAGAGGCAGGTATTTTCTCCAACACTACGGCAAAGCAACCCAATTCTTCCAAAAGATGAGCATCTTGCACCAATTTGTTGGCTTCTTCCTCCTCACGAGCACGCACGTTGTAAGAGCCGAACTTGTTAATTGACTGAGGGGTTAATCCCAAATGACCCATGACGGGAATACCTGCCGATAAAATACGTTCCACCGACTCTTTTATCTCACATCCGCCCTCTACTTTGATGGCGTCTGCGTGCGTGATCTTCATCACTTTTATTGCCGAGTCAAGTGCCAACATCGGATTGCCTTGATACGAACCGAAAGGAAGATCCACTACCACCAAAGCTCGCTGTACGGCTTTAACCACCGATTTCCCATGATAGATCATTTGATCCAGTGTAATGGGGAGCGTAGTGGTATTGCCGGCCATTACATTGGAGGCGGAGTCTCCCACCAAAATAACATCCATCCCGGCACTATCGACCAACTTTGCCATCGTATAGTCGTAGGCTGTAAGCATTGCAATCTTCTCGCCACGCCCTTTCATTTCAAGCAATCGGTGCGTGGTTACTTTTCGAGAATCTTCGGGTTGATAAGTGGACATAATTAGCTTTTTTAGGGCGAAAAGGTTGTTCTATCGACTATAAACGTTCAGGAAAGAAGAATAGGAACAATGGGCATGATACAGTCCACCAAACAGAGTAGGTGCTCCGCCCAATGGACTGTTTTTTGCATACCTAACTTATGTAAATAGGGAGTTGTCGTAGAAGAAGTATCGCATTACTCCCACTCAATGGTGCTGGGTGGCTTGGACGAAATATCATAAACCACGCGATTGACTCCACGAACTTTATTGATGATCTCGTTCGACACCTTCGCCAAAAATTCGTAGGGAAGGCGAGTCCAATCGGCACTCATGGCATCGACACTGTTCACGGCACGCAACGCAATGGTGTATTCGTAGGTGCGTTCATCTCCCATTACGCCCACCGATTTGACGGGCAGAAGGATGGCACCGGCTTGCCATACAGAGTTGTACAACCCTTGTTGGCGCATTTCGCTCATGTAAATATGATCGGCTTCTTGCAATATGCGCACCTTTTCGAGCGTAACAGCCCCTAAGATGCGAATACCCAAACCGGGACCGGGGAACGGATGACGCTCCAGCAAATGAGCTTGCATACCGAGTGCTTTGCCCACTCTGCGTACTTCATCTTTGAACAGCGTGCGGATAGGCTCCACGAGCTTCAGCTTCATACGCTCGGGCAAGCCTCCCACATTGTGATGGCTTTTGATCACCATACCCGTGATATTGATCGACTCGATAATATCGGGATAGATAGTGCCCTGTCCTAACCACTTAATATCTTGCAGTTTCGATGCTTCTGCCTCGAAAACATCGATAAAACCTTTGCCGATAATCTTTCGTTTTTGCTCAGGGTCTGCAACTCCATCCAATGCTGCGTAGAACTGTTCGTGTGCATCCACTCCGATAACATTGAGTCCCAAGTGGCGATAATCGTCCAGCACCTGCTGCGCCTCGCCTTTACGAAGCAAACCATGATCCACAAAGATGCACGTGAGGTTGCTGCCGATGGCTCGATGGAGCAAAACAGCCACAACGGAACTATCTACCCCACCACTCAGAGCGAGCAATACTTTGTCATCGCCCAACTGTTGGCGCAGTTCTACCACCGAACGCTCAATGAAAGCGTCGGGCGACCAATTGCCCGCAATCCCCACGATGCGAATAAAGTTTTCCAAAAGTTGTACTCCTTCTGCACTATGAAACGCCTCGGGATGAAATTGCACACCCCACGTCTCTTCGCCCTCAATGCGATAAGCAGCGTTGACCACCGTATCGGTGGAGGCGATCGGGGTAAAACCCTCAGGCAGTGCCGTGATGGTATCACCGTGTGACATCCATACAGTGCTTCGGGGTGAAAGCCCTTTCAAAAGAGGGTCTTCGGGAGAGAGCAAGTTCAATTGAGAAGAGCCGTACTCGCGCGTCTCCGATGGTTCCACCTTACCGCCCGCTTGATATACCAAACTTTGTGCTCCGTAGCAAATACCCAGTAGAGGGAAGCGTCCGCGAAGTTCGCTCAGCGTGATGCGGAAGGCCTTGGGATCGTAAACGGAGTAAGGACTTCCGGAGAGGATAACCCCACGCACCCCCTCAATATTTTCGGGGAGTTTGTTATAGGGAACAATCTCACAATACGTATTAAGGTCTCGGATGCGACGACCGATAAGCTGTGTCGTCTGCGAACCGAAATCAAGGATCAATATTTTTTCTTGCATACAACTCACTAATTTGCGACAAAGGTACTAAAAATGAGCGGGAGAATGCGCACGATTAAGCCCCATATGCGAACCATCAGAATGCCCCTCCGTTAAGGAAGCATTCGGTAGGGAATACCTTTTTCTGAATGCTGTATGAGATCGATAATTCTTTGGTAAACACACAACTGGATACATGCAATCTAAAAGGTCAAGCACGTACACATTGTACTTTCATTGCATGTTCAAATTCGTTGATACGCATTCAAAAGCTCATTTCATAGCATTCAAAAAGATATTTATATGCATTCATTTTGTTGTTGATTATCAGAGAGATAATAAATTTGTCGCGTTCAACTCATTTTCTTGAGAGATGATTTGTGGCCTTCCAATACTTTCGTCGTGTTTCGGACAGAGAGACATCTAATTCACACATTGCTATGCGCCTAATTTATTAGCATAGGTGTTCACATGGCAGTCGAAGCGATCGGTCATTGATAGGTGGCTATGCACCCATTCATTAGCACAGACTTTTGTGCAGCAGTCATAGCCTATCGATCATTGGCATATCGCCATGCTTCAGTTCGTTACTCAAGTTGTATTGAGAAAATGATTGAGCTCCTTACTCGTCGGAGAGGGGATAAAAAAACTACCCGACCGAATGGCCGAGTAGTTTCTATCGAAATGATCATTTCGTTTAGAACGATACTTTTTTGAGTATTCCTCCAATTAGAGTTCCCAAATTTCCTTATCGTTGGGAATGTGGATCTTGGTATTAAGAGGAGCAACACGAGAGATATTCAACAAGTGCTTGTAGGTAAAGTTCTCAGAAATAGAGTTGTTACCCCAAGAACCACAACCCAAAGTATTGGTTACGGCAAGCCCGTTTTGGATGTGTCCGCCGGCAGTTGTTGCACTGGGTGCATTAACCACGATACGAGATACTGTAACTTCAGAACCTACAAGGATGATGTGCGCTTGGTTGTTTGAATGGATGGCACAAGTGTGACCATTGCCTTCGTGAGCCAAGTTGGTGCGAGCGATTTGTACACCTTCTTCAAAATTCTTGTAAGAAAGTACGCACATTACGGGACACATCTTTTCTTTGCAGATGATATCTTCTTCACCCACTCCGTGTGCTTCTACCATGATAACACGTGTTCCGGCGGGGAGTGTAAGTCCTGCTTTTTTAGCAATGAAGTCCACGCTTTGACCTACCACATCTTTGGCAATTGCTCCATCCTCGAAAATAGCCGTGCGCACACGTTCGCCTTCTTCCGTTGTACAGAAGTAAGCTCCCTTGTTGCGGAATGCGCTGTATACGGCTTCTTTATCTTTTTCGTTGTAGATAATGCTTTGCTCTCCGGAACAGATGATACCGTTGTCGAATGCACGTCCCGTAAGGATCTTATCGGCAGCGGATTCGAAATCAATGTCTGTATCCACGATAACTTGTACGTTACCGGCACCTACACCGAAAGAAGGTTTCCCGGAAGAGTAAGCGGACTTAACCATGCCCATACCACCGGTAGCTACCACTACGTCTACGGCACCCATCAATTCTTGTGTCTTTTCAATGCTGGGCTCTTCTATGATTTGTACCATGGCATCGGGCACATTGAAAGGAGCGATGGCTTCCTTAATCAAACGAACTGCATGAGCCGAGCAATTCTTACTGCGTGGGTGAGGTGCAATGATGATTGCGTTGCACGTTTTCAGCGCAAAGATGATATTACTCATAGGAGTAACGATCGGGTTCGTAGTGGGAGTTACAGCACCAACCACACCGATGGGTTTGGCGATTTCGATCATGCCTGTACGCTCGTCAATGTTGAGGATACCGACAGATTTTTTATCGTGAAGATTGTACCAAACACCTTTGGACTTACCTTGGTTTTTTGCCACTTTGTGTTCATACACACCCATGCGTGTTTCATCTACTGCTTCGCGAGCCAACATTTCTGCGTTTTCGTAGATCACACGTGCAGCTGCACGGCAAATGTTGTCCACAGATTCTTGATTGTGTGTTGCTTGATACTGTTTTTGAGCCTCACGAGCCAGGCTCACCATTTCTTTGATTTCCATTTGGATCTTTTATTTTTCGTGTTTGTTTGAAATCTTGAATTGAAACGCTCTGTATTAAAATAGGCGAGAATATATGCCCTCAATCTCTTCTACGGAAAAAGGAACATAGTTGTTATTGAGTAGACGTTGCTGTGTGGCAATCACGGCTTCTGCAAATCCACGGCATTCCTCTTGTTTCATACCATACTCTTGCAAAGGCTTACGGCTGATGAGTTTGCCCAACAATTCGTCCAATGATTCATATACGTTTTCCACAGTACAGTTGAGTAAACGAGCCAATTCTTTTTCCAAAGAAGCAATTGCTCCTTGAGGATTTTTCTGATGATATAGCTTGAATACTTCTGTGAAGAATTGGTAGTTAGCCTCTCCGTGAGGTACGTGATAGTTACCGCCCAAAGGATAAGAAAGGGCATGTACGGCACCTACCCCTGCGTTACCAAAGGCGATACCTGCCATGTTGGCTGCAATAAGCATTTCAGCAGCATACTTATGGCGTTCCTCCGGATTGGTGGCTGCGATTTTTTGGAATACATCAATGATGGTTTCCATGGCTGCCATACTGAATACACGTGTATAGGGGTTGCAGCGAGGGGATACACAAGCCTCAATTGCATGAATGAGGGCATCGATAGAAGCTGCTGCATAGAAACGGAAGGGCAGTCCTGCCAAAAGTTCGGGGATGATTACTGCATCATCTGCCACAATGGCGTCATCTGCCAATCCCATTTTTGTGTGGCGAGATTTGATCTCGGCAATAGAGATGTTGGTTACTTCGCTACCTGTTCCGCAAGTTGTGGGGATGATAACCAATTGTTTTTCCTTAATCAGTGGAATTTTACGGTCGAATGCATCCATCACATCCTTCAAATCTTTAAGAACAAACAGCTTGGCAATGTCGATTACCGTACCACCGCCAATTGCTATCACTCGCTTAAAGGGGATGCCTTCAAGGTCGCGCAAAATGTTGTTCATCATTTCATCCGAAGGCTCTCCGGCTCCATACTTCTCTTGCATAACGAAGTGGCAGGGCAGGTTCAATGCCTTCATGAAAGGTTGATAAAGAAAATCGTTGGTAAGTACGAGGTCATGCTCATTGAGGGCAAACTCCGTGGCAAACTCGGCGAATGTCTCCGAGCGATGCACTTTTGTGCTTAACTTAAGTAACTGCATGAGTTCTGCGTGTTATTTTAATGAGGGAAACGTTTATTTAGTTCTTCTGTCAGGCTTGCTCGGAAATCGGGGTGAGCAATGGCGATAAGTGCTTGAGCACGATCGCGTAGAGTGCGTCCCTTAAGACGAGCCACTCCATATTCCGTAACAACATAGTCCACATCGTTGCGAGAGGTAGTTACGGCAGCACCTTCTGTGAGAATGGGGACAATGCGAGAGGCTGTTCCTTTGGCTGCAGTGGCGGGCATTGCCATGATGCTTATCCCATGTGCCGACATGGCTGCACCACGTACATAATCGACCTGACCACCTGTTCCACTGAACTGTTTGTAGCCGATTGTTTCACTGCATACTTGTCCCATGAGATCCACTTCGATACAACTATTGATACTTACAATGCGGTCAAACTGCATTACCGTGCAAGGGTTGTTTATGACATCAACGGAGTCGAGATGTACATCGGAATTGTTGTCTATAAAGTCGTAGAGATCTTTCGTCCCCATGAGGAAGGTCGCCGTTAGCTTTCCTTTGTCGATCTCTTTGCGACTACCGGTTATTACTCCGGCACGTACCAACTCAAGGACTCCATCGGAAAACATTTCGGTATGGATGCCTAACTCTTTTTTGTCTTTTAAGAACAAAAGTACGGCATCGGGTATGGCTCCAATACCGAGTTGCAGGGTGTCTCCATCACGAACGAGGCTTGCAACGTTGCTGCCGATGGCTTCTTCGGTAGCTCCAATTTTCGGACGAGGAATTTCGTAAAGAGGATAATCCCCTTCGATAATGTAGTCTAATTTAGAAACATGAATAAGATTGTTGCCTCCAACGAAAGGAGTTTGCTTGTTCATTTCCGCAATGACTATTTTGGCACATTCGGCTGCAGGACGAGTATAGTCGCAAGAAACACCGAAACTGCAGAAGCCCTCTTCATTGGGTTCTGAAACTTGTATTACGGCCACATCCACAGGAATGGTTCCTTCACGGAGTGCACGAGGGACTTGATAGAAAAACATCGGGAAGAAGTCGGCACGCCCCTCTGCGACAGCTTGGCGAGTGTTACCTCCGACAAAGTTGGTGAGAAGCCTGAAGTGTCCCTCCATTTCGGGCGCACAATAAGGCGTTTCTCCTAATAACAGCATGTGATATATCTTCACATTCTGATAGTTCTTGTAATTATCGCATAGTGCCTTAATCGTTAGTTGAGGAGCACCTGCGGCATGAGAGAGGACTATGGTATCACCATTTTTAATGGACTTAATCGCTTCTTCGGCTGATACCACTTTGCTTTTGTAATCTTCCATCACTATTGTTTCTATGTATCGAGAATATTTGTTTGGTATTCCTGAATGTTTGGAGATGAGGTGGGGAGTCTTTATTGCTGTGTCTTGCGAGCCTCTTGTCGAGCACGTAGCAGGGCTCTTGCCTGATCGAGAAGTTCTTGATCAGTGTCCATAACGGCTATTAGGCGAAATTTTTCGTTAGGAAATGCATTCTGCAATGTGCCTTCGACCAATTCGTCCATCGTGTCTCGCATGGAAGGGCAAGAAGCACAAGCCCCCCTGAAAGAAACACGTATGTCTCCTTCAGGGGATATGCTACACAGCTTGACGCCTCCTCCGTGTGAAGCCAACAAGGGATCCACCTGTTGTTCCAACACAGCCTGTACGGCATCAAAACTCAAACTCATATGAAAACTTGTTTGTCTTAATTATTTACCGGCAGGCTTTTGGTCCAGAGAAACGTCCACTTTGGCAATCTCCCGAGCCAACTGTTTCTTACCTTCCAAATCACCTTGACGTTGGATCATGATGCGTTGTGCCTGAGGAGAACCGGCTCCGTGCATAGACTCGGTGCGGTAGCCGACAGCTGCTGTTCCCAAAGTGATGTTTTCGATGAGTCGAAGCACACGCATACGATTTACAACATCTGTTCCCGTTGCACCTTGCAGATATTTACGTACCAAAGGACCGAGTTTTTCATCGCGCAAGTCTTGCTCTGCGGGCATTGTAACCATAAGACCACCGGCTATATCCTCTGCCAATCGAGCAATCTCGTAGGGGAGACGGGTAACGTTTTGTTTACAAACGTTCGCCAAGAGAAGATCGATGAGATAGTTACCGCTCTTGGTCGGTTTACCCTCTGCCGAACAAGCGATACCGCAGGCAAAGAGAGTTTCGTTGAGGTGGATCATTTCGATCAGTTTGTCCTTGATGTGTGAAGCCTTGGGCACTCCGTTGTAGTCGGCTGCCAAAGCTGCAGCACCGATAAGAACATCACCCACACCTACCTTGCAACCACCATAAGATTGACGGTGATAACCGGCAAAGCGCTCTACCATCAAGCCTGCAAATTTATATTCGCGGCACATGAAGACACGCTCATTGGGAATGAATACATCGTCGAAAATAACCAATGCTTCGTGTCCTCCGAAAGAAGAGTTACCCAAGTCGATATCGGCACCTTCTTCCATTTTACGAGTGTCGCAGCTTTGGCGTCCATAGATCATCAAAATGCCGGGAGCATCACTTTCGATCGCAAACGAAACGGCATAGTCGGCATCCTCTTCGCGCATGGCCACTGTGGGCATGATAAGATGTTCGTGAGAGTTTACCGCTCCGGTTTGGTGTGCTTTGGCACCGCGTACCACAATACCATCTTCGCGCACCTCCACGATACGGAGATAGAGATCCGGATCGGGTTGTTGAGACGGACTCAAGTTACGGTCGCCTTTGGGGTCTGTCATGGCACCATCTACTACGAGATCTCTCTCTTGTACCATTTCGAGATATTTTTTGAAGCGTTGGTGGTAGTCCGTACCCAACTCTTGATCCATGTCGTATGTAGTAGAGTAGATGGCATTAAAGGCATCCATACCCACACAACGTTGGAAACAAGCTGCCGTTTTTTGCCCCAAAAGACGTTGCATTTTCACCTTGTTCATAAGGTCCGTAGTGTTTTGGTGAATGTGGCAGAAACGATTGATTGTCTTGCCGGTGAGGTGGCTCTTTGCTGTCATTAGCTCTTTGTGTTCATCTACTTGAGCCAATTCATAAGTCATAGCTACCGAATTGAGCGATGGGCGAATCACGGGGTGATCAACGGGATTGTCGATCTTTTGTCCCATGAAGTAGACCTGGAGGTTCATTTTTCGCAAGCTCTCGATGTACTCTTCTCTCGTCATCATAACTTTAATCCTTTCCTTTTTTTCAAACTTACCTCTGAGTTTGTAGCTCAAAGAGGGTCGTGTTTATTCTTTTTAATCTCGTTTCAATCTCCAAATGTTCGTCACTTCAATACCTTGCAATAGGTTAGGTTTTTCCTATGCCGTCATTGAGCAAACGATGAGAGATTATCGCTCTTCGATATATTTCTACCCACTGCCGGAGAGGGAAAAATTGCTGCCTCAAAAAGACGAAAACCCCATGATAGTCCGCTCTCTGGCTATTCTATCAGGGGCCAATTTGTATTAGGCAGTGTTTGGTATGAGGAGGGTAAAAGGCATTTCTCCTAAAAAGAAAACTTCGTCCTAATTGTTATTTAGGAGTTTTCCAATGCCTCTCCATCTTATCACCCACCGTCTCCTATTCCCCCGGAATAGGCGGGCTATCTCATATATTATAGGTAGTATCTATGGGAGTGTAGGCTGCGGGGAGCACTCTTTTTGAAGATTGAACGCTCCGCTAAGCATTTAGTCCTCAAACAAAATCCCATCTTCCACACCGCACCGCCACGTTTCTCAAAAACAATAGAGAGAAGAGTGCCTTGGGTAGGATGTAATGGAGATACTTCTATAACTGCCACAAAGTTAGTACTTCTTTTTGGTTTGCCAAGCCATTCTTGCAAATAAAGAGAATAGTTTTCTCGAGTAGGGGCTGCGGACTGCCTGTGGCAAGTGGGAGATACTTGCATTAGTACATCTTTTTTCTTTGCTTGTGTTTGTGTTTTAGAGGTTTTATCCTTCAGAATGATAGCATGTAAGGATGCAGTCCAATGCATTTTTAATTCTGCTGTACTTAAAAAACTACACTCCCCAAGTCGGATACAAAACTTGGGGAGTGTAGTTTTCGGTTAGATGGCTTTTTGAGATTGTTTTTCTAAATTCTATTAGAGAATTATTCGTTGCATCGATTTACCCACGCGCACAACGTAAACGCCTTGAGGCAATCCTCCTATTGGTAGTTGCGTGGCGCCGCAATCATTCGTTTTTCTTGCAGCCAAAAGTGTCCCGTCAATAGAGTATAGGCAAACGATTGCCCCGACTTTTCCTCCTTCAAAGAAAAGGATGCTTTTGGATGCATTGGGGTACAATGTCAGGGAGTTTGTTGCTATGTCGTCAATACCTGTTTCAGTACCTCCATACTCAACCCAGCTGTCCCCGTCCCATTCTTTGGCGAGCCATCCGCGTTCTGCCGCCAAGGCTACTTGCTCTTTGGAGCATTCATTGTGGTCGGGTATTAGTTGATTGGTGTTGTCTTTTACTCCAAAGACCGAAGCCGTTGATGAGGGGAGTGAATTGATAAGAGCTGTCATTTTCTCTCCCTTGATTTGATTGGCGGCACAAGCCAAATAGTCAAGAGACGTGGTAGGCGAAAGGTCCAAAGAAGACAATTTGTTGAAACGACAATCCAACGTCAGTAGTTCTTCTTTGCCATTCAGATTAAGTTCCGACAGGAGGTTGTTGGCACAGAAAAGGCTCTCAATATGTTTGTGCGGAGTTAGGTCTATGCTGCTTATTTGGTTCTCTGTAATGTCCAAGTGGCGGAGTTCGACACATTTTGATATATCCAAAGAGCTGAATTGATTGTGCGATGCAAGGAGTTGTACGAGTTGGGTATTGCTTTTCAGATCGATACTTGCAATGGCATTCCCAAAACAAAACAGATCTGTCAGCTCTACGCATTGAGTTACATCCAACTGAGTTATCTTGTTAAGGGCGCATCCCAAGTTGGTAAGAGAGACCGCTTGAGTTACGTCAAGCTCCGTAACTTCTGCCGAAGAACAGTCAAACTCGTTGATACTACCCTGTATGGATATGTTTTGGTCTGTTATCGTGTAGGTGACGTAGTCTCCCTTTTTCCATTCGCCCTCGATCCCGGATAGGGTTGGAGCTTCTTCGGCTTCAATAAGTAACGATATTTTTTCACCTATATTTTTCGCTGTCTTTAGACTTATTTGTTCACTCTCCGGGGTTTCTTCTTCGGGTTCCTCTGTCTCACTACCTTCGTATTCACTCCAGCCGGAGGAGGTGTACTCTTTGGCGATCCATCCACGAGCTCGAGCTGCTTGTACTTGTTCTTTGGTGCATATATTTCCTTCTTTGTTCCCTGCTTGGAATACACGGAACTCGCCTTTCTTTTCTGCAGATTGTCTGTCGGGGAGAGAGGCGATGAGGGCATCCATCTTTTCTCCCTTGATTTGATTGTTGCTGCAGTTGAGTGAAGCGAGAGAAGAGTTGGGTGCAACTTTTATTTCTGTTAGTTGATTGTCTGCGCAGAATAGAGTTGCAATGGAGGTGCACCTTGATACGTCGAGTTGAGAGAGGCGACTGTTGTTGCAGATCAACTTGGTGATGCTCCCTTTTAAGATAATTTCTTGCTTGTTTATCTCGTAGTCTCCGAAGTCATCGTTTTGGAATGTTCCGGAAATTCCTTCAAAACTAACTTCCCCTTCTGCTGCAATGCGAAGGCTGAGAGTTTCGCCAATTTCTTTTGAGGTCTTCAGAGAGATAACGTTTTCTGAAGCAGATTGTGCCCATAATTCACAGCTCGCAAAGAGCGATAAAAGAAGCATAAATGCTGCGGATGCATACCGTCTAATCATCTTTTTCATACGTGGAATAGATTAAATGATTGATACTAACTTTTCTTTTATGTTGAATATAGAATAAACAACCATCGCTTTTTCAAGTATTATACATTGATAGAGAAAAACACACTGCCACTTCGGGGTATTTTCTTTTCGACGACCCGGCTCTATTGTTAGAGGAGTTCTCTCTGATTTTGTGTCTTTCGCTTTTAATGTCGCAAATATAACAAAACAAATAACATATTCATGCTTATTTGTATAATATTCTTTTTGATAATGTGTATATTGTTGTTGGTTGTGCAGATGAATGTTGAGCAAAAAGTGGCGATGATACGAGTAGAATGGGGATAATGACACGAGAGAAAAAAGTATCGTGGAGGGGAGTAAAAACCGAATACTTTTGGAATAAAAAAGAGAAAGAGCCTACTTTACAGAATTTGTAAGGTAGGCTCTTTCCCGTTTGTGGTCGAGTATCGGCTTAGACGATGCAAGTGTTGGAGTCTAAAACGGCAAGGGCGGTGATGTTTACAATGTCGGTTACAGATGCCTCATGGTCTGCAAAGTACACCGGCTTGTTTAAGCCCATTTGGATTGGTCCAACGACCTCTTCGGCATCGTCTGCCTCACGAAGTAATTGATAGCAGGCATTGGCTCCCGTTAAGCGAGGGAATATGAGCACATTGGCTTTGCGTCCTTTGATTTTATTTTCAGGATAACGCTTATCTCTTTTTTCGGCATGGAGCGCAAGAGAAACCTGCATTTCTCCATCTACGAGCAAATCAGGGTAGCGTTCATGGAGTATTGCCACTGCTTTTTGCACCTCTTGAGAAGACTCTGCGTCGGTAGAACCAAAATTAGAAAATCCTACCAAAGCCAATACAGGTTCGATGCCGAAGCAACGCACTTTCTCGGCAGCCAAGACGGCAACATCTACCAACGCATCGGCTTTCAGGTTGCAGTTGATCATCGTGTCGGTTAGGAACAGAGGACCGTTCTTAAGGGTAACCATGTGCATCGTGGCAAAGTGGTTCACTCCTTTGCGCAAACCCACGGTTTGTTTGGCTATTTCTGCCAAGTGGGAGTGGTGGCTGTAAATACCCGTTATCAAAGCATCGGCATCTCCATTGACAAGCATCATCATGCCAAAGTAGTTGGGGTCATACATTTTGTCGAGGGCAGTAGGTAGGTCTCCGCCCTTACGCCAATTTTGGGTTGCCAAAAGTTCGGCGTATTGGTGGCGACGTCCTTTCTCGCTATCATGTCTATGGCTGATGATGGTCAGCCCTTCCAATGAAAGATCCAACTCTTGAGCCAAATGTTCTATATGCGAGGGGATGCCCAATATGATGGGATGGGCAATGCCTTGTGCTTGCGCTTCAACGGCAGCTCGGAGCACTGCGGGGTTGTCGCCGGCAGCATAAACTACTCGACGAGGGTTTTGTTTGGCAGCCTCATGAAGGCGACGAGTCAGGTGACTCATCAGCCCCAAACGAGCGCGCAATTCGTCTTCGTATGCCGACCAATCTTCGATAATGCGCTGTGCAACGCCACTCTCAATGGCGGCACGTGCCACGGCGGAGGAAACGCGAACGATCAAGCGAGGGTCTACGGGCTTGGGGATAAAATAGTCTGCACCAAAATGTAGGTCAATGTTTCCGTAGGCACGGGTAACCTCTTCGGGAACGGCTTCTCGAGCCAAGGCGGCGATGGCTACCGTTGCAGCCTTTTTCATCTCTTCGTTGATCGCTTTGGCTTGCACATCGAGCGCACCACGGAATATGTAGGGGAAACCGATTACGTTGTTGATTTGGTTGGGATAGTCCGAACGCCCCGTAGCCATGATAACATCCTCTCTTGCGGCTTTGGCATCCTCGTAGCTAATCTCCGGGTCGGGGTTCGCAAGCGCAAAAACAATAGGTTGCTTCGCCATGGAGCGCACCATGTCTTGCGAGAGGACTTTGGCACGAGAGAGTCCCACGAATACATCGGCTCCCACAATCGCATCTGCCAATGTGTGTATGTCGGTGCGTTGAGTGGCGAAATAGGCTTTCTCCTCGGTTAGGTCGGGACGATCTGCCGAGATGACCCCTTTGCTGTCGAGCATCACAATGTTTTCTCTTCGAGCACCAAAGGCCTCATATAGTTTGGTGCAAGATATTGCCGATGCGCCTGCTCCATTGATGACAAAGCGAGCCTCTTCGATTTTTTTGCCGGCAATGGACAGGGCGTTGATGAGTCCGGCGGCAGAGATGATGGCTGTTCCGTGCTGATCATCGTGCATTACGGGGATATCTAATTGCTTTTTGAGCTCTTGTTCTATTTCAAAACACTCGGGTGCTTTGATGTCCTCAAGATTGATTCCTCCAAAAGTGGGGGCAATGGCTTTGACTATTTCGATGAATTTTTTCGGATCTTTTTCGTCCACTTCTATATCAAAGACATCAATCCCCGCATAGATTTTGAAAAGCAATCCCTTGCCCTCCATAACGGGTTTGCCCGCCATGGCTCCGATGTCTCCCAAGCCCAACACGGCTGTTCCGTTGGAAATCACAGCCACAAGGTTGCCCTTGGCTGTATATTGGTATGCTGCCGATGGGTCTGCTTCTATGTCTTTGCAGGGTACGGCAACTCCCGGGCTGTATGCCAGAGTCAGGTCTTGTTGGGTGGCGTAAGGTTTGGTTGGTCGGATTTCTATTTTCCCGGGTTTTTCTCCGGCATGATATGCTCTTGCCAACTCTTCTAATTTGCTTTTCATATATGTTTCGTGTTTGTTTTTTGGGGCAGAATAATCCCTCTGAAAAGGCTCTGTCCGTTGTTATTTTAAGACGTTTTTCGGCTCTGTTTCGTTGGTGTTCCCTTTCAGCGATAGATCATTTTCGACCGCTCTTTGCTCTTTTTGTAGGAGGGAATTTGTTTTATCTTCTTGAGGTATGCCAACAGACTCTCTGTTGAGGAGCAACCGCTCTTTTGGTAGGACGAAGAGTGCTTGATTTTGTAGGCATTGGCTACGTAGTCATTGTATGCCACTTTGTAGCGATGTCCCTTAACCAATGGCTTTTTATCTGCGGTGAAAAGCTCCACGGAAAGGCACTCTTGGGTCTTTTTATCCACTTGGCAGACTATATACACTCCCGAAGCGTAGATGGGGCTATGGAACTCTTTTACCCAATTATCCTTGATGAAAGAGGCGATCTCTTCGGGTGTGAGCTCGATGGTGAGCATTTCGTTGCCGAAAGGATCTAAAGAAAAAATGTCCCGATAGCTAATGGTTCCCTTGGGCAGCCGGTTGATGCGCACTCCTCCTCTGTTTTGAAAGGCAATATCAGCCCCCAGCATGGCTCGATGTGCGTCTGCCATAAAGTAGCCCAAGTCATCCGAAGAGGCAAATTCATCCATGGCTATCCCTGCCGTTTGGCTGAAAAAAGGATTGTTGTTGAAGCGATCCACTAAAGATCGGATTGTGTCACTCTCTTTTCCGGCATGGCGGTCAATGGGCAATAATTGGGTGGAAAGCCCTACTTCTCCCCCCTCTTTCACGGTCAGCAGGGTCAAACTGCAATGTTGAAGTCGGCTACCCGACTGTATAATGGTGCATTCACCCTCTTGTATGGGATCGGTTAAAAGGGTGTGGCTATGCCCCCCGATGATCAAATCAATCCAATCATTGCTGCGGGCGATAACCTGATCTTCATCCACCCCCAAATGAGACACTACCACCACGGCATCGCATACACTGCGCATTTCTCGGTATGAGCCGATGATTTCCTGAGCGGGGACAAAGCGAATATGTTCCAACCATATCGGATTGGTTGCCGGTAAGCCGTTGCTCTCCAACTGCAAAAGTCCGATAAGAGCTACTTTCAACCCATTGGGCAGAGTGTGTATGACACTCGGTTGCAGGCGGATGCCTCGTTGAGGTGCGGCAAAAACATTTGCGGCGAGATGGGTGAATTGGGCAATTTGAGTCAGATAACCCAAATCGGAACGTGTGTCAAACTCATGATTACCCAGAGCGGAATAGTCAAATCGGACGCTGTTCATTAGATGGGTCATAGGGTAACCTTTGGGCACAAATTGGTCGTTGATGGGGTTGCCACTGTGGTTATCCCCTGCACTGATGAGAAGAAGGTCGGGGTAAATTTGGCGTAAACTGTCCACCATATAGCTAAATCGGGGGAATTGGTCCATAGCTGCATGCATGTCATTGACGGAGAGAACCGCAATTTGCTTCTCTTGAGCCGTTAGGGTGAGTGCGGAGCAGGCTGTGAATAATCCGAACAGACAGGAGAGTAGGTATATTTTCATCCCTCTTTTCTTCATTGAATGGCTTTCTTTGTGTCCCATAAATCCACCTTTTGTTACGGTGCAAAAGTACGACTTATTCGAGGGAAAAACAAAGAAATACCGACTTCTTGTCGCAAGGGTCTCCGTGGATGATTTATTGGAATGCATGTAGCTTGAAAAAATGAATGCATACAATTTGCATTTTGTATGCGATCAATTGGCAATTTGTATGCATACATTTTGGAGTTTGTATGCATACAAAATTATTACGGGATGCAAACGCTTTGCCGAGCAATGTCAATGAGGCTTCAAAATAGAACTACCGTTCTGAAAATCGGTAGCGTAGAGG
>JBGZIN010000079.1:0-8247 GCA_041848345.1 Porphyromonas sp.
CTGAAAAACGATAAGAGTAGGAACTTAAACGTATTTGTACAACAATGAAAAAAGTAGTTTCTAAGATGGTGTTGGCTATGTTTGCTGTTTTGTGTTTAACCTCTTGCTATACATTGAAATACAATGTAGGTGAGGGAGCAAAAACAGGAATAAAAGTAGTTGAAAAGAATCACTATTTGATTGATGGTTTGGCGGGTATCAAAACGGCTAATCCCACACAGATGGCAGGAGACACCAAGGACTATACAGTAACCATTACTCACTCATTCATAGATGGTTTACTCTCTGCATTAACAGGAGGTATCTACACACCGACGACCGTAATTGTGGAAAAATAATTTCCAAAAAGCGAAAGAGACACTATGCGCATCGGTATAGTGTCTCTTTTTCTTATGAACTTATTGTACATCAAGAGAAAACCATCCATTCAAGATTGTTTATGAAGAAAATTCGACCTCTTCTCTTGGGCGGTATAGGAGGTGTATTACTTTTTATCGGAGGTAAGCAGGCAATTTACCCCTTACTCGGCTCTGTGGAGTTGTCCACAAGATACAATCAAGGATACTTTTTCGGTTCTATTCTGTTGCTTGTCATTGGAGCGATTCTCCTTTTAATCGGCTTCAAAAAAGCATTCAAAAAGAAATAATTTCACTGCAAGGGTGCTACTATTACATTTTAGGGAAGGGATTGTTCGGAGGCAATGCTTAAGCCAATTTTACCTGCATACTACTATTACATTTTAGGGAAAGTGCTCTCTAATAACTCTATCGCATAGTACTTTCCCCAATAATGCCTACTTCTAATTGATGATTTGTGCATCCTCAACGGTCTCTACCGCACATCATCACTTGTATATTGGTACGATCTCCCTTTGCAGATGAGCCTCAGTTTGTGTAGGCTCATAGTTATCAGACAGTACATTTCCATCAAAAACTAAAAGCTCCTTGGAGAGTTATGCATCGTACTGTTCAATGCAATGGAACATTCTTTCAATGCAGTAGAGCATTCTTGTACCCACCTATCTTAAAATACTCTTGTTATCGAAAACCCATCTGTATCCTCCAAAAGTAAAAAAGCTCCCCTCGTTGAAAAACGAGAAGAGCTTTTCATATTTCTCTTTATACCGTTGAGCTTCTCTTAGAAACGATAGGTGATACCCAGATTCAAGTTAGAGAAACCATGCGTAAACTCAGCATTAACAGCAAAAGCAGGAGTAAAATAATAGCGAGCTCCCACATGACCACGCCAACCGAAAGCAAAGGCTGTTGCAGAGGTATGCACAGGCTCTCCTCCTGTAAGCAAGGTCGTTGTTGAAGAATTTGCTCCTCCCATACCAAGAGAAATACCTGCGTAAGTATCTAACTTAGGTATAAACTGGTAGTGGAAAGAACCACGAGCACCCAAAAAGCCGTAATTAGATGATGTAGATACACCCAACTGGGAAATCTTAGACATAAAGTAGTTGAGAGTTCCTCCTACTCCGACACTTGCTTTTCCATCAATCAAACCATCCAAAATCCCATACTCATAAGAAAGCTGAATAGGAGGTACCACTGTAGAATAACCAACACCGGACACAGAAGAACCCAACACTCCGATGAGTGCACTTGCTGTATTGGTTCCTTTTTTGAACACTTCCTGTGCATTTGCTTGAGAAGTAAATGCAGAAGGCACTGCAAGGGCAAGACCTAAAATAATGCTTTTAATCTTCATAAAGTTTCTTTTTTCGCAATTAGTTATACAATAATTATCTCATTTCTGATGCAAACATAAATACTTTTCCTGAAACAACCAAATCGACAAAACCGATCACTGTCATTGACGGATTTGATTTTACAGAGATACGCATCGTCCATCACTCAGAAAAAAAGTCTGTTAGATGGGCGAAACAATTCATAATTCATCCTGCCTTGCTTGGCGTTTACGCTCATTTTCATCCAAAAGGATTTTGCGCATACGCATACTCGTCGGCGTTATTTCAACATATTCGTCAATCTTGATGTACTCCAAAGCATCCTCTAAACTAAATACAATAGGAGGAGCCAAGGCTACCTTATCATCGCTACCCGAAGCACGCATATTGGTCAATTTCTTCGTTTTACACACATTGACCACAAGATCATTGTCTTTGGTATGCTCTCCTATGACTTGCCCTGCATACACTTCTTCCTGAGGGCTGATAAAGAAGCGTCCTCGACTCTGTAAATTATTCAATGCATATGCAAACGCCGTTCCTGTCTCCATGGCAATAATGGAACCATTCACACGTCGCTGGATTTCCCCTCTCCAAGGAGCGAACTCCAAAAAGCGATGTGCCATAACTGCCTCTCCGGCAGAAGCGGTCAATACGGCATTGTTCAAGCCGATAATCCCTCTCGAAGGGATGGAAAACTCCAACAGCACGCGATCACCTTTGCTTTCCATGGCTGTCATCTCTCCCCGTCTGCGGGTTACGAGATCTATAACACGACTGGAGCATTCCTCCGGTAAATTGATGGTTAATTGCTCTATCGGTTCACATTTAACTCCATCAATTTGCTTGATAATTACTTGAGGTTGCCCCACCTGTAACTCATATCCCTCACGCCTCATGGTTTCAATCAAGACGCTGAGGTGGAGAATGCCTCGTCCATACACAAGCCAAGCATCTGCAGAAGCAGTCGGCTCTATGCGCAGAGCCAAATTCTTATCCAACTCCTTCGTAAGTCGATCAAAAATATGCCTACTGGTTACATATTTTCCCTCCTTACCGAAGAATGGGGAGTTGTTTATCGTGAAGAGCATGCTCATGGTAGGTTCATCGACATGAATGCTGGTCAATGCTTCGGGATGATTGGCATCGGCAATAGTCTCCCCGATTTCAAATTGTTCCAAACCGATAATGGCACAAATATCTCCCGAATGGACTTCCTCCACCTTAGCTCTACCCAACCCCTCGAAAGTGTTGATTTCCTTTATGCGCTGACGTAATTGAGAGCCGTCTCTGCGACAGAGTATCACCTCTGCTCCCTCTCGAATAGCCCCTCGGTGCACTCGACCTACGGCAATACGCCCCACGTAGGAAGAGTAATCCAACGACGTGATCAGCATCTGAGCGGGACCTTCCAAAGGAGGAGGAGCCGGAATATGCTCTATGATGGCATCCAACAGAGGGGTGATTGTTTCCGTGGGCTGGTTATAATCGGTGCTCATCCAAGATTGCTTGGCAGAACCGAAGAGAGTGGGAAAATCCAGCTGTTCGTCTGTGGCGTCCAAACTTGCCATCAGGTCAAAGACCATGTCTTGCACTTCCGAAGGTCTGCAATTGGGTTTATCCACCTTATTGATTACCACAATCGGTTTCAGTCCAATACTCAAAGCCTTTTGCAAAACAAAGCGAGTCTGAGGCATCGGTCCTTCAAAAGCATCCACCAAAAGAAGACATCCGTCTGCCATATTCAAAACACGCTCCACCTCACCGCCGAAGTCGGCGTGTCCCGGGGTATCTATAATATTGATCTTACAACCTTTGTATCGAATGCTCACATTCTTGGAAACGATGGTAATACCCCGTTCTCTTTCAATGGCATTATTGTCCAAGTAAGTGTCTACCTCTTCGGCTTTATCTTCTCTGAAAAGTTTCCCCGCGAGGAGCATTTTATCGACCAAAGTTGTCTTCCCATGGTCTACGTGTGCTATAATAGCTATGTTACGAATTTCCTGCATATATTCTTTCATTGCAAGCCGTAAAAGTACAAAAAAGCGATGTATCGCAACATCTGCCTTCCCAATAACACTCTTTTGAGCAAAAAAAGAAGAGAACCCCGCAAGAGTTCTCTTCTTCGTATCAATACGGAACAAGTATTAACTAAGTTACTTTATTCTCAAAGACTTTCCCGGCTGAAGTTTGGCTCTTGTACTCATATTATTGAGTTCGCACAAGCGAGAAACAGAAGTACCTGTCTTCTTCGCAATGGCAGCCAAAGTATCTCCTTTCTTAATTCGGTAAACAGAAGGAGTTTTTGCCTTTACCTTCGCCTCCGCAACGCTACCATCCAATGAGTTTGCATAGCTGGTGGCTTCGCTGTAAGAAAAGCTCTCCAAAGCCTTTCCACCTCTGTGTCGGAAAGCGTACACGTCTCTCCAGGGAGCTCCTTCGGAGAAATCAATGATATGGGCAGGGTTGATATCAATCCCCATAAAGCGAGTTTCAAAATGCAAATGGGGACCCGTGGAGCGACCCGTGGAGCCTCCCAATCCGATGGGTTCTCCGGCACGTACGATCTGATCCTTTTGCACCAAGTGGCGGCTTAGGTGTCCGTAAACAGTCTCCAAACCATTCGGATGGCGTATTACCACATAGTTGCCATAGCCTTTTCCTTCATAGTCTCGAATGCGGACTTTTCCATCAAAGGCTGCGCGCACGGTATCTCCAACGCGCAATCCCAAGTCAACCCCCTTGTGTTCTCTGCGGAAACGATGACGATAGCCATATCCCGAAGTCAAACGGGGCTTGCCATCAAGCGGCATAACGAAGCCGTTGCAATCGATATCATACGATGCGGGAATTTCTGCACGATGACCTGCAAAAGGATTGACATAACTACCCCAGCTATTCTCTCCATAGAGTTCAATAGCTGGGGCATTGAGCGCCTCTTCGGCGAGCTCAAGTTCAAGAGCAGCTCTGTTAGCCTTGATTTTCTCAATTCCTTTCAGTCCATCTGCAAGCAAATTGTCCAGATTAAGGGTGTCTGCAGCATTGCTTCGTATCGATCGTTTCTGCTTTGGAGGCGTGTTCGACGTTCGAAAACTCCCCTCCAAAGAAGAGACTTTTTCCGAGGAAAAAGCCTGCAACGGAAAAGATAGCAACACTGCAAAGCCCGCAAAAACGAAGCTTTTTCTCAGCATTGTCATTTTGTGAATTAGTTGTTTATACATTATTACTCTCTGGTAAAAGATACTTCCCTTTGAAGAAGCACTACTTACACTTCAAGCGACAAATATAAACAAGTTTATCGAAACATCCAAACACCCTTGAAAAAAACATCTTCACAAAACGCCTCAAAATAGAGGTATAACAACGAAAAACGAAAAGAAGGGAAGAGATCTTCAGATATTTTTCTACCTGCCTGATAGACATTCACAGCAAACTCTTTTGTACTTTTGTTCGTAGTAATTAAATCTAAATTGATTCCATTGTGGTCGGCAACGTTGTAGAAACTCCTCTAATGAGGCAATACTTCCAAATAAAACAGAAACATCCTGATGCCATTCTGCTCTTTCGAGTAGGTGATTTCTACGAAACTTTTGTCGAGGATGCCGTCGAGACGGCGCGCATTTTGGGTATAACCCTGACCCGACGTGCCAACGGGGCTGCGCAACATATCGAACTGGCGGGATTTCCCCACCATGCCCTCAGCACCTATCTTCCTCGGCTCATCGAGGCAGGAAAGCGTGTTGCCATTTGCGATCAGTTGGAAGACCCCAAACTGACCAAGAAGTTGGTGAAGAGAGGTATCACGGAATTGGTTACCCCGGGAGTCGCCATCGGGGATCATGTGTTGGAGAACAAAGAAAACAATTTTCTTGCAGCCATCACATTCCAAAAAAGCAACATCGGAGTCGCTTTTCTGGATATATCCACGGGGGAGTTTTCCGCTGTGGAGGGAAATGACACTTTGGTGGAAAAACTCCTTGCCGGGTACAAACCGAAAGAGATATTGGTGGAACGCAAGCAACGCACCGAATATGACCAACGAATGGGAGGGATGAGATCATTCGTTTTTGAGACGGATGATTGGTTTTTCACTCCGTCCAACAATCGAGAGCGGCTGCTACAACACTTTGGAGTACAATCATTAAAAGGATATGGCTTGGAGGGGCAAACACTCGCCGTTAGTGCGGCAGGAGCCATTCTCAACTATTTAGACCTCACGCAGCACACCGAAATAGGGCATATAACCGCCATAAACAGGATTGATGAAGGCAAGTTTGTCCGTCTGGATAACTTTACCATTCATAGCTTGGAACTGCTTCAACCCATGAACCCTGAGGGAGTAAGCCTCTGTGCCATATTGGACAAAACCATAACACCCATGGGGGCAAGACTGCTGCGCAGATGGATTGCCTTCCCTCTCAAAGAGATCAACCTTATCGAAGAACGGCAAAGTATCGTAACCCACCTCCACCAAACAAATTCTCTTCGCGCTGAAATGAAGGGACTTTTGCCCGAGATAGGCGATATGGAACGTACTATTTCCAAGGCTTCGATGAAGCGTATCACCCCTCGTGAAGTCGTATCTTTGGGCAATGCACTCACCGCAACGGAAGAACTGAAAAAGCTCTGCGACAAGGCAGAGAATAAGGCATTGCAAGCATTAGGTGCGCAATTGGCGTTATGCAGCCCTCTAAGAGATCGCATCAAGTATGAGCTCAATCCTGATGCTCCGCAGCAACTGAATAAGGGTAATGTAATAGCTGAGGGGTATAATGAGGAGCTGGACGAACTTCGACAACTTTCCTATTCCGGTAAGGACTATCTACTCGCTCTGCAACAAAGAGAAAGCGATCGTACGGGCATCCCTTCGCTAAAGGTTGGTTTCAATAATGTGTTCGGATACTATATAGAGGTGCGCAATGCTCATAAAGAGAAAGTGCCCCAAGAGTGGATCCGTAAGCAAACATTGGTCAATGCGGAACGCTACATCACCGAAGAATTGAAGGAATATGAGCAAAAAATCTTAGGTGCAGAAGAGCGTATCCTCTCTTTGGAAACGCTGCTCTTCAATCAATTAGTCGAAGATTTGCAAGAGTACGTCGTTGCTCTCCAACAAAATGCTCGTCTTTTGGCAGCTCTTGACGTGCTGCTCTCCTTCGCAGAAGTCGCTTTGAACCACGGATACACTTGTCCTGCGGTAAACGACTCTTTTGTTTTGGATATTAAAGAGGGGCGGCATCCCGTAATCGAGCAGCGCTTACCCTTCGGAGAGCCCTACATTGCCAATGACTTGCTATTGGACAATAATGGCTGTCAAATCATGATCATCACGGGTCCCAACATGAGTGGTAAGTCCGCACTGCTACGCCAAACAGCCCTTATCACACTCATGGCACAAATAGGGAGTTTCGTGCCTGCCCGGGAGGCGTCAATCGGTATCGTCGATAGCATTTTCACACGAGTAGGGGCTTCGGACAATATATCTATGGGCGAGTCTACTTTCATGGTGGAGATGCAAGAGGCGGCAAGCATACTCAACAACCTTACCCCTCGCAGTTTGGTTCTTTTCGATGAATTGGGACGAGGGACAAGTACGTTTGACGGCATTTCCATTGCCTGGGCTATCGTTGAGCATCTGCACAACAGCCCTTTGGTTCACCCCAAAACACTCTTTGCAACGCACTATCATGAACTTAATGAAATGGCAGAATCACTATCTCGAGTGCGTAATTACAGCGTATCGGCCAAGGAAGTAGAGGGACAAATGATCTTTCTTCGTAAACTGGTCGAAGGAGGCAACGAACACAGCTTTGGGATACAAGTTGCCAAACTTGCGGGAATGCCTCGAAGCATTGTCGAGCGAGCGAGCAATATACTCAAAAACTTAGAAGCAGAGCGCATACAAGGGGGTGTTGCGGAGCCCGATGTAACTGCCATTCCGGGGATTAAAAAGAACAATAAGGAGAGCAATCGCAGGGAAGAGGGCATGCAACTGTCCTTCTTTCAAATGGAAGATCCTCTTCTGTTGGAAATTCGGGATGATTTATTAGCCATAGACATCAATAATCTCACTCCCATCGAGGCACTCAATCGCCTGAACTACATCAAAGGATTGCTCAAAAAATACTAATCCACACACTATTCGCGCCACCATGAGGGTGGCAACTGCCGATCGCCAAGGAAGTGTTAGCTCTCTTGGCAATGAGCGTAATAGAGAAGATATTTTCCGAACTACCGATCGCCAAGGAAGTGTTAGTTCGCTCGGCTATGAGCGTAATAGAGAAGATATTTTCCGAACTATCAACTGCCAAGGAAGTATTAGCCCCCATATACCTCCGAAGTCTAACCTTTTGATAGTGCGGAAAATAATCCACATAGAGGTACCCCTCCGTCTCTTTTCATGTATGGAAAAAGTCGGAGCCTCCTCTTTTTTTTCTATTTCCTTTTGGGTTTCAGTGTCTTATTCAATGCATTCAAACTATATTTTGTATGCGATCAAATTCAACTTTGTATGCATCCAAATTGAGAAATGAATGCATTCATTCTCAAAG
>JBGZIN010000080.1:0-8664 GCA_041848345.1 Porphyromonas sp.
CCCAATAGAGTCGCTGTTTCTGCAATGGAGAGAAAAGGTCTATCTCTTAGTTGCTCTATGGGTCTTTCTTGGATAACTCTATGAGTCAAAGCCTCGGAAGTCTTAACACGCTCTTTTCGTTTATTCGCTTTATAAGCTCTACTATTACAGGTGTGACTACAATAGCGAGTTGTAATCTTCTGGGCATAGAAAACATCTCCACACCACTCGCACACCTTCTTTATCTGCTCATTACTCTTTGCCATATCGCATTTGGTTGATTCAAATTCATCTCACCCGATATGGTTATCCTATCTTATCTCATATTTAACCATATTCAACTTTGTCCGGTATCTCGGTATATACGCGAGGGGCTGTCGGGTGGGTGAGGAGCCTGCGGTACAAATGCGGTACAGAAATGGGCGAAAGAATAGCGTCGAACGATGCCTACCGAGCAGAGAGGGCAAAAGAAAAGGCGCTCATAATGAACGCCTTTTCGATATTTGGTGATGCTTCGTTATCGTTGGTAATCAGCGACTACTTGCCGATGCAGAAGTGGGCGAAGATATAGTGGAGGGCTTCATCGGAGGTGATGGCTTCGCCTGTTATTTCTCCGATAGCACGGATGGCAGTGCGAAGTTCGAGCGTTAGCAGGTCGGTGGGTGTGCCGCATTCGAGTCCGTCCATCAGTGTCTTTAGAGAGGTGAGGGCTTCACTAAGGAGCTGGTGATGCCGAGCATTGCTCACCATAATGTCTGGTTGGCGTGCCGTCCCCTCGGTAATGAGTTGCACCAAACAGTTGCGCAGCACATCGACCGAACCATCATGGCGCGCCGAAAGCGTCAGGATATGTTCACCTTCAAAGCCAATTTTCTCAAAATCGGATCTAATCCTGCGAATGACTTCATCCGTAACGAGGTCGCTCTTATTGATGAGAATAAGGCGAGTCCCCTCAACGGAGGTACTTAGGATTTCGTCCAACGTTACCCTTTGTGTATCATCATCGATACGACTCGCATCAACAAGAATAAGTACGATCTCTGACGAACGCATCTTCTCTCTCGAACGCTCTATGCCGAGTGCCTCAATTTGATCTTCCGTAGTCCGAAATCCGGCTGTATCCACAAAACGAAAGAGATAACCACCGAGTGTGAATGTATCTTCAACGGTATCTCTCGTTGTTCCATGTATGTCGCTGACGATGGCTCGCTCTTCACCCAACAATGCATTGAGCAGTGTCGATTTCCCCGCATTGGTTGCCCCCACAATAGCAACGGGGATGCCACTGCGGACAGCATTGCCCAAACGGTAACTATCCACAAGTCGTGCTATCCGATTTGTGACACTCTCGGCAAGCTGCCGTAGCTCGCCTCGGTCGGCAAACTCAACATCTTCTTCAGGAAAATCCAACTCAAGCTCCATCAGCGAAGTAAACTTGAGTAACTCTGCTCGCAACTCTGCCAACCTTGCACTAAAACCTCCTCGCATCTGCTGCATTGCCATACGATGCTGGGCTTCGGTTTCACTTGCTATAATATCTGCGACAGCCTCTGCCTCTGCAAGGTCAAGGCGTCCATTAAGGTAGGCTCGTTGGCTAAACTCTCCCGGACGTGCCATCTCTGCCCCCGAGGTCATCAGCGACTGCAATATGCGCCGAGTGATGAAAGGGGAACCATGACACGACAATTCTACAACGTCTTCGCCCGTGAACGAATGAGGAGCAACAAAAGGCAAAGCGATTACTTCGTCGATAAGCATCTCCCCGTCTACGAAGTCGGCATACACGGCTCTGCGTGCGGGCCTCGCAGTTAAATCTATGGCTTTGCCCTTGCTTTGCAGGTGTCTGCCGGCAATCTCAAGAGCTCTTGCGCCCGAAAGTCTGATAACAGCAATTCCACCACTCCCCGGTGGTGTTGCTACGGCACATATCGTCGTAGAGGTAGACATTAACATTGATTATTTCCAGTACTGTTAAGGAGAAAATATTTTTCTTGGATATCTTGGATTAGAAACTCTTCCAACGAAGAGGCAAGAAAGGGGCATTTGGATAGATCAATGGTATATACCCGACGTAGGGTATAGGGTTGTTGATACCATTTGAAGCCTCTTGTGCCGCTCTGTTGGCTATTGAGTAAATGTTGGTGCAACCTTTTCCCAATACTACTGGAAAAAGAAGCCTTGCCGATATAGATATAAGGTAGGCTATCGGGCTCGCGTGTTGAGAGTATAATGTAGACTCCGGGATAGGCGACTTCCCCAAGATTAATTTGATTTTCCCCACTCCACTCTCGATTATTCAACTCAAAAAAACTTTCCACTCTTAATTGAGGAAGTTGTTTTTCTGTGCATAAGTATTCATTAAAGCTCTTTATACCATCGTTAAGAGCCTTGATTAATTCTATCGCAATCTTATCAATAGCATTCATAATTTCCTCTCGGGAGTTTACTTCTGCTCTTGCTCTTTGCGCAGGTCTTCGAGTACTCTGCCTTGATAGGTAAAGTACTTTGCCCCTTGGTAGGCTCCCGATGTGTTACGCTTTTCTTCCGGCATAAAGGTGCCAACAAAGGGCGAAAGTTTATATATCCTACCCTCGTACTCTATCGTATCTTCACCCGCAACGCGCACTCGGATATTGCTTGGGGTGAAGATGAGTTCCTCCCCTATCTGCACACCGACCATATCGAACTTAAAGCGTGGACGACGTTCTTTACTCTCGTCCGTTTTTATGCACGTAAGGACTTCAATATCTCCCCTATATACGGGTTTATTGCCTCGATACTCTACGATTTCGGCATCGTCAATGGTTCGTGCAATGTCCCTAAAAATATCGAGGGCTACTTGTGGAGGAACGTTAAAAAACTCCCTATTCTGTCTAATACGAAGATCCGTAAGCCTATCTATCATCTTATGAACGAGTTTCTCCACCTCGTGAAACTTACGAGTCTGCATCGTTGCGAAAATCTCAAAAGGAAGAGGAACAGCCGTATTGTCAAGTTCCTTAGAACGTACATTTACGGGACGAGTACTCTTCCCTATCTTAACCCAATCAGTCTTGAAACTGGGGTTGGTAAGTATGTAGACAAATCCTCTATCTTCCGATTTCATCTCTTTTGTATTGTATTTATCTCTCTGCCTGTCCGAGCTTCTCCTCCCACTCATCGGGTTTGAAGCCAACAAGTACGAAGTCTTTGCCGATGAGCAAGGGGCGTTTAACGAGCTTTCCATGGGTAGCAAGCAATGCTATCTGTTCCTCTTCGCTCAAGGACGCAAGTTTCTCCTTCAGTGCCATCTCCTTATAGAGCAGCCCTGAAGTATTGAAAAACTTCTTTACCGGCAATGCACTTCGCGCAATCCATCGGGTCAATTCTTCCGCTGAGGGATTATCCTCCACAATATGCCGAGCAGGGACGGCAATGTTGCGTTCGGTAAGCCATTTTTGTGCTTTTTGGCAAGTGCCGCAAGCGGGATAATGCAGTAGTAATAATTCCATTGTTGGGCATCTATTTTCCTTTGATACACAAAGATACGTTTTTATGGCGAAGCAAACATGGCATGACGACTTTACCTCCTCTGATGCATATCCTCTCCTCAATGCAGTGCAAGTGGTATTTTACATCCTCATTCATAACCCTTTATTGAATGCATTCAATGGGAACTTTATATGCATTCAAATCGGGATTTGTATGCGTGTACTTTTCAATTTGAATGCGATGAAGCGATCGCCCTGTAAGCGAGTGAACTTTCATCCCCTCTCAGCCGTTATTAGGGGGAATACAAATGCAATAAAAAAACAATCAATATGAAAGTATTGGTAATTCTATCACACAGCTACCAGACGCAAAGCGTCTCCAACGTGGCGATCGCCGAAGAGTATGCAAAAGCCGGCTTTGAAATACATAACTTGGAACAACTCTATCCCGACGGCAAGATCGACGTGGCACGCGAACAAGCTGCCGTGGAAGCAGCGGATTTGATCATTTTTCAACACCCCGTATTTTGGTACAATATGCCTCCCATGCTCAAGAAGTGGCAAGACGATGTCCAAGCCTATGGATGGGCTTACGGCACCGGGGGAGACAAAATGCAGGGTAAGAAATTTCTACACGCCTACACCACGGGAACCCCGAGAGACAAATACGATGATGCAACAGTCCGTGAATTGAGTGCTTCGCTGCGCACTTCGGCAGCTTTTGTCGGCATGGAGTGGCTCGAACCCATGGGTGCGTTTGGTCACTTGGCAATGGTTAATCCCAATGCAGAGGCACAAGCGCGCGTTTTTGCTCAGCAAGTAATCGATCGAGTGAAGAGCTTGTAACAGAGTGCATATCCGACAGATGCAACAAGGGTTGGCGTACTACGGTAGGCTGACCCTTGTTTCATTCTACGCTCTTTCTAACGACAAACGGCACAAGGCGCCAGCTCTTTCTCAAGCTGTTCCAGGGAGGTGAACGCTTTGTCCGTTCCGTTGGACGACAGCTTCCAAAGGCTTTTTTCGCCCTCTCGCCAGCAACTGAGACTCATGGCACACGGCTCTTGAGTGGGGTTGTATCCGAGTCTGCGCAGCATTCGTTGTGTCCAATAGAGCATTTCCTCCTCTTCGCCCAAGAGTTGTATCGGGCGCAAGAGCGTGCCGGGTGCCATTCGGAGCTGTGCGGAACGAGCGTCAAAAAGCGTTCCTTCTGCATGAAACGCAGCATCCAAATGCCCATGCAGAGCCAATTCCTCGGGCAATCCGCAGTGAAGTTGCCCTTTGCCATCCAATAACCAAAGGAGATCGGCAAACTCCATGGCCAAGCTCAATTCATGCGTAGAGAGCAATATGGTGCGCTCCGATTGATGAGCCAACTCCGCCAAAAGAGAGAAAAAGCGTACACGATAGACTAAATCAAGGTGCGCTGTGGGTTCGTCAAGCAGAATAATAGGCGTCTCTTGTGCCAAAGCTCGAGCAATGAGCACCCGTTGCTTTTCGCCATCGCTCAAGGAGGAGTAGTAACGATGTTCATAGCCGACCAGGGAGCACATTTGCAGCGCATGGGCAACCACCTTGCGGTCGTGCGGCTTCGGAATGCCTCTATTGCCGAGATAGGGATAGCGACCGATGGCTACAAAGTCGCAGACACGCATATAGTCGTCCACACTTTCGGGGGGAATCGCCATGGCAATCCAACCGGCACGATCCGTGGCTGAGAGCTGCGTTGCCGATTGCCCACCCACGGAATAACTTCCACTCAAGACGCAATCACCGAAGGCTATGGCTCTGAGCAATGTAGACTTACCCGTACCATTGGCTCCGACAAGCGCCACCAATCGCCCCTTGGAGAGCGAGGTCGAACAGTTGGCGAGCAGGGTTTTGTGTTTGTATCCGATGGAGAGTTGCTCCAATTGCAGGAGCGCATGGTGCGTAGCTGCGATCATAGACTTTTCGATGCGGAATGGGTCTGTTTACTCAATACATAAATAACAATGGGTGCCCCCACCAAAGCGGTCAGGGCATTGATGGGCAACAAACTATCGCCGAGCGTCCTCGTCAGCAAGTGGCACAGTAGCAGCAAACAAGCCCCGAGCAAGAGGGTCGTGGGCAAGAGTTGTCGGTGTTCGGCAGTGCGCAGCAAGCGACGTACCATATGGGGCGTGGCAACACCCACAAAGGCGATGGGACCGATAAAGGTCGTTACCGTGCCCACCATCAACCCCGTCAATAGGATGAACAGCAGGCGCAATCGAGGTATATTGATCCCTATCGAGCGAGCATACAGTTCTCCAAACAACAGGGCATTCATCTTTTGGGGCAGGCAACAAAGCAAGAGCAATGCGGGCAGCAGCAACGGCAGAGCGTACGAAACATCTTGCCGGGAGACGCCCTCAAGAGAGCCCCAACTCCACAGATGAAAGCTCTTCACCGCCTCCGATGGGGAGAAATACTGAAGTATGCCGATCAATGATGCCGTAATGAAACTAATCATCACGCCCACGATGAGCAGATCGGAGGTGCTGCCGCGACGCAAACTGAAGAGTGCAATCAGCAGCAAAACCGCAACGGAACCGATGAATGCCGACAGCAACATTCCCCCGGACAAGAGGTACGATGCCAACGCCGCCTTGGTGCCCAACAGCGTAAAGAGAGCCACCCCCAAAGCGGCACCCCCCGTAACGCCCAGCACACCGGCGTCTGCCAAAGGATTGCGGAAAAGCGTCTGCAAAGTCAAGCCACAGACAGCCAGCGAAGCACCGCTCACAAGTGCCATAAGGGCAGAGGGAAGGCGCATCGACCAGACGATTTGGAGCCATGTCTCATCGGCATTCGGTCTGCACAGCAATACATCGGGCAGGGCATCCCACGGAATGGCAACGCTACCCCAAAGAAGATCGGCGGCAAAGAGGATGAGCAAAAGCACGAAGAGAAGCAACAGCGTTAATGTGGAGCGCATAGTGATCAATAGTGTAATTTAGGTTCGTTGAGGCTATTCCAACCGTCGCCAATAGTGAAGCGAAGCCCCTTTCTCTTGGGGTTTGTGCAGCAGAGTAACCATATCTTGCAGAAGTAGTTCGGGGAAGTAGGGGGCTTGCTCCCAATAGTCATTGCCGCCCGATGGCGTACTGCGCAAATCGTTGAGGTAAACGCGCTGCGTCCGATAGGCTTTGAAGAGTCGGTAATGAGGGCATCCTTGGGCAAATTCTTGCAACGAACGGATGGGAGCAGAAGCCCACGCCAACCAAACATCGTCCGCTCCGTGTTGGGCAAAGACCTGTTCCGTGCTCAAAGCACCCCCTTCCACGCCTTCGGGTGCATGGTACACACCTCCTGCATCGGCAAGCAGAGCAGCCACATAACTGTACGCATCGGGCAGATACCATAAGCCGTTGTATTCCTGTCCGAATAGCACCGTGGGGCGAGACGCGAGCGCACGAGCTCTCTCCGTCCATTGCTTGTAGACGTGTTCTTTTTGGGCAAAAAGTTCCGTTGCGGTAGCCCCTTTGCCTGCGAGCAGCCCCAATACCTTTATCCATTCGGCACGCCCCAAGGGGGAGGTCTCTTTCCAATCCATGTTGAAAAAGCAGGGCACTTCCTCAAGCGTCTCAAGTCGCAACCGCCGATAATCCATATAATCCAACATCAAGACATCGGGGGCAAGGGCGAGCAACCGCTCTCGATCCAACACTTGATTGAGGGCTATGGAATGCACTTTCCCCTCGCTTGCCCTACGGCGCAGTGCGGCATCATAGATAAGGGCGGTATCCGACACGCCCACCACTCGCTCGTGCAAACCGAGCAGCTCCAATCCCCCCACAAACGTGAGACTCATGCAAGCCCAACGCTGTATGGGAATGCGCAGCACTCGTTCCCCCTCTTGCAGGACGACTTGCTTTTTATCCCGAGGCACCAAGCGAAAGCACGCCAATGTGTCTTGCGTTGCGGCATCCTTGATCCATATCCTATGTGTGGAGTCTTTCAGGTTTTCGATGGCAACGCCCTGCGCATGGGTAATGGTGGGTGCCGAGGGCTCGACGAATGAACAAGAGGCAGCGGACGAACGCTGTTTTTGTCCCGATTGACATGCCGAATGTAGGCAAACGAAGAGGAGCAGATAGGGAAACAGCGAACGCAACAGGGGATAGATAATGGGTAACGGACTTCGCTTCATGCTCCTCTTGACGACTTTTGTTTTCTGCCTGCAAAGGTACTACTTTGCCCGCATTCCTCTACCGCACTACTCCACTCTCGACTTGATGACACTGCCAACGCCACCGCTTCGCTATCTCGATGCGCCCCATCGCCCAACCACACGCCAACGAATGGCACTGCCAACGCCTCCGCTCCGCTATCCCGATGCGCCCCATCGCCCAACCACACGTTACCGAATGACACAGCCAACGCCACCGCTTCGCTATCTCGATGCGCCCCATCGCCCAACCACACGTTACCGAATGGCACAGCCGACACCTCTGCTCCGCTATCCCGATGCGCCCCATCGCCCAACCACACGTTACCGAATGACATAGCCAACGCCACCGCTTCGCTATCTCGATGCGCCCCATCGCCCAACCACACGTTACCGAATGACATAGCCAACGCCACCGCTTCGCTATCCCGATGCGCCCCATCGCCCAACCACACGCCAACGAATGACATAGCCAACGCCACCGTTTCGCTATCTCGATGCGCCCCATCGCCCAACCACACGCCAACGAATGACACAGCCGACGCCACCGCTTCGCTATCCCGATGCGCCCCATCGCCCAACCACACGTTACCGAATGACATAGCCAACGCCACCGCTCCGCTATCCCGATGCGCCCTATCGCCCAACCACACGTTACCGAATGACATAGCCAACGCCACCGCTTCGCTATCTCGATGCGCCCCATGAGAAGAGGAGAGGCAAGTGAAAAATTACTCCCTCATATGGAAAAATGCCTTTTCTCGCGTGTAAAAAGGTCTTCGATCGCCATCTATTCTATATTTCTAAGCATTGAACGCTACTGACCAAGACTTGAACACTACTGACCAAGTCTTGAACACTACTAACCAAGACTTGAACGCTACCGACCAAGTATTGAACAATAGAATGCAGCGCATCTCGGCGAAGAATCGGATGGGTCAAAAGAGCGAATAGTACGCAGCCGACAAGATTAGAGATGGCGTCCTTTTCCCTTTTTCATCGCCCGAATGATGGGTACATTAG
>JBGZIN010000081.1:0-3568 GCA_041848345.1 Porphyromonas sp.
AAGCACTTGATAGGTCATCAACGTTTTTTGAAAATGCAAACAATCCTTACGACTCCATTGGTAAATTACATAATGCAATTTGCAAATATGTAGATGACCAATTCCAAGAACAAGGATTTGTACTTACAGACGGAGTGAATAACCTCTCCATGTCATATTCTGCTTTTTATCAAAACCAAATTCCACAAAACTATCATGTTCAAATTGAGACAATCCTTGATTACATTGATGAATACCTTTTTAATTATGGCTACATTGACCAAATTCATGAATTAAAAAGGTTCTGTGAACAAAATGACTTGATAAATAAAGAGATGACAATCGATGTGGTTCATGATATAAACGATTTTCAATCATCATTGCAAAATTATGCCAATATCACATCAACCTCTTTTCAAAGTCAATTAATCAATCTGATTTTTGGCTCGACTGCCTTGGATGAAAAAATCCTTGCTGCAAAAAACATTGAAAGTAATCTATTGTCAGAACAAAACGCAGTTTTGTACAAGAATGAACTTATGCTTTTGTCTGTTTACAGACATAGTTCCGGTTTATGGGTGTCACATGCCGAAAACGATTTAGTTCTGCTTCCACCATGGGTTGGCTCTGATTTAATGGGGCTTTATAGCATCTTTTGGTATGGGGCTTCTATTCCTAACCCAATTGGGGCAGGTATCATCGTAGGGTATACAGCTTTGTGTTCTGCGGTTGCCGCCTATGAATTCTCAAGATAACAAAGCCATGATTACCATCACAATAACCCGCCCTTTTGATTCGCACCGAGTTCCCCGAGGCATATTAGTTATGCTTGATGGAGCAGAAGTAGCAAGATTAGAGAGAGGAGATTCTGTCACCATAGAAACGAATGAGGGCGATCATCTGCTTGCTGCTTCAGGTTTGTTTCTTAAGGCTGCAAGAAAAACAATCTCTATTTCGCAGAATTGTTCCTTTTATGTTTGTGTCGATTTGTACCATCAAAAGCAATTTCATATTGCTACCAACGGCTTGTTCCTTTGGAAACTGCCAATAGGAATCTATGATACAGAAGAGGATATGTTTGGAATTCAAATGAAAGAAGAAACTCCTATGTTTTTCTCATCCAAATCATACCAAGTTGGGATATTCGTGCTAAGTCTCGTGCCTGGAATTTTCTTGTTCTTAACGAAATGCAATATCTTGGTTTCATTCCTTATGCTTCTAGTTGTCTTGCTCCCTTTTTTGACAATACCAACGGCAAAGGGGCTCGTCAAAGAGGGGTTTCTTGCAGGGGGATTGATTATAGGTGTGGTTTTGTTTTTTTCGTATTTGAATCCTTGGCAACGGGCCGTTATATACGCAGTTGCCTTTATCTTAATAGGATTACAAATAACAAAGATAGTGGTTTCTAAAAGAACACGATCATAGGCACAATGTTATTTGGCCAATAAAGAGGATGGCTAAAATGTAAAAAAACTCTCTGGAGAATCGCAGATTTGACTTTGCTTTCCCAGGGGTGACGCATTAAAATTGTATTGTCATTAGCTGTTGTGGCTTCATTCGAGCCAGTTTCTTTTGGATACGAGGGATTGAGGACTTCATATCCGTCTTCAGTCGCTCTATAATGAGTAAATTAATCTTTTGAATGATATCCATAATCTGCGCCACATTCCTCGTTCTCTTGTGCGAGGCATCGCGTCCGAAATAGACATCCAAACAGTGGTGTAACTTATTCTCTATCGCCCAATGCCCACGAATAGCCTGTTTCAATAAAGAAAGATCTGTCAATGACGAAATGTAGTAGGCCACTTCTTCGCTCGTTTTGTCGCTCTTTTTATTCCTTCGTTTGCGTACAACTTTGTTTATCGAGCTCAAGCCTTTCCAGCGAGTTAATACCTCGTTGGCTTCTATCTCCAGGGGATTGAGAATACTTTCGTAGCGACGTGTTTCTATGCGTCCGTGAGATAGTTCCATCTGCTCCAAGGAGGATATATTTCTGAAACAGAGGGAGGAAATAGGCTTCTATCTCTTGCAAGCTCAAACTTTGATTCGCTTTAACACACAATACATAGTCTCCGCCCTTATCGATGATTTGTTCGGCAATGGCAGTTTGTGTGCCTATGGCATCAATGGAGACAACAGCCCCGTTCAAGTCAAGCAAATGAAGAAGTTGATGTATAGCCGGTATTTCGTTTGTTTTTCGGTCGATGTAGAGTTGGGCAAGACTGCACATATCTTGTGGTGAAAAGGCAGAGACGAAATGGGATTGGGTATCGAAAGAGAGTTTCTTCACTCCCCGCATCGTCTTGCCATCAATGCAAATATGTTTACCCGAAGTGGCCGAGATAAAGCCTTCAATCCATCGCTTATAAGCCCCCTCAAAGGCTTCTACATCCAACAGACTGATGCTCCTGTTAAGGGTATCATGAGAGGGCATGGTATGCGTAAGCTGATGGCCTGTAAGCTTTTCGTATAGACTTTTCAATTCTTCTTCGTATTCCTCGGCATAATCTTCAATCTCATACCAAGAGGTATTGCCTGAGAGTGTAGAGAGGAAAACGATCAGGAGTAAAAAGTCAAGAGGATAAACTTTTTTACGCTCTATCCGTGGGTCTGGAACCATGCAGAGGCTTTCAAATAGAGAATGATACATAACTAACAGCTTATTTATTTAATGACTACAAAAATATACAGAAAGTCCTTTTAATGCGTCAGCCCTGTCTTCGGGCACGACTCTTACCTCGGCAGAAGAAGGGCCGGTGTTCTTGGTGATGATATAGAACAGCCCGTTGTGCTCAAAATCGTGATGAGGCGACTTACCTTCATCGATCCGGAAGTCTTTCCAGACGGCTGCCGCCTGATACTTCTTCTTCGTGCCGTAAGGCACCTTAAGCGTTACGTTGGCGGTATTGACATCCTCGAAGACATTGTCCGGCACGGCAAGCGGCGTATTCCAATGGACGGTAACCGTTTTCAGGGCGTCGCATTCCCTAAAAGCCCCCTCTCCGATCTCCTGTATGCCGCTGGGGAGGGTCACGCTTTTCAGGGTTTCGCAATACGTAAAAGCCTTCCATCCAATTGTTTTTACGCTGCCGGGGATCGTAATGCTCTTCAGTACCATGCAGTTGTAGAAAGCAAAGTCTCCGATCCGGGTTATTCCGTCGGGGATCGAGACACTCGTTATCTTGGTGCACCATAAGAAAGCCCTGTTTCCGATCTCCGTGACGGTGTAAGTGTAAGTAAAGATTCCCTCCTTTCGGGAAAAGCTTTTCGGGACGGTTACGGCGCCCGTGGGCTCGTTGCCGGCGGAGTAGTAAGGCTGGTACGCGTTTTCGGACACGACCTTGACTTGACGAGGAGGGATAGCTTGGGTGATTTTATAGTACAGCCCGTCGTGCTTAAAATCGTAATCTTTCGCCTGTACGGCGCCGGTGGCGATCATCCAGCCCGCGAGGGCGATGATCCAAATCGATAATTGTTTAATCTGTTTCATAATCTTTCTTTTTTAAATTGTTAATTAGCATTCAGCGTTAATTAATTGTCAATTGTCAATGGTTAATTGTTATGCCGGGTACATGATTCGGTGTGTACC
>JBGZIN010000082.1:0-37450 GCA_041848345.1 Porphyromonas sp.
AAATCATGGAGAATATCAAAGGTTATATTTCGCCTTAATGGCATCGTGCTCCTTTGACATTTTCAAATTATAGTACACAGTGCTGAGCACGTAGTAAGCTGTATCGGGATCTTTGGCATAAGCCTTTTCCAAGAAAGGAAGAGCTTTGCGGAAGAGTTCCTCTGCTTTCTTATCAGTGGTAGCATCAATTTTGTCGCCTGACTTAATCGCAACAGCTTGATTGTAATACACGCGTCCCATATTGAAATTTGCCTCAGCAAACTCGGGATCGATCTGTAAAGCCTTGGCAAAGCATTCGAGAGCTTTAGCCTCATTGGTCGGCTCATACAACTTACCCATAACGTCATAAAGCTGAGCATTCGTAGGAGCCTTTTCTATCGATTGCTCAAGTAGAGCTATTGCCTCTTCGCTCTTACCGGTTTGGATCAATGTATTGATCAGATTGACAGAGAAGTAAGACTCGTTGGGATACAAAGACAATCCCTCCTTCATTGTTGTCACATAATTGACTGTATCTCCTGCTTCAAGATAGGTTTGAGAAAGGATTTGGTACAGGTCATTACGGCGATACTCTACCGACTTGATCTCTTCAGCCAACTTAATGGAGAGAGCTTTGTCTCCTGTTTGGTAAGCATTGATCACGGCAAAAAAGTCTACCATCATAGAGTTTGAATCCGCTTGAGCAACCGGAGTGCCCGCAAACATGGGCATCTTCTTGATTTGTTTGAATTTATCAAACGCCTCCAAAGCCTTTTTGTAATCCTTCTTTTCCATGTAATACCCTCCGGCATTGATGAAGTAAAGAAGGTTGGTTTGGAAAGCATCCTTCACCTTCTTGGAATATTTTCCCAATTTCACTCCATCGGGGCTCTCCATCTTTACTGTGGCAACATAGTAATTGAACATATCCATGAGAGCCGTATTCATAAGCTCTTTATTGGGTTCAACACCCTGAAGTTGCTTATTATTCTCAAGAGTAAAGTTTGATTCTTCCACAAAACCAGCCACATACCAAGTCTTGGGATCGGCTTTTGTTTCCTCGTTTTCGAGAGCTGCCTTTATCAAAGTACGTGCTTCTTTATAGTCGCCTTTCTTATCAGCTATGCGCTCTGCTCCTTTTACATTTGCCTTTTGTGCAAACACAGGGACCACGCTCACAAGTGCCGCAACTGTTACCGGCAATACTTTCTTAATCATTTTCATATTGAACAATTTTATTGTTGTGTTATTCTTCCACACTTTATACTCAATGCCAAATATATACACTTCTCAAATTATAGAGTGTCCTCGCTTGTCAAATCTTCCATTACTTCGGCTTCCGATATCTCTCCATCCTCTGCCACAAACTCTCCTGACGCAAAGGTATCATTTTTTGCCAAAGCTTTATCTGCTGCATCTTCTTCTCGAGCAACACTACATACAGAGGCTATTTCATCTTCCCGACTGGTCAGATTGATCAGGCGTACCCCCTGAGTGGCTCGACCGATTGTGGAAATAGACTCCATCGGCATACGAATAGCCACACCACTCTTGTTGATAATCATCAAATCCAAATCATCTGTCACCGAACGGAAATCCACCAAACGCCCCGTCTTCTCTGTTATTTGCATGGTCTTCACACCCTTTCCTCCTCTGTTTGTGGTGCGATAGGTGTCCAACAAAGAACGTTTTCCATATCCACACTCACTCACCACAAGCAAACTTTCTTGCTCAGGATGCTTGAGGGCAACCATTCCCACCACGGCATCATCGTCTTCGTCCAAGGTCATTCCTCGCACACCGGTGGAGACACGTCCCATGGCACGAACCTTACTCTCGTGGAAGCGAATGGCTCGTCCGTTTCTATTCGCCAAAAGGATTTCGGCATTACCATTGGTCAAACGCACGGTAACCACTCTGTCGCCTTCATTCAAGTTGATGGCATTCACCCCTTTACTGCGCGGTCGAGAGTAAGCCTCCAGCAACGTTTTCTTAACAATTCCCTGTTGGGTGGCAAATATCAGATAATGCGAATTGATGAACTCTTCATCTTTTTCCAACTTCTTGATGCGGATGCATGCCGTAATGCGATCATCCGGCTCAATATCCAATATATTTTGAATGGCTCTACCCTTTGTGTTTTTTGCACCTTCGGGTATTTCATACACACGCAACCAATGGCAGCGTCCCTTGGTTGTAAACAACAGTAGGGTGGCATGCATGGAAGCGGAGTAGATATATTCTATAAAGTCTTCCTCTCGGGTTGTCGATCCCTTGGAGCCAATACCACCTCGTGCCTGACTTCTAAACTCGCTCAACGGCGTACGTTTGATGTAGCCCAAATGAGAAATGGTGATAATCATCTCATCATCGGCATAGAAATCTTCCGGATTGAACTCCTCGCTGGAGAACACGATCTCGGTTTTGCGTTCGTCTCCATATTTTTCTTTGATCTCAAGAAGTTCTTCCTTGATAAGCTCCATGAGCAAGTCATCGTTGGAGAGAAGCTCTTCCAAACGGCGGATTGTTTTCTCGATCTCTTCATACTCGGCACGCAATTTGTCGCGTTCCAAACCGGTGAGAGCACGCAAACGCATATCGACAATGGCTCGAGCTTGTATTTCGGTCAAACCGAAACGCTCACACAAACGCTCCATGGCTTCATTGGTCGTCGCCGACGAACGAATAATGCGAATTACCTCATCTATATTATCCACGGCTATGAGCAGACCCTCCAATATGTGTGCACGTTCCTGTGCTTTGCGTAGCTCAAAGCGGCATCTGCGCGTTACCACATCTTGTCTGTGCGCCACGAAGTAATGGATAAGCTCTTTCAAATTCAATTGACGAGGACGTCCATTGACGAGTGCAATATTGTTCACACTGAAAGAACTCTGAAGAGCCGTCGATTTGAAAAGATGATTCAATACGATGGAAGCATTGGCATCCTTCTTGATTTCGATTTCTATGCGAAGACCACCCTTTCCACTGGACACATCCGTGATGTTGGAAATCCCCTCAATACGTCTGTCCGTAACAAGCTCTGCAATATCTTGCACCAATTGCGATTTCACAACTTGATAGGGGATCTCGGTAACAACGATCGTTTCACGACCATTCGCATCGGTTTCTATCTCGGTGCGTGCACGCATAACCACTCTTCCACGCCCGGTCAAAAGAGCTTCTTTCACACCGGCATAACCATAAATAAGTCCCCCTGTGGGAAAATCCGGAGCCTTTACATAATGGATCAAATCTTCCACCGAAATCTCGCCTCGGCTGTCAATATAAGCAACACAACCATCAATACATTCCGTTAAGTTGTGCGGAGGCATATTGGTAGCCATCCCAACGGCAATACCGGATACTCCATTGACCAAAAGATTAGGAATACGAGTTGGCAAAACCGTTGGTTCCAAAGTTGTATCATCATAGTTGTTTTGGAAGTCCACAGTCTCTTTCTCTATATCGCGCAGCATCTCCCCTGCAATTTCGGTCAAACGCGCTTCTGTATAACGCATTGCCGCAGGAGAGTCTCCATCAATAGAACCGAAGTTACCTTGCCCATCAACCATCGGGTAACGTAAATTCCAAGGTTGAGCCAAGCGAACCAAAGTCATATACACAGAACTGTCTCCATGTGGGTGATATTTAGCCAACACCTCCCCCACAGCCTTTGCAGACTTCTTTGTGGGTTGAGAATAAACATTGTTCATCTCATTCATCGCGTAAAGCACACGACGATGCACCGGCTTAAATCCATCCCGCACATCGGGCAAAGCTCGAGATACAATCACCGACATAGAATAGTCTATGTAGGCAGATTTCATCTCGTTCTCAATATCTATTTTTATAATCCTATCTTCGCGCTCTTGTAGTTCTTCCATAAGTTGCTTTTTTACTTATCATTGTATCTTTCTCCTCGGGATCCGCAGAGGCATACTCAGCGGTCTCAACACTCGGAGAGATAGTTTCTTTCAAGTTGCTAAGTTACTACATTTCTGTCAAAGTTAAGGTCTTTTTCGCCACTTAATCCAAAAGAAAATGGGTGTTTTTCCAACGGTAAACCCGCTTGGCAAGATGTTAGGAGTAAACATTGGAGAGAGCATTCCCAACCTCTATCCAACCAATACTTGATCGGGCAAAACCTCATCATCTTCTTGACCTCCTTCACGGAGATATTGCCGCCCAAGCGATACTCAACGTAGTCAAACCCATATACAACTCTTCCTCGGGTGAAGTAAGAAAAAATTTGTATGCATTCAATCTTGAATTTGTATGCATTCAAAAGCGATTTTGTATGCATTCATTTTGGAGTTTGTATGCATACAAATTAGTATGTCGGTAGAAACTACTTTTCAACCTGTTCCGCTCCCCCTAAAATGGATCTCTCTACCCACTCTTTCCTACAACGCAAATCTATCCATTTGGTCCATGAATGCAACAATACCTAAAAAGCAAAAAAAAGACCACACCTCTTCGGAAAGTATGGTCTCATTTTTTGTATGATTATTCGCTAAAATCGAGAAAAGGACAAAGTCTTCAATGATACCACCACCCTATTCTCGTCCAAACTTCAGCTATTCATTGATGCCAAAAACTCCAGATTATTATCGGTCTTCTCTATCCTATCTTTGACAAAATCCATTGCTTCGATGGAGGTCATATCGGCAAGATATTTGCGTAAAATCCACATGCGAGAAGTTATGGTTTTGTCCAAAAGCAAGTCATCTCGACGGGTGCTACTTGCCATAATATCAATCGCCGGGAAGAGACGTCGGTTCGCCAATTTACGATCCAACTGCAGTTCCATATTGCCCGTCCCCTTAAATTCTTCAAAGATAACATCATCCATTTTGGAGCCTGTTTCGGTCAATGCAGTGGCAATAATGGTAAGGCTTCCTCCCTGTTGGATGTTGCGTGCAGCCCCGAAGAAACGCTTCGGTTTCTGAAGAGCATTGGCGTCTACCCCCCCGGAAAGCACCTTGCCCGAAGCCGGTTGAATTGTATTGTAAGCGCGCGCCAAACGAGTGATCGAATCAAGCAAAATGACCACGTCATGCCCACACTCCACCATTCTCTTGGCTTTGTTGAGTACAATCTCTGCCACTTTCACATGACGCTCCGCCGGCTCATCGAACGTGGAGGCAATCACTTCGGCATTCACATTGTTGATCATGTCTGTAACCTCCTCGGGACGCTCATCAATAAGAAGGATAATTAAGTACACTCCTCCCTTGTCGCCATTGGGACCATTGTAGTTGTGCGCTATCGCATTAGCTATATCTTTGAGCAACATTGTCTTACCCGTTTTGGGTTGAGCTACGATCAAACCTCTCTGTCCCTTACCGATAGGGCTGAAAAGATCGACTATGCGCATCGCTGTTTTATCGTGCACTCCCGTAGCATCATGCCCTACCTCCAGCTTGAATTTCTCATCGGGAAAAAGCGGAGTCAGCATATCAAACGGCACACGATCTTGTATCTCTTTGGGTGTGCGCCCATTGATTTTTTGCACGGAAGAGAGAGGAAAGTATTTTTCGCCCTCTCGAGGAAGAGCCATCGTACCCTCCACAACATCTCCCGGTTTCAAACCATAAGACTTGATCTGTTGCTGGGAAATGTACACATCATCGGGTGAAGTAAGGTAGTTATAATCCGAAGAACGTAGAAATCCATAACCATCGGGCATAACTTCCAAGACTCCCATACAGGACAACTGTCCGTTAAAATCATACCCTGAACGCACCGCTTTCCCTTCGGCAGTACTCTTGCCCCCTTTTGTTTTCCCACCGTTATGCTTTGCATGAGCAGAGGTATGCGTTTCCGTTGCCGCAGAACGGGCATTTTCCGCCCTATTGGATTCGGAAGGTGTAAGCTCCGGTAGGATGCTGTTCAGAAGACTGCTTGTGCTTTTGGAGCTGGTGAAAATCATCTGTGTGGGAGGGATTGTCGGTTGTTCCTCCTCTGTCGTTACGTTTTTTTCTTGATCAAAGTCCAATATCGCATTGACCCCTTTCAGATCTTTATTCGATGATTTTCGTGGATTAGCCTTTTTTCGAGGCGGGGGCAAAACAAGATTTTCCTCACTTTCTTCCCGAATAACCGTCGGGGGCAATAGATCCGGATGGCTGAATATCTTAGAGGTAGAAGTCGTTTCTCCCATAGAGGATGGTTGCGTAAGCGGATCGGTATTGTTCTCGCTATTGCCACTTGCAGCAGCCGATAGAGCAGCTTGACGCTCCAAGATGGCTAAAATGCAAGACTCTCTATCGTTGGGAATGATGCTGAGCCCGACTTCTCTTGCTGCTATTACCAATTCCTCATCTCTTTTTTCTCTCAAATCTTGAGCTGTGTACTTTTGCATAAACGATATATGTCGTGAAGAAGTTTTTGTTCTATTCGGGTTTATTCCTGTGTATTTTGGGAATTTCTCCTTTCCTCATTTAGGAAGAGTGTTCTTCCTATTCTGCAAATCCAAATCGAAAAATGAATGGAGGTAAAACTTCGACCTTACTAATCAAAAGAAGCACTTTAGAAAGGGTAAAAACAGTACTCTCGTTCAATTAAAAACAGGCAATGGCAGAGAACTTCCCCGATTTTCACCCACAAAGGTATTGTTTTTTCCACGACCAATCAAGAAAATTTGTCTGTAATCATCCTTTTTCTATACGAATACAGGCAAACAAAAGCCCCGTAAAGCAGAAAAATACGTCCTTACAATAAAGTGCAGAGTGGTATGCGGATTACTGATTGAAACGAAGTGTTTCTATGGGACGAATGCGTGCAATAATTCGTATTGGGAAAAGTAAAAAGAGCATCGAAAGAATAAAAGTCCCCACATTAACCCCTATAAACGCTCTCCAATCCCATGCGATGGGGACACTCGAAATGTAGTAAGAGGCTGGGTCTAAGGTCAAAAATGCCCACTTTTTCTGCACAAATGCCAAAAGCAAAGCAATCAAATTGCCCCAAAGCATTCCTCTGCCCACAATAAACGTTGCCAAATAGAGGAAAAGTGATCGAAAAGTTGCTTGTTCGGCTCCCAATGCTTTGAGAATACCGATCATTTGAGTTCTGTCCAATATAAGAATTAAAAGTCCCGTTATCAGGGTAAAGGAAGCCACCAAAGAGAGTAATCCCAATAACAGAACTATGTTGGAATCCAACATATCCAACCATACAAAAATTTGAGGAAGCGTCTCCTCCGCATAGTTCCACCCAATGGATTGCTCCGTAAACTGAGGATATTGCCCCAAAAGGGTAAGAAGACGATCTTTGACCACTTCCTTATCTTCTCGAAAATCGAAGAACAACTCCACTCGAGAGACCTCTCCCTGCTTTCTCCTCAGAGCCTTGGTTATTACATCCAATGGGACAATCACAATCGGACCACTCACCTGAGGCATATCGACAATCCCTGCAAGCGTAAAAGATCGCATGGTTATAGCCCCATCGGTAAGATAGAGAGCTACCTTGTCCCCAACGGACAAATCGAGCTTTCGAGCAGTTGTTTGAGATAGGAGAATGGGGTTGTAAAGCGAATCGGTACCGTCAAACGAAGGAATGGTACCGTCAAGAAGGAAGTCTTCCACTTTATCAAATTGTGCTCCCGAATTTATTGCAGAGACAATAACCCCTTCATACGACTCTTTTGTTTTCAAAATACCCGCTGTTTGCAACACACCTCGCACAGCCTGCACCCCTTCGACCTTTTTCATAGCTGCCATGAGAGAGTCCGATATATGGAAAACAGCAGATGTCTCTTCATCATTTATCGGATGATGGGAGAGGATAAAATCGCCCGTCAGAAGGGTAACATTGGCACGCACCTCCTCTCGGAAACCGGATCCTACGAAGATCGTGAGCAACATCACAGTCAAACTCAAAGCTATCCCCATGATGGTAAAACGCAAAAGGGCTGTAATGGGACGCCCTTTTACTTCTTTTCTTTTGGATAACCGGCGAGCAATAAACCAAGCAAAACGATGCTTTTTCACAAGAATATCTCCTCTTTTAAGCTCCTAACTCAGACAATTCCAACCAACGCATGGATTTCTCTTCCAAGAGATGAGCAACCTCTTCATATTCCTTGCTCACAGCCAACAAACGCTCTGTCGATAGCGTTCCCGAGGACATAGACTGCGACAGTTCGGCTGAGCGTTTTTCCAATTGAGCAATTTCCTCTTCGAGACGTTCAAACTCTTTCTCCTCTTTGTAGGAGCGTTTTTGTTTGCGTTCTTTGCTCGGCTCTTTTTCGTGTATCAAGACATTCGTACTCCTTTTTTCCAGCTCTGCTTCTGCAGCTTCAAAAGCCAATCGTTCTTCTTTCCACAAACGATACTGAGAATAATTCCCCGGAAAATCGCGCACAATGCCATCGCCCTCAAAAACAAAAAGGTGATCGACAAGAGCATCCATGAAATAGCGGTCGTGACTCACAATGATCAAACATCCCTTAAACTCTCTCAAATACTCCTCTAAAACACCCAATGTGATGAGATCCAGATCATTCGTAGGCTCGTCCAAAACAAGGAAGTTGGGGTTTTGGATCAAAACAGTACAGAGGTATAGGCGTCTCAATTCGCCACCACTCAGCTTTGCCACGGGGGTATATTGTCGTTCGGGTGAGAATAAAAAGCGAGTAAGCATCTGAGATGCAGAGATACTCTTCTCTCCTTCAGGCAAAACAATCGTATCTGCAATATCGGTTATAACCTCTATGACCCTCTTGTCTGCGGGAAAGTTTCCTCCCTGCTGACTGAAATAACCAAAACGAACAGTCTCTCCGACATCAAAGAAACCACTGTCCGGCTTTAACTCTCCCAACAGCAACTTCAGAAAAGTGGTCTTGCCCACACCATTGGGTCCCACAATGCCCACCTTATCGAAGCGAGCAAATGTGTATTCAAAATTGCGCAAAATCGTTTTGCTGCCCAACACAAGACTCACTCCCTGAGCTGAAAATATTTTATTGCCCAAATAGATCTTTTCGGAGGCAAGTTGAGGTCCACGTTCCTCTTGGGGAGGGGTTATCAATTGTTGCAATTGGTAAAAGGCATCTTTTCGTGCTTTTTGCTTTCCGCCTCGAGCCTGAGGTTGCCTGCGCATCCACTCCAACTCTCTTCTATAAAGGTTATTGGCTTTCTGTGCCGCCTGACGCTCTGCTTCCATACGCTCCAAACGACGCTCCAAATACTTTTCAAAACCACACTGATAACTATACGCCTTAGTGGGCGTAAGCTCCATGAAAGAAGAGCAAACTTTATCTAAGAAATATCGATCGTGAGTAACCAACAATAAAGCCAATTTGGAACGAGAAAGATAATGCTCCAACCATTCGATAGCGTCCAAATCCAAGTGGTTTGTGGGTTCGTCCAATATAAGTAAATCCGGTTCTGTGAGCAAAACTCCTGCCAAAGCAATGCGTTTTTGCTCCCCTCCCGACAGCGAAGCCATGGGGCGAGCAAGATCCGGTACTGCCAATCGGTGCAAAATCTCTTCCGCCTTACGCTCATAATCCCAAGCGTTCAAAGCATCCATTTGAGGCAGTAATCGCTCAATCGTGGCAGTATCTCCCTGCATGGAAGCTCGCCTCCACGCTCCCACCAAATGCGCCACTTGATCCAAAGGATTGAAACAAGCATCCAGTATAGAGCCATTGTCGGGGAGTTTCGGTTTCTGAGGCAAATAAACTACTTTCAGGTCTCTTCTCCGAGTAATGGTGCCTGCGTCGGCAGTTTCTTCTCCTATAAGGATACGGATCAATGTGGTTTTCCCCGTTCCATTGGCTGCAATAAGCCCGACTTTCTCTCCCTCCTCTATCGAAAACGATATATCCGAAAAAAGAAGTCTATCCCCATAAGATTTTGAAATCTGCTCTACTTGTAACATAATAAAAATGTATCCGACAATAATTCGTCTGCCAAGAGTGAAATGTCGTCGGTATCCCGATTCATCCCCCTTTCCACGCTCTATCCAAAGGAAGAAGTTACTTCTCTTCCGCCCCTACTCTATTGGAATACTCTTGTGCGTGAGTCAATATCTTTTTTATATAATTGATCGTATGCTTTCCATTGAAACGACCATGGCGCACCCCCTTTGTTGCATAGTATTTCTTTTCCGACATTCTCAAGACGAAAGGCTTAACCTCTGCCCAACTCAATGGATTTCCGCCATAGTGTTTGGTCACTTTTTGCGCATCTCCTATATGCCCCGAACCGCTCACATAAGAGGCTAAGATAAAGAATATCCTATCTTCGGAAGAAACATCGGAAAAGTATTTATCCAACGATTGTATGCAACGAACGGAGATCTCAACAGCAATTTTAGGGTTCTTAATCTGAGCACGGCTGTACCCATATCGACGTGCCGTGGGTCCCATAATCCCCATCAAACCACCGGAAACGGAGGGACGAAAGCCCGACTCTACTTTAGCAATCGCAGCCAAAACAGTCCAATCCCAACCGATCTTCTCAGCCGCTTCCTTGAAAAGATGATCGTAATCGGATATTTTCACCTTCGAGGAAGTAGAAGTGTTCTTGGGAAAAGCGGGCAGCAAAGAAGAGGAGGAAATCGAATCTGCCATTTGAAGCGTTGCATCGCCTCGTTGTGGTATATCGGCAACACTATCCAAGAGAGACGAAGTCACTATTTGCCTGCCGTAAGGCATCTTTTCATTGGCAGCAATCGTATTCATGGGGAGTATTATCACTCCCAAAGCACCCAGCGAAATGAAAAGCTCGGACCATAGAGTTCGTATCCAATTCTTCGTCATATCTGCTGTATTAAAGGACTAACAATGTTCCAAGAGCAATACATTCTCCACATGGTGCGTATGGGGAAACATATCCACGGGTTGAGCCACTTGCACCGTATATCCACCCTCGACCAAAAGAGCCACATCTCGAGCTTGCGTGGCAGGATTGCAACTTACATATACAATTCGTTGAGGAGCTGTGCGCAGCAAGGTTTTTACCACATCGGGGTGCATCCCTGCTCGAGGCGGATCCGTTATGACCACATCAGGACGTCCTTCTCGGGCGATGAAATCATCCGTCAAAAGATCTTTCATGTCACCTGCATAGAAAGTGGTATTATCTATTTTATTGATCAAACTATTGAGTCGAGCATCTTCAATGGCCTCGGGCACATACTCTATGCCCACCACTTTATGAGCCTTGCGAGCCACGAAGTTGGCAATCGTACCTGTTCCCGTGTAAAGATCGTAGACAACCTCCGTACCACTCAAACCTGCCAATTCTCTCGCTACCTTGTAGAGATTGTATGCCTGCTTGCTATTCGTCTGATAAAAAGATTTCGGTCCCACTCTGAAGGTCAAATCTTCCATTTGCTCTTCGATGTAGGATTGTCCAAAGAATGTGTGCACATCCAAGTCACCAATCGTGTCATTACACTTGGTATTGACTACATAGAGCAATGAAGTTATTTGCGGGAAACGCTCTACCATCGCCTGCAGTAGAACCTCTCGAGCCTCTTTATCTTCTTGAGCAAAAGCCACCAACACCATTATATGCCCCGTTGATGCCGTGCGTATCATGAGGGTACGCATGGTACCTTGCTGTTCCCGAAGATCAAAAAAAGGATATTGTTCGATGCGTTCTTTGCAAAAAATGCGAACAAAGCTACGGATTTCATCACTCAATGAGGAGCCTAAAAAGCAGTGTTCGATATCCAAGACCTTATCAAACTTTCCCGGGATGTGAAATCCCAAGCCTGCACGCTCCGCCTCGGTGATAGTCTCCGGGAGGGTTGTCATCTCCGCTTCCGTTATCCAGCGACGATTGCTAAAAGTAAACTCCAATTTATTGCGGTAAGCATAGACCTCTCCCGAAGGCAATATGGGACGATACTCTGCAATGGGCACCTTGGCAATGCGCTCCATGGCATCGCGCACTTGAGTATCTTTTGCTTTCAATTGCTCTTCGTAGGGAAGATGTTGCCATTTACAGCCACCACAAACGCCAAAGTGCGAGCAACGCGGGTCGATGCGCAGAGGAGAGGGAGCATTCAACCCAACAATGCGCCCCTCGGCATAACTCTTCTTTTTACGAACAATCTGTACTTTACAGCGATCGCCCGGCACACCGAAAGGAATAAAAACAACCATTTCATTCCAATAAGCAATCGACTGCCCTTCGGCTGCAATGCGCTCTATGAGGAGATCTTCGATGAGTGGTAAGGGTTTCTTGTTTCGTGCCACGCTACCTCCTTATTTCAATAACTCCAACACCAACTCTCTGAAACGATCTGCCAAAGCATCTGCCTCCTCTTGGGAAGATGCCTCCGTATAGATACGAATGATCGGCTCCGTATTGCTGGGACGAATGTGTACCCAAGAAGTGGGGAAATCAATCTTTACGCCATCGATCGTATTGGGTTTGTACTCCGCATGGATCTGCTCAACCTGAGCAAGTATACTCCCGACATCGGTTCCTTCGGGCAGATCGGCACGTTGTTTACTCATGAAGTAGTTGGGATACTCCGCACGTAAAGCAGAAACACTTTTCTGCTTTTGGGCAAGAAAGGTGAGGAACAAAGCAATTCCCAACAAGGCATCTCTTCCGGCATGAAGTTTCGGGAAGATGACTCCACCATTGCCTTCGCCCCCAATCAACGCCTCGATCTCTTTCATCTTGGTAACGACATTAACCTCTCCAACGGCAGCGGTGGCATACCTACCTCGACCGTTGCTCTCCGTAACATCACGCAATGCTCGGGTGGAACTAAGGTTGGAAACCGTATTTCCGCCTCCGTGAAAACCAAGTAGATAATCGGCAATAGCCACCAACGTGTACTCTTCGCCGAAAGGATTGCCCTCTTCGTCCATTATAGCCAATCGATCCACATCGGGATCCACAGAGAAGCCCACATCGGCTCTGTTCTCACGCACAGTTTCGGACAAAGCGGTCAAATGCTGTGGCAATGGCTCCGGATTGTGTGCAAAATCGCCCGTGGGATCGTCAAAGAGTGGGAAAATTACCTCCACGCCCAACTGGCGCAATAGATAAGGAACGGCAATTCCGCCCACGGAGTTTATGCTATCGAAAGCCACCCTGAAGCCTGCTTTGCGTATTGCTTCGGCATCGACTTCCTCCAATTCAAGTATTTTGCGGCAATGCTCTTCGAGATAGGAACCCGAGGAAACCTGCCCCATACGATCCACCGTGGCAAAAGAAAAGTCTTCTCTTTCGGCAATGGCAAGCACTTCTCGCCCCTCAGCATCGGACAAAAACTCTCCATTGCCACCCAATAACTTCAACGCATTCCACTGCTTGGGATTGTGGCTTGCCGTGATGATGATGCCTCCCTGTGCCTTATAGCCCACCACTGCCATTTCCGTCGTCGGAGTGGTAGCCATATCTATATCCATCACATCACAACCGAGAGAAGAGAGCGTACCCGTTACGATACGGCGCACCATATCTCCCGATATACGTGCATCTCGCCCCACAACTATCAACGGTCTTTCCACCCCTGAGTGCTGCTTGATAAACGTGCCGTAAGCAGCCGTGAAGCGAGTTATTGAAAGAGGATTTAAGCCCTCTTGTACAGAGCCTCCGATCGTGCCTCGGATGCCTGAAATAGATTTGATCAATGACATGATAAAAAGGTATTTCCCCCTTTCTTGTATTCCACAAAAGAAAGCGGGTTTCTAAATTCTTACTTTTTCAATATAGGGTTTCTCCTCAAACGGGAGTCGTTCAATACTTGGAAAACTCGTAACGCACCTCCTGACAATACATGGAGACACCTGTTTCATAGTTCATCTCCGGTCCCACCGAGAAGGGGATAATCAAACGCACTTTGGCACCATTGCCCACCAAAGACATGGGGAAAGCAACCCCTTCGCACATGAGAGAACTTATGGTAGAACCCGGAGCTGAGGGCAATTTGACAAAGTGCAACGCTCCTCTGTTGTAGCGATCTACATACAGAAACTCCAAATCTTGAAACCCTCCGTTCGACAGATTGTCGAATGCCAACTCTCGTTCCGAACGGAACATATATCCTTTCATACGGACATTCACTCGTGTCTTCTCGGGTGTGGCAAGTTCTTCGCCCTTATCGATGACGCATATATAGACGCCATTGCCGAACTTATAGAAGACGTCCGATTTGAACTCCTTTTGCCCCTCCACTCCGTTTTCGATGGTAAAGTTGTTCGATTGGATAAAGTTAGCGATAGCCGTCTCTTCCTCCCGAAGCAGCTCGGTCAAAGACTTTATTTCTTTCTCTTTTTGACAAGAAGAAAGCGTGAAAACGCCCATTATGGTCAAGGGCAAGAGGTAGGATAGCAGCCTTGTTTTCAAAGAAAAAGTTGTATTCATAAAACGTTATTATGGTTAGTTCATGCTGAATGATGTTTTCTCATATAGAACAGAAACAGCTCCACCGCCTCGTCCAGTGTTGCATTGGGCAGCTCTCCTCCCGATGCATTTTTGTGTCCTCCACCGCCGTAGCATTGGCGTGAAAGCTCATTTACGGGTATATCTCCTATCGAGCGAAGTGATATTTTAATCCCCTCGTCCGTTGTCTCTCTGAAAAAAGCCGAACAAGTAATCCCCTCTATGTCCAGGGGTTTATTGACCATGCCGTCGGTGTCTCCTGCGGAAACATCAAACCGAGCCAACTCATCCAGCGAAAGCGTAAAGTAAGCGGCATTTATCTCCCTACAAATCTTCACTTTCTCATATAATATATAGCCCTCAAGACGCTGCCGCTTCTCTTTGAAGTTGTGAAAAACTTGGTCCACGATCAAATCCTTGTCCGCTCCGCAGCGCAACAAAAAAGCGACCATTTCGTAGAGTTCCGGGCGAGATGAATTGTGGTTGAAGAGCCCCGTATCGGTCATGATACCGGTCAATAGGGCAGTCGCCGCAGCTTGCGGTATGCAGACATCCCCTCCTGCCTGGCATAACAATCGGGTGATAACCTCCGCCGTGGCAGAGGCTTCCGGACAACTCCACTGCCAAGAAAACTCATCGAACGGATCCAAGTGATGGTCAATCATAAGTACCGGACAAGGGCGCACCGACAAAGCTCTGCGCAAACGCTCCTCCAAACTTTTACCCACTCGATACAAGGCGTTGAAGTCCAAGCATAGAATAAGGTCGGCTTGTGCCAAAACCCGATCGATGCTCTCTGCGTCTCGCTCCTCCAAAAGGATGCTTTCCACATGGGGCAACCACAACAAATTACTCGGCAAAGCTCCCGACATAACCAAGGAAGATTCCATCCCTCGCTCCTGTAAGATAAGGTGCATCGCCAACGTGCTTCCCATCGAGTCTCCATCCGGAGATCTGTGACCGAAGATAACCACACGATGCGCTTTTTCGAGGAAATCGTTGAACTGTGTCCAAGCCTCCTGATAGTTTCTATTAGATACTTTCATCTCAGTCATCGGGGCAAAAGTAGTACTTTTTGGATCTTTAATAAGCATTGCGCCCCAAGAAGCCTCCTACCGTGCATAGCCGATATTTCCTCTGACTCTTGAATTTATGGGGGGAAAAGCAAGAATACTCATCCATCCAGCACCATTTATCGGACTTCTGACTCTCGAAATTTATGGAGAGAAAAGGGGGAATGCTTTGAACTTTTATCATCCCGTACGGCACAATACCTTCATATCGATCCTTGTCACAGGGGCAGAGAATGGCTTCCGTAAATGAAACAATAGCGATGGAAAAGTGATTTGTTCGCCTTCCAAAGTTCAATTGCTCGTGTGGAAAAGTTTATTTCAAGGCTTGAAATATTATTTCCTAAGCTTGAAATATTATTTCCAAGACTTGAAATACTGTTTCCAAAGCTTGAAATGAAAAATCAATCGAAAGAAAACGATTTTATAATCGGCATCAATCCTCTTTTTTCTCGCCTCGCACAATTTTTCCTCAGGCGACAAATCCACACAAAGGGTGCATTGGAAGAGCGCATTATCCCTGTTTAATGGCGTAGTTTATCATCCGATAGGAGAGTTCTTTTCACGAGACAAGCAAAACTTATATTACTTTTGCAAAAGACTCAGTTATCAGTCAAAGAGAACGATGAGTGCAAACAAAGTTCTTTTCATAACAGGTATCGACACGGGGATAGGCAAGACCTTTGCCACCGCTTTCCTAATCGAAGCGATGCAGAAAAAAGGGCTGCGGGTAATTAGTCAAAAGCCTATTCAGACAGGGTGCTGCGGGCGTAGCGAAGACCTCGAGATACACGATAAAGTTTTGGTTTTTGCCCACAACGAAGAGAGAGAGAAAGCCGAGCCGTTCCGATGCAGTTACCTGCTTCCTTATCCTGCCTCGCCCCATTTGGCGGCAGAGATGGAAGGAATGGTGATAGACATCGCAGAGATCGACAGAGCCACCCAAACCCTCGCTCAACAGGGCTATGAGCGCATACTCATGGAGGGAGCCGGTGGATTGATGGTGCCCCTGACCCGAAAGTTGCTCACGATTGACTACATCGCCGAGAGGGAATATCCCGTTGCGTTGGTCTCTTCGGGGCGTTTGGGAAGCATAAATCATACGTTGCTCAGTATAGAAGCACTCACAAAGAGAGGGATACAATTGGAATTGTTCGTGTACAACAAGTATGCTTCGCAGGGCAATGACGGCAACCCCATAGAGCAAGACACGGAAATCTATCTCAAAGAGTATCTGCGCATCAACAGCCCCGAAACGGAGTGGATCGAGCTGAACAAGCTTCCCTTGTGAGCCCCCTTGCCCCGCATAGGGCTACTCTTTTAATAATTGATATTCGGCACAAAGAAACATATAGCACAGAGGATTACATTTAAGCGTACTTTTCTATGGAACAAATGACAAACAAAACTCCTCAGACAGTACACCTGACACCCGAAGAAGAAGATCGGATGATTATGGAGGAATACAATGCGCTCATCACAGCCTACATGAATTCCAAGCACAGAAGAAAAGTGGAGCGCATAGAAAAGGCTTTCCTTCTCGCACGCAAAGCACACGACGGCGTTAAGCGCAAAAGCGGGATTCCCTACATAACGCATCCGCTGGCTGTGGCGCGCATCGTCTGCGAAGAGATGGGATTGGGCTCCACTTCCATTGTCTGTGCACTGCTGCATGATGTGATCGAAGACACCGACTATACGGCAGAGGATTTGCGCACCATGTTTGGAGATAAAGTGGCGCAAATCGTCGAAGGGCTTACCAAAATCCCCTCCGATATGTTTCAACAAGGAGAGAATGTGTCCGCCCAAGCCGAAAACTTCAGAAAACTATTGCTCACGATGAATGAAGACATCCGTGTCATACTCATCAAGATAGCCGACCGCTTGCATAATATGCGCACTCTGGATGCCATGCCCATAGCCAAGCAAATGAAGATCGCAGGCGAAACACTCTATATATATGCCCCCATAGCGCACCGCTTGGGACTGTTCTCCATAAAAACCGAATTGGAGGAACTCAGCTTTGCCATAGAACATCCTCGTGAATATGCCGACATAACCAATCAGATCGCTGCATCCGAAGAGGAGCGCAATGAGATATTCGAGCATTTTGCACAGCCTCTGAAAGAGCGTTTTGCTGCCATGAACCTTACCTACGAAATGAAAACACGGGTAAAGTCTGCCTATTCCATTTGGCACAAAATGCAAGAGAAAAAAATTCCTTTTGAAGAAGTCTATGACCTCTATGCCGTGCGTATCATATTTGAAAGCCGCCCCGACATCAACGACAAAGACCTCTGCTGGGATATATACGGACGCATAACCGACATATACCGCACCAAACCGGAGCGCATCCGTGATTGGGTTACCAACCCCAAAAGCAATGGATACAGAGCTTTGCACACAACCGTAATGGGACCCAATGGGCAATGGATAGAGGTGCAGATACGCAGCCGCAAGATGGATGACATCGCCGAATTGGGGTTTGCCGCCCACTGGAAATATAAATCCGAAGTGTTTGAGGAGGACTCCGAACTGGAGAAATGGCTTGCCACAATCCGCGAAATTTTGGAGAGTCCCACCCCGGACTCCATGGATTTCTTGGACACCTTCAAGCTCAATTTATACACCGAAGAAATATCCGTATTCACGCCCAAAGGCAAAATGATCTCGCTTCCTCAAAAAGCAACAGCACTCGACTTTGCTTTTGCCATACATGGAGAAATTGGGAAACACTGCATCGGAGCCAAGGTTAATCACCGTTTGGTTCCTTTCAACTACACCCTTCAAAATGGCGACCAAGTGGAGATCATCACCAGTGAAAAGCAGCTTCCCTCCCACGAGTGGCTGCATTACGTAACCTCTGCCAAAGCGCGTGCCATGATCGACGAAGTGCTGCGCAAACGCCGTCGTGAAGCCATCAGTTCGGGAGAAAAAGAAGTTATCGCCCTCTTTCAAAAAGATGGACAAACCGTTACCACAACGCATTTGGATAAGGTGGCAAACTACTTTAACTTCCGCAAAAGAGAGGAGTTCTTTTATGCCGTAGGCAATAAATCCATCGCCCTACCCGACAGTTTCAAAAAACTCATTCAGGAGGGAGACAAAGGAAACTTCTTCACGCGTATGTTCCGCTATTCCAAAGGGAATAAAGCGTCAATACCCTCTTCCGAAAAGGAAGCATCCTCCTCAAAGATCAATCCCAAGAAACCTTTTCTGCTGGAGGAGTTCAACTTTACGCCCAACTATGCGATCGCTCCCTGCTGCTCTCCCATATTGGGGGATGAGACCATTGGGTTTATAGAAAAAGATGAACAGGTGGTTATACACAAACGCTCTTGCCCCAATGCCATGCGCCTGAAGAGCAGTGCCGGCAATAGCATTGTGCAAACACTTTGGGGCGATCATCCCAACTCTCTGTTTGAAACGACTTTTGAAATAAACGGAATTGACTCTATCGGCATTCTCAACGCTATTATCCAATACATTAGTGAGGATATAAACATAAGCATCACCAGTATAAACCTATCGTCGCATAGCGGTGTTTTTGGAGGGACTTTTAAGGTCATGGTGCGCAATACCGATGATGTGCGTCGAGTGTGCGAGGGGCTGAAAAAAAATCCTTCAATCAACTCAATCTCTCGTGTGTAGTGGCGTTTTGCTATCCGAATAGAAATCGAATTGTACTGCTCAAGGCACTAAAACCAACTTCAAAACAACGCTTTATTGGCTGAATAGAAACCCGAATTGTACCCTCCTTTAATAACTCAGGTCGCAGTCCCCTATCCGAAGAAGAGGCTGCGACCTGCTCGTTTTTGCGTAGTCAGCAAGTATCAGAAACCGAACTTACCGTTTTGATTTTTCCATTCTTCTCGAGGGAGAATAGGTTCCACCACATCCCAATGTTCGGCTATTTTGCCATCCTCCACTCGAAACAAGTCATAAAAAGCCACATGCTGACCGGCAAAACTACCTTCGCTAATCGTGAGAACAAAATTACCCTCGCCCAACACCTTATGCAACTGAGTGTAGGTCATGGCAACACCCCTCTTTGCCATTTCTGCAAGAGCGGCACCCAAACCGGACAATCCGTCTGCAATGGCAGGATTATGCTGTATATAGCTGTCTCCATCGAAATAGGTTGTAAGTTTCTCAGGAGCTTGTCCCATCAACACATCACGCACGAATTGTTCCACGAGAAGTTTGTTGCTCTGTGTCTTATCAAGGTCTTTAAGTTCCGTTGTTCCATCAATCATGGTATGTCCGCTCGGATTGGGAACTGTCGGTTTTTCTACAAGGTTGTCCCAGTGTTCAACAATCTTCCCGTTCTCAAAACGAAAGACATCAAAACCGATCTTGGGACCGAAGAAATTGTAATCCGTATGCGTAAAAACATACTCTCCATCCTGAAAAGCACGCACCGTATGAACACGCGCAGAGCCTTGAGGTAGGGCAGCAAGAGCGGCACCAAAACCCTCTAATCCATCTTGAATAGCAAGATTATGCTGTGTATAACGCTCTGCATCAATAAATGCTATTGGGGCGGCATCACCTGTTTCTATGCTCTTTAAGAGAGCTACCACTTGTTCTTTCTTTGTCATAGTTTCTGTCGTTTTAATTTCCGTTTTAACCTTTTGTGCTACACCATTGATGGCTATAAGACTCGTAGCCAGCATTGCAAAAAACTTTGTCATCATCTTCTCCTTTCATTGTTTTTGATGCTGCAAAGATACCGGCGCATAACGAGGCAATTATTATCCTTTTGAGTACTTATAGGGTAAATCTCCGCTCTCTTCGTCAGAAGCATTGACTATAACAGATAACTTACCCTTTGAAAATAGGGAACAAAATGGCGACGAACGAAGTTTCAAAGCCTCTTTATATAGCGGTTTCTAAACTCATTCGGTGTGATAAACAGATGTTTACGAAAAAACTTATTGAAGTTCGTCGGTTCATCGAAGCCCAAGGTAAAAGCGATTTCTTTTATCGACAGCTTGCTGTAAGCCAACAATCGTTTCGCTTCAAGCATACGTCGTTGATCAAGATACATTTTGGGCGTTAATCCAATGGCTGAACGAACTGCTTGCGTGAGTACTTTCTCTTGCACGGAGAGAAGAGACAAATAATCGCTTACGTTGTACAGCCGACTATAACGCTCCTCAACTGCATCAAAAAAAGTATTCGCAATTCTATTGGCAACTCCAAAGTTTTGCGGTATACGGCGAGCCACTTCTGCAAGAAGAATACGCAAACAGCTCCGGGCTACGACCATCTGATAAGCATCTGCCTCCCGCTGCAACTCTATGATCAGCTGTCGCAGCAGATTGCCAATAGGCAATCCTTGCAGAGGTATTATCTTTTGATCAAGCGGACTCGACCTGGAAATATGATGAAGCAGTTGTGTGTCCGTTGCCGCTTCTCCCAAAAACTCGGGAACAAACAATACAGAAAAGGCTTGAGGGCGGTACACCAAAGAAAAGCTGCAAACTTGTCCGGGAGAAATCAGAAAAGCATCTCCACTACAGAGGTGTAGCTCCTCAAAATCGACATTCAAGGAAAACTCTCCTTCCTCTATCCAAATAAAGTGGTAGAAGTCCGTTCGATGCATTTTGCCCGTCATATCTGCCTTGCCCCAAAGATAGTCCAAGCATTTTGCCTCTATTTCGACAGGGGTAGAGACATTAAAAGAATAGTTGCTAATTACTTCACCCTCCATAGATCAACTGTATTTCGGAGCTTGCTTTTCAAATCATTTGATACTCTTTTTGAAGAACAAGCGTACCGAGCAAAGATATTTCTGTTTTATCGAAAATAAAAATACGGGGCTGATTTCCCTCAATCAGGAAGCCAGCCCCTTTATTATCAAAAAGATTAGGAAAACATGCATCACTCTTCATCGAAGAAGGAGCGAAGCATTATAAATCACATAGCACAATAAAAGCAATAAGCCTTCCCAACGCAATATCCTACGTTGTCCGAAACAGAGTGTAAACATATAAAGCAATACTGCAGCAAGAAACATCACAGCATAGTCTACAAGCGTTATGCCCGATATGGCAATAGGCTGTACAAGAGAGGTTGCCCCCAAAATGAACAACAAATTAAAGATATTACTCCCCACCACATTGCCGATAGCCATATCAACCTGTCCCTTACGCGCTGCCACCAATGAAGTAGCCAGCTCGGGAACAGAAGTACCTACCGCTACCAAAGTCAATCCGATGACAGCTTCGCTCACTCCCAAGGCTCGAGCTATGTCCGACGCTCCTTTTGTAAAGAAGTTACCGCCCAAAACCAAAAGCCCCAGTCCCCCTAATATCATCACGACAGAAAGAAGAGTGGAAAACTGTTTCACCACAGGTGCATTCTCTGAGTTATCGCTTTCTCGACGTGCAATATACATCGTATAGGCCATAAATAGAGCAAAAAAGGCGAGAAGAACCAAGCCCTCTGCACGAGTAATCATATTGGCGGATGCCCCGTCAATAAGCATATCCAGACAAAGGACGCTCGCAACTGCCGTTACCAAAACAAGGAGGGGGATCTCCACTTTGGTAGTAGTTCCAGCCACCCTCAAGGGCTTTATCAGGGCAGTAATACCCAAAATACCCAATATGTTGAAGATATTACTTCCCACCACATTACCCAAGGCAATATCCGACTTACCTGCCACAGCAGAGGAGAGGCTTACCGCCAATTCGGGAGTGGAAGTACCCATGGCCACGACTGTTAAACCAATCACCAAGGGCGATATATTCATACGCTTGGCTATGGATGAAGCTCCATCTGTCAAAAAATTAGCTCCGTAAACGATCATCGCAAGCCCTGCAATGAGGAGCAAAATACTCAATATCATATCTCTTACACTCTAAAAACTCTATTTCATTTCGTGTGGGAAGTCTTTTTTCGAAGTGCAAGGATAATCTCAAACCTTGATGAAATTATTCAAAACGCTTCGAACGAGCTATCATACAAGCTCCGATGAGCCCCGCTTCTTGACCCAACTCAGCCACAACAATGTCCGTATCGCTACTCACCAAATTCAGCGTATAGGTGCGCACCACAGTCTCCACGGGCAAGCGCAAAATCTCTCCCGTTGCCGCCAAGCTACCGCCTATGATAACAAGTTCCGGATTGAATATGTTTATCAATCCTGCCAATTGACGCCCCAATTTATGCCCTACGGAAGTCAAAACTTCGAGACAAAGAACATCTCCCTGTTCGATGGCTTTAATAATGTGCGCCAATGTAATCTCCTCTCCTTTAAGCACTCGATCGCTCAAGATAGAGGTTTCGCCCGCATGAATACGTTCTATAATTTCTCTATACAGAGCATGCCCTCCGATTTCGGTCTGCATACATCCTTTCTTTCCACACTGGCATAGGATTTCATTATCAAAGATGCTTATATGCCCAAACTCTCCGCTGAAGCCCGATTTGCCTGTGTATATTTTCCCATTGAGAATAATTCCCAACCCCAAGCCCCAGCTTAGATTGATATACAGTACCTCTTTGGCTTCTTTATGTGCTCCCACGCCTTGCATATACTCTCCGTATGCCAAGCCGCGTGTATCGTTGTCGATGGTAACAAAAAATCCCAACTTTTGGCTCAATATCTCGGCAAGAGAAAGCTCTTTTTGGAGATCTGCAAAGAAAGTATAGCTATATCCTGTCTTTGAGTTGATGCGCCCGGGAAGATTGATATTAACGTTGAGCAGATGAGATGTATCCACTTTATTCCGCTCAATGAAACCCAAGATGATGGCAATCAATTCGTCTACCTTTTCCGATTGGTTTTGTAACTCAAAAGGAATGTCATACTCCGTTTTGAGGATATTGCCCACAATATCCATACAACCGATATTGAGTTTATTGTACTGCACATCCACACCGATGAAGCTACCTGCATCGGGATGCAAGCCATACAAGAAGGGGTAACGCCCACCGTGCGTCTCCAACTTGCCATAGCTCATGATGCTACCACTTGCCTCCAAATCTCCGATAAACTTCGTTACCGTGGGGGCACTCAGCATGAGATGATGCGCCAAATCCGTTATTGTAGAGGGACCATGTTCTATACAATAAGCTACTATTTTCCGTTTAGTTTGACCTACTTTGGTATTGGGGTCTATCTCCCGAATAAGAGCGGGCTGATGCACCGAGCGATTGGTCGGTTCACTCATTTGTTTGTTTTTCATAGTTCCTGGTTGTTAAATCCTTTTCACGTTGTTTTTGAGCGTGTTTCCTGCGTGTAGACACACTCTTCTTCTTAGTATTATTATTAGGTATAGATTTTTCCTTATCAGTCTTTGAATTATCGCTTTTTTTAGAGGCTGAGACCGAAGAGCGAGGCGAAGATTTCCTTCTTCTCGACCTACTGCGCGGAGTATTTTTTCTCTTCTCTCCGGGTGCATATAAAGGTGTCGCACCCAGCGTTTCTTCCACGGGAAGTTGCGTGATTTCATACCCCAAGAAACGCTCCAATGAATAAAAAGCCTGCAAATCTCGATCGGTAACGAGCGTAAAAGCCGTACCTCCATCGGCATTACCTCTCGCCGTGCGCCCTATCCGATGCACATAGTCTTCCGGATCTTTGGGCATATCGTAATTGACCACAAGCTCTATATCATCTATATCAATGCCTCTGGCAACAATATCTGTGGCAACAAGTATATCGAAAGCCCCCGTCTTAAAGCGGCGCATTACCGTGTCTCGCTCCGTTTGGGAGAGATTGGAATGCATTTCTTCAACATTCAAATGCTCTTTTCTAAGGGCTTGTGCCAATTGATGGACCTTCAGCTTTGATGAAGCAAAGAGCACCGTTTTCACGCCCTTGGCAACCAACTCCCCATTGCCTAACATCTTTTTCACGACGGGCAACTTCTGCCCCTCATAACAGAGGGATACATATTGCTTGATGGTAGCAGGGGGCTTCGACACCGAGAGCTCTATGCGAACGGGATCTTTGAGAATCATTTCTGCCAGACCAGCTATTTTGGGGGGCATTGTTGCCGAAAAAAGCACCATTTGACACTCCTTTGAAAGCTGACGACAGATATTCATTATATCGTCATAGAAACCCATATCCAACATTCTATCGGCTTCGTCAATCACGAAATAGGCTGTCTTCGAGATGTCTGCCATATTCAAATTGAGCATCGATATTAGACGCCCCGGAGTAGCTACGACAATATCGGTCCCTTTCTCCAAACTACGCTGAGTTTGAGCCCAAACTACGCCATCCGTTCCCCCATATATAGCTGTGGAGGAAAGGGATAGATAGTAGGCAAAACCCTCTATCTGTTGGTCGATTTGCTGAGCCAATTCTCGAGTGGGAGCCATAATGATAGCCTTTATGGAATCGTCTCGAAACTCTCCCAAATAAATTCTGTTGATGATGGGTAGCAGATAAGCAGCCGTTTTTCCGGTCCCTGTTTGCGCACACCCGAGCAGATCCCGACCCGACAGAAGCGGAGGGATAGCAGCCTCTTGTATAGGGGTAGGCGTAACGAAGTTCATCGCTTCGAGACCATCTAAAACAGCATCTTCTAAGTCAAAATCAAAAAAGTCCATACCAACCCATTTAACCACGCAAAGATATATACTTTAACAAGATTATCCAAAAATATTAAGAACCTCTTCTTGCCAAAAACTTTTTCATCTCCATCTATCGCTCCCCTTTTACGCCTGAAACAGGGCAAAAAGAGTCGGCAAATTTTCGATACTCTCCGCAATAAAAAGCAACTATTCACCTCTATTTTCGGGAATAACGATATAAAATAAGGTCAGTGCGCTCGTCATCATAAAGATTTAACGAACTCGTTTTTTGGGCAAGAGTATGCTTCTATCCCACTTATACAAAAGAGTATAGCACAAACAGAGGAGGTTATTTTCTTCGTCCGATGGGGAGTCAATGGGAGATGCTGTCCGAAAATATTTTCGAGCAGGTGTTGTTCAATCCAACAAGTTTATCTACCTTTGCAGTCGCAAACTCACAGAGGGAGTATGCTTTTGGCTTTGTCTCATGGTGTAATGGTAGCACAACAGGTTTTGGTTCTGTTTGTCAAGGTTCGAATCCTTGTGAGACAACATTTATAGTTAATGCAGAAAGAGGAGCAATTGTTTGCTTCTCTTTTTTTTGCTTTGTCGAATAGCTCTCCTACTTCGGAGACATGTGCGGTTTGTTGGGAACGGCTCTCTCTTGAATGTGTATCGCATGATGTTATTTTTTTCATCGCATACAAACTCCGAAATGAATGCATACAAAATCATTTTTGAATGCATACAAATTTGGTTTTGTATGCATACAAATTTTCCACACATTGCAAAAGAAGACAACTAACTCTTAATCAAGCATTAAAACAAGCCTCTTTTTACCGATTACTTTGTCGAGCGACAATAGGACAGATGCTTGAGAACAACTGCCCATCCGCCGTGTGAACAAACTGCCACGATAATCTTTTCTCCATCGGACTCATACTGTATATCTCAACTGCGAACGGCATTTGCACCCAACAGCATACCTCAGGCGAGATATGCACTCAAAAGCACACACCACTGCCATCAAAGAAAGGCATAAAAAACTCTGATCGACAGAATGGTTGGGAAGATTATCGTAACTTTGAGAACGAAAACGATGGAACAAAAGAATACATATCAACCTTTACTAACCGTAGAGCGTTATCACGACATAAGCATGGGGCATAGAGTGGTGGGACACGAGCACAAGTGCCGCCATTTGCATGGACACAACTACCGCATTCATTTCATCTGTTCGGCACGGCAAGTAGATGCATTGGGGCGTGTCATAGACTTTGGCGTTATCAAAGCTCTCTTATGTGGGTGGTTGGAAACCCATTGGGATCACAAAATGATGCTTTGGAGCGAAGACCCTCTACTGCCATCTCTTACAGAGATCGTACCCGAAGACCTCGTTATTGTGCCCTTCAACCCCACGGCTGAAGCAATGGCATCTTACCTCGTGGAGGAGGTCGGACCCGCATTATTAAAGGACACAGGAGTATCGCTTGTGGCTTGCAGAGTGGAAGAAACTGCCAAATGCAGCGCCACGTATAGCAAGCAACCATAACGATGAAATTGCCTATCAACGAGATCTTCTACTCTCTCCAAGGAGAGGGTGCACAGACGGGCATCCCCATGATATTCATTCGTTTCTCGGGTTGCAACCTGCGTTGTTCCTATTGTGACACGAGTTTCGACACCCATCAAAGCATGACTCTTGACGAGCTCTACGCTTCCATCCGTTCCTTTCCGGCACACAATATCCTTTGGACTGGGGGAGAACCCTCTCTGTTTCTTACAGAGGAAATAGTCGATTATTTTCATCAAAGAGGGTACAGACAGAGTATCGAAACCAACGGCACTCGCCTCGTCCCGAGCAACTTGGACTACATCACGTGCAGTCCCAAGCCCGAAGCGTTGTCGCTACTATGGGACAACTTTCCGCATGGTGTGCATGAATGGCGTTTCCCTTTCGGAGCCGATGCTCCGCTTCCTCCTGCGATAGAAACGCTTCCTAAGGCTGAAAATTACTTTCTAAGCCCCATTTTCAGCATCGAACAAGGGGCAATAAACCGCCTACCTCTTGCGTTGAATGCTTGTATCGAATACATAAAACAACACCCTCAATGGCGGCTAAGCATACAACTACACAAACTGATTGGCATAGAATAGGCTATACAATGCGCAAATGGTATGGTTCTGTATTATTGCTTCTTGCCGTGTGGCTACTTCTCCCTGCGTGCAAAACCGTTCGAGTGAAGGATGCCGAATGGGCACATCAAGCAGGGCGATATGCTCAAGCTGCCGATCTGTACGACAAACTTTACCGTAGAACGCCTCGTAAAGAACCCGAGAAAAAGGCATACTTCGCTTTCAAAGCGGGAGAAAACTACCGTTTGGCTCGCAATGTGCAACGTGCTCAAAGCGCCTATTTATCGGCACGCAATTACCACTATCCGGACACTATTTTGGCTCTTCGTATAGCCCAAATGCAGCAAATCATCGCTAAGAACAAAAATTTCGGCAAGGATTTTCAAGAGTACCTCACCCTTGTTCCCAACGATTTTTTTGCATCATTGGGAGTACAGAGTGCCGACCGACAAAGTACCCTGAAGAGCAATCCTTTTCGTTTTCACCTACGCCCTGCCAAGGAATTAAGTTCCTCAAGGAGTGATTTTGGGGGATGCTTTACTCCCGATGGCAAAGCCTTTTACTTTTCCTCGGCACGCAACCGCGATCCGGAAGTGGAAAACAGCCTAATCACAGGTGAAAAGCCCAATGATCTCTACTACACGGCACAAGATGCACAAGGAAAATGGTCAAAAGTCGATAGCGTTGCCGGAGGGATAAACACTCCGGCAGACGAAGGGATGCCCTGCATAACGCCCGATGGATCGCAGCTATACTACACCTATGCCGAAAGCGACGATCTCTATGACAGAACTGCCAAAATATACCGTTCGTCCAAGAGTGGAGAAGGCGGATGGAGTGCGGGAACAGAAGTGAAGATTTGGAGCGATTCGCTCAAAATGGCAGCTCACCCGACCGTTTCGAGCGATGGAAAAACTCTTTTCTTCGTAAGCGAAGGTGGCTATGGAGGTAAAGACATCTATTCCATAGCCATAGAAGAGATCGGGACATCCACCCCCACAAACATTGGTGCCGCCATCAACACCAAAGGCAATGAGATAAGCCCCGTAATGGTGGGCGACAGCACGCTCTACTTTGCTTCGGACGGGCACGTTGGATTGGGGGGATACGACCTTTACAAAGCTCAATTAACCTCCTCGGGATCGTGGCAAGTCAGCCATCTCGGAGCCCCAATCAATTCTCCTCAAGACGACTACGGAATTGTTTTCAACCCCACTCCCGGCAAGGAGTTTTCCGCAGAGGGTTACCTGTCCTCTTCCCGAAGCGATGCCAGAGGATACCCACACCTGTTCAGTTTCAAGCAATACGCCATCCGCACCACTTTGGAAGGGTTTGTTTTTGATCGAGAAGAAAATCCCATACAAGGAGCCATCATCCATTTGGTAAGTGAGCATAATCCCGAAGATCAAATCATTACATCATCCAAAGAGGACGGCTACTATTCCATTGATTTAGAGGGAGGCACCCACTATGTTGTTCTTGCCGAAGCTGAAAATTATCTGAACCGCTATTCCGAATTTAAGACCGATCCTGCCACGGAAGACGCTACCTACCAAATCGATTTTCAATTGGCATCTCGCATACGTTCGGAAGTGTTCCAAGATGTGTACTACGAATTTGACCAAGCAACGCTCAAAGACGAGAGTATAAACGACTTGGAAACCATGGTGGGCATCTTGAAAGACAACCCCGAAGTCCATGTCGAAATCTCTTCCCATGCAGACCGCAAAGGGAGCGATGCCTACAATTTGGCTCTTTCCAACCGAAGAGCACAGTCGGTCATCGACTATCTTTCCACGCACGGCATCGCTTTGGAGCGTCTGCAATCCAAAGGATACGGCAAGAGTCGCCCTCGAGTAATCACTTCCCGACTGCATCAACTCTACCCCCAATTGCAGGAAGGGACCACCTTGGATGAGGAGTTTATATTGCAACAAAGCGAAGAAATACAAGCCCTTTGCGATCAATTGAACCGCAGAACCGAGTTTACCGTTTTAGAATAATGCGCCTATGATACAATACACCCCTCTTCATATCCCCGACGTATGGGTTATAACTCCGCAAATCTTTGGAGATCAAAGAGGTTCCTTTGCAGAGACTTTCCGTGCAGAAGAGTTTCATGCCACGGTTTGTCCCACTCCGTTCATCCAAGAAAATGAGTCTGTTTCTCAACGAGGCGTGCTGCGAGGACTACACCTACAAGTGGAGAATGCTCAAGCCAAATTGGTGCGTTGTGTATATGGATGTGTGATTGATGTGGCAGTTGATTTGCGCCCTCATTCTTCCTATTTTGGGCAATATGTCCTCCGCAAATTGGACGATGTAAACAAAGAGCAGCTCTACATTCCTCGGGGCTTTGCACATGGTTTTTTGGTTCTTAGTGAGTGGGCTGTTTTCTCCTACAAAGTGGACAATAAATATGCCCCATCGGATGAATGCTCACTATCGCCCTTTGACCCCGATTTGAGCATTGATTGGGAGCTTTTCGGGCTTTCTCGTGGGGAGATTATCCAATCGACAAAGGACGCTCAAGGGATCACATTGACGGAATATAAGCAACGATACCTATGAAAATATTCTCTTTTGTTTTTCAACAAGGGGTATTGGATCATTATTACTATAAGGGAGAGGCACTTATTCGTCCCAACTATCCTTTTTTCATCCCTGATACATCTGAACCGTATGTTGCCCGACCGGCATTGGCGCTACGCATTGGGCGTACGGGCAAAGAGGTCGCTGCCCGCTTTGCACACCGATACATTCAAGCAATAGGCGTGGGATTTGATCTCATTGCTCCGCAACTGTTGGAACGAAAGAAAGCCAATTCGGCTCCCTGGGAAGAGGCAGTAGCTTTTGAATATGCCTCTGCGGCAGACGGCTTTACTCCCTATACAGAGTTGGCAGAAAGCTACACACTTGCCTATTGGCAAACGGACGATACAACTCCTCTTTGCACACAGCCCATTACCGAGATGCAGATACGCACCGCCATCGAACGAATGTCTCGCCTGAACATTATTCACGTGGGCGATATTCTCTTGCTGCACCATCAAGAAGACCGTTCCTTACCTCTTCTACTGGAGAAGAGTGTGCACATAGCATCGAATGAGTACATCGAGAGCCAATGCACCCTGCGGATAAAGTAAGACAAAGCGCACAACCATATAATTCTCCCCTATCGAGGCAGTCACCTCTTCATCAGCAGCCCTATGGAGTATCAATTATGCAGTCAATTTCAGCCAACGGGTGATCAACCCGAAGCCATACAACAGCTTGTGGAAGGGGTCGAAATGGGACTTCCTGCCCAAACCTTGTTGGGTGTAACCGGTTCCGGCAAGACTTTTACCATAGCCAACGTTATTGCCCGACTCAACAAACCGACGCTCATCATCAGCCACAACAAAACATTGGCAGCCCAATTATTCGGCGAATTCAAGACGTTCTTTCCTCAAAATGCCGTCGAGTATTTCGTCTCCTACTACGATTACTATCAACCGGAAGCCTACTTGGCAACAACCGATACATATATCGAAAAGGATATGGCGATCAATGCCGAGATTGAGCGGATGCGGCTGAAGACCACAGCTTCTCTCCTGTCAGGTCGGAAGGATATTATCGTGGTGGCATCCGTCTCTTGTCTGTATGGTATGGCAGATCCGAGAGCCTATTCGGAGCGTATTATAACCCTCTACCAAGGACAACAAATCGGGAGAGACGACCTGATGCGTCTCTTGGCAGAAGCACATTACGTAAACAACAAAGTCGATTTCCAAAGCGGCACGTTCCGTGCCAAAGGAGATACGGTAGATATATTCCCCGCTGTGGAAGGCTATGACGGCATCGCCTATCGAGTAGAACTCTGGGACGATGAAATCAGTAACATAAGCATCATTGATCCCAAAACAGGCGAACGGAAAGGGCGTTTGGACACGCTCAACATCCACCCTGCCAATCTTTTCGTTACGACCAAAGAACAGACAAAAGTAGCCTTGATGGAGATCGAGCGCGACCTATCCCTTCGGGTGAAAGAACTTGAAGATATCGGTAAACACTACGAAGCTCAAAGACTTTGGGAGCGTGTGCGCTACGATATGGAGATGATCCGAGAGATGGGCTACTGCAGTGGTATCGAAAACTACTCTCGCTACTTCGATGGGCGCCCTGAAGGCGCACGTCCTTTCTGTCTTTTCGACTATTTTCCCGAAGATTTTTTGCTCGTTATCGACGAAAGCCATGTTACCATACCCCAAATACGTGCCATGTATGGGGGCGATAAAGCTCGCAAAAAAGCCTTGGTGGAATATGGATTTCGTCTTCCGGCAGCGATGGACAACCGCCCTTTGACGTTCGACGAATTCAACGACCTGACACCCCTCTCAATATACATAAGTGCCACTCCCGCAGAATATGAATTGGAGAAAAGCCAAGGCGTCATCGTGCAGCAGATCATCCGACCGACAGGGCTTCCCGACCCCATCATTGAAGTACGCCCCATTGAGCATCAAATAGACGATTTACTCGAAGAAATCCACCAAAGAAAAGAGAAGCATCAACGTACCTTGGTAACCACACTGACCAAACGCATGGCAGAGGAACTCAGCGATTATCTCCAAAGGGTAGGTGTAGCCACGGCATATATCCATAGCGATGTGGACACGTTGGATCGCATTCGTATATTGGATGAATTGCGTAGCGGTGTTTTCGATGTATTGGTCGGGGTCAATTTGTTGCGCGAAGGATTGGATCTTCCCGAGGTTTCTTTGGTGGCTGTATTGGATGCAGACAAGGAAGGGTTTCTACGCTCACACCGCTCTTTGACCCAAACCGCCGGGCGTGCAGCACGCAATTTGGAGGGGAAAGTTATCTTCTATGCCGATAAAATCACCGATAGTATGCAGCGTACCATCGAAGAAACGGCAGAAAGACGTACCAAGCAGCTTGCCTACAATAAACAGCATAATATCACTCCCCGACAGGTGCGAAAAGGAGGTATCAGCTTGGTAAAAGGAAAAGAGGGTGCACCGATTTCACCCGTTTTTGCCCACGCCTATATAGAACCCGAGGAAACAGGCAATATCCAAGACCCTGTTGTACAACAAATGAATCGGAGCGATTTGGAACGCCTCTACGAAAATACGCGCAAAAAGATGTACGCCGCTGCCAAAGAACTTGACTTTATGGAAGCGGCACGCCTACGTGATGAGGCAAATACCATCCAAAAACTCTTGGAGCAACAGACAAGTATACAATAGACGAATATAACACACCCACAAATAAATTTTCGTCATGCAATAGTCATACAAAGGGAATGCTCAGGGCAGACGTATCCAACGCAATCGCCCTCTTCCTGAACGGGAATTACACTATTTTCCTCATTACTCTGATATTGTTACCTTTGTAGAGTAATTTTGCATTCGATGATGCACATAGATATTATTACCATACTTCCCGAGATGATTGAACCACTTCTCTCCATTTCCATTGTGGGGAGGGCTGTCCGTGAGGGACGCGTATCAATCAATCTGCACAATTTGCGAGACTATTCTTCAGATAAATGGCGCAGGGTGGATGACTATCCTTATGGGGGAGAAGCAGGCATGATCATTGGTATTGAACCCATTGCCAATGCCATCGAAAGCCTGAGCAAAGAGCGTGGCTACGATGAAATTATTTACACGTCGCCGGACGGAGAGCAATTCAACCAATCCGTTGCCAACGAGCTAAGCCTCAAAGAGAATATCCTCATCCTATGCGGACACTATAAAGGCATTGATCATCGTGTGCGTGAACACTTTATCACCCGTGAAATATCCATAGGAGATTACGTACTCACCGGAGGAGAACTACCCGCAGCTGTAATGACGGATGCCATCGTACGCCTATTGCCGGGTGTGATCGGCGATGCAGAGAGTGCTCTCAGCGACACTTTTCAAGACAATTTGTTGGCTCCGCCCATATACACACGCCCTGCCGAGTTCAGAGGTTGGCGCGTGCCCGACATTTTACTAAGCGGACATCAAGCCAAAATAGAGACATGGAAACAGGAGCAAGCCCTCGAACGAACGCAAAAGTTGCGACCCGATTTGCTGAATAAATAGCAGCACGTACAATTAGATATTTATTCCATTTAACAATATACAAAGCAAGAGCATGGATCACAGAACAGAACAAACCGTAGCACGATATTTATTGCAAGTGGAGGCAGTGCGCCTCAGCCCAAAAGAGCCTTTTACTTGGGCATCGGGATGGAAATCGCCCATATACTGCGACAATCGCCGCACCCTCTCCTACCCCGAAGCTCGGAACTATATAAAGATGGCCATGGCAAAAGCTATTAAAGATCTCTACCCTCAAACCGAAGTGATCGCAGGGGTAGCTACCGGTGCCATCTCTTGGGGGGCTTTCGTGGCAGATGCACTCAACCTTCCATTTGTCTACGTGCGCTCACAAGCCAAAGACCACGGCATGAAAAATCTCATTGAGGGATATTTGCCCGAAAACAGCCGAGTACTCGTGGTGGAAGATCTTATTTCGACGGGTGGTAGCAGCCTCAAGGCGGTGGAAGCGTTGCGTGATGCAGGAGCAGAAATACTCGGTCTTTATGCCGTATATACCCACGGGTTTGAGGTGGCAGAGCAACTCTTTGCCGAAGCAGGCGTGGCGATGCACACTTTGAGTAACTACAACGCCGTGATTGAAGAGGCACTCCGAACGGGGTACATTGCCCACGAAGTGAAAGAGGTGCTGCAAGAATGGCGCAAAGATCCTGCCAATTGGGGCAAATAAAAAGGTTACACATCTCTGCATTCGATACCCAATATAATGACAATCAGCAGCACACCCAAAGCGATCAATGCCCCCATAGCAATTGTGTTTGACAAAGTTTCCAACTTTGAAAACCTACGCCCATTGGCAGAAAAGGAAGCGTTCAACGGTGTCTCTCTCTCCGTGCAAGATGAGAATACCTGCTCTTTACATACAGGGATAATAGGGGAAATCGAGTTATCCATCGTGCAACGCGAAGCCCCCTCTTTCGTACGCTTAACACCCAAGAATGCTCCCGTAGGGGGGAGTTTAAGCCTTACGCTAACTCCCTTATCGGAGGAAACGACTTCACTCACCCTGACACTGGAAGCCGATGTGCCCATATTTGCTCGTGCCATGGTGGCTAAACCCATGACCGAAGGCGTCGAAAAAATAGCCGAGTTACTCAGCAATATACCCTATAAGTGATGAAAGCGGATAGCCCATTCACACTGAAAAGACTATTGGTCGAGAGAAGGATCGCACTTCCTCTCCTCTCGGCATTTAGTCTTTTTTTGTATCTATCGAGCAGTTGTATCTATCAGACAGAAAGCCCCATTCCACCCCATCCGGTATATTATCAAGTGGACTTCTCCTCCTCTGTGGGGAAAGCCTTAATCCCCCCCGGAGGGCATCTGCGTGTGGAAAGAACCGAAACAGCCAACTCTGCCATCGGCTATGGAGGCTTGCTTATCATACACTCTCTTCTGCAAAATGGAGTCTATTACGCTTATGATTTGTCCTGCCCCCATGAACGTAAGAGGGCGGTAAAAGTCTTCGTCAATGAGCAATACGAAGCAGAATGTCCCGAATGCAAAAGTCGCTTTAGCATACAATATGGCGATGGAAGTCCCGTGGCTCCACCTGCCCAAACGCCACTGAGACGCTACAATGTACAATCTTCGTCCCAAGGAGTAACCGTGCGCAACTGATCTGTTTTCTCGTCAGACAAATCCCTTTGTTTATTAAAACAAACACAGCAAAAAGTATGAATTGTTCCTGCATATTCCCCTCATTCATTGCTCCACTCAGGATACGATCTTCCATAGCGATGGGCTTTTTACTGCTCGTTCTTTTACTTTTGGAACAAGGGAGCAGGGCTTCCCTTCAAGCTCAAACCGGCTATTTTATCGAGGGAGAAGCGGAAGAGGGGGATGTGGAGCTGATCAACCGAGGCGAAACGTTTCGGGGCTTTAGGTTACATTCCATAACGGGCATGCCCTATGAGAGCGACGTGGATACCATTGCCTTGGATTATTACCGTACCACCATCGTAGAAGGAAAAGGTTTGGCAATAGGTTACAATGGCAACCTGATAGGACCTCGACACAGCAAAACCTTTTTCGATCGAGGCATTGCTCCCCAACCTTTCATATTCGGAGTTCCCTACCGAGGCATTCTTTACAGTACTTCTTCTCTGCGCTTCTACAATACGCAGTCGCCCTATACCAATATGCTCTATCAACGGAATGGAGCCTCCAATCAGCGAGAAGAAGAACTGGATATGACCATGGCTCTCAATATCGGCAAACCGATTTCCTTGGGAGGCGATTTTAACTATACACTTTCTCGAGGACAATATATCGGCAATTTGTCTCAAGGAGTCAGCTACCGCCTATTCGGGAGTCTGTCTCTTCCTCGATACGAATTGTACGTTTCTGCCGGGAATAACTATTTACGAATGAATGAGAATGGGGGGATCAAAGATGATGAATATATCAATAATCCCTCGGGCTATGGTGGGGGACGGAGCAATCTACAATCGATCGAAATCCCCGTGCGCTATCCCAATGGCGTGGGCAATACACTCTTCGTGGGACACGTCTTTGCCGCTCACCGCTTCAACATGGGGAGCAATAGAAGTTTCAAAAGCGGCAGCAAACTCCCCAACGGCAAGGTAACCCACCAAGACACAACGCTCTTCGTGCCTGTCGGAAGCATCAGCCATCGCTTCGCTTATGATCGTGGGGTGCGCCTATACAAAGGCGGTTACAGCGAACTTCAGTCGGTATATCAACGCTCCTATCCCTACATTTGGGAGGGAAAAAGCAGCAGACAGCAAGACACGCTTATGGTGCTTCCTTTCGACTCCATACGGATGACGCAAATATCCAATACACTTGCCCTCTCTTTGCGTGAAGGGTTTCGTCCCTGGATGAAGTTCGGATTAACAGCTTATGCACGACTGGAAAACCGCACCTTTTTTCAGAGAGACTCCATACCCGGACAGAACGTTCATCGAGAGTTTTCCACATTCGTCGGCGGACGGATAGAGCGCACCACGGGAAAAGGACTCAACTTTGATGCCGGTGGCGAAGTGGCTCTCTTGGGCAGCAACATCGGGGCATTGCACCTTGATGGCTCCATACGAACAGCGTTAAAGATCGGTAAGATACCTTTTGGGGTGGATGCCGATTTTGGATTTTATATCGACAGACCACCCTACCTGTTACGCCACCATCATGGTACATTCTTTCGCTGGGATCAAGAGTTTGCCTATACGCAGCGGCTCTCTTTTGGAGGAACGCTCTCGGCACCTCAATGGGGTACTTCCGTTTCGCTCAACTCGGCAACGCTCGGCAACCATATCTACATCAAACCCGATGGATTTCCGCAACAGCACGACCAACCTCTGCAAATACTCGAGGGGCGACTGCGGCACAAATACCATTGGGGCATACTCGGATGGCAGTTGGAAGGGTCCTATCAAATATCAAGCAATCAAGAAGTAATGCCTCTGCCATCGCTTTCGGCATATGGCTCTCTATATCTCCATTTCTACGTGGCTAAAGTGATGCGCACACAGATCGGAGCAGACTGTTATTTCCACACACAGTACTATGCTCCCTACTACGAACCTGCCACACAGCAATTCATCAACCAACGGGAAGTGCTTGTGGGCAACTATCCAATGATCAATCTCTTTGCCAACTTTAAGGTGCAGCGCGTACGCTTCTTCTTGATGCTTCACAATGCCACAGAGCTGATCATGCAACCCTCCAAACGCTTCTCTTTGGCGCACTATCCCATCAACCCCATGACTTTACGTTTGGGGATCAACTTCGATTTCAACAACTAATCCTTTTCAAATACCTCCATAAGAAATTTTCCATTGCAAAACCCCATTTAAGAAATGATGCTTAACCAACGTCTCTCTTCCCTAAGGAGTGCTTTCACTCCTCAATTATTCAAAAGTATCCGAGAATACAATCGAGAAAAGTTTGCCAAAGACCTCATGGCAGGTCTCATCGTCGGCATCGTTGCTCTACCCTTGGCCATAGCTTTCGGTATCGCCTCGGGAGTAAGCCCTGAAAAGGGACTCATCACGGCTATCATCGGGGGTTTCATTGTGTCTTTTTTGGGCGGTAGTTCCGTACAAATAGGCGGTCCCACCGGTGCTTTCATCGTAATTGTTTACGGCATTATCCAACAGCATGGAGTGGAAGGGTTGGCAATAGCGACCTTTATGGCAGGACTGATCCTCTTACTTTTGGGATTTCTCCGTTTGGGGGGAGTTATTCGCTTCATTCCCTACCCCATTATTATCGGATTTAC
>JBGZIN010000083.1:0-16248 GCA_041848345.1 Porphyromonas sp.
GATCTCAGAAAAAATGTCGCAGCACAACTAAAGGTACCTACCTATGTTGTTTTTCAGGATGCTACCCTAAAAGCAATGGCAACGCTCTACCCTATTACGGAAGAAGAATTGCAAAATATCCCCGGAGTGAGTGCCGGAAAGGCAAGCCGTTACGGAGAAGAGTTTCTTCGTCTCATACGCCAACACGTTCAGGACAACGAGATAGAACGTCCCATGGACTTCCGAGTGCGCACTGTTGCCAATAAATCGAAAGTAAAAATTGCCATCATCCAACAGTTGGATAGACGCATTCCATTGGAAGAAATTGGTTTTGCCAACAACCTCGATATTGACGAATTGCTCAACGAAATCGAACAGATTGTCTATTCGGGGACACGTATAAACATAGACTATATCATCTACGAGCTTATGAGTGATGATGATGTCAATGAGGTATATGACTTTTTGAAGAGCTCTGAATCCGATCAAATAGATACCGTTGCAGAAGAGTTTGGAGACGTTTACTCTTTAGAAGAGCTTCGTTTAATCCGTATTAAATTCATCTCTGAGCAAGCCAATTAAGCAAATCACTCAATAGTATTCGCATCCCATGAATAACTACAAAAAGCTGAAGAATGTAGCAATAACCGGGGCTATGGCTCTTGTTTCTTGCATTGGGTTGAAAGCCCAAAACAATGTGGTAGACGAGGTGGTATGGATGGTAGGAGACGAACCCATTCTCCGCTCCGATGTAGAGTATCAAAAAATGCGAATGCTATCCGAAGGGGCACGTCCCGAGGGAAATCCGGACTGCTACATTTCAGAGCAATTGGCTGTACAAATGCTCTTTCTCAATCAAGCAAAAATAGACAGTATTACTGTAGATGAATCCTCTGTTAATCGCTATGTGGAGTCCGATATACAGGGGATGATTGCCCAGATAGGTTCCAAAGAAAAACTTGAGGAGTATTTCGGTAAAAATTTGGTGCAAATACGAGAAGAGAGAAGACGTATGGTGCGCAACAATGAAATCGTGCGTTCCATGCAGCAAAAAATAGCTTCTAACCTTACGGTTTCACCTTCCGAAATAAGAAGTTTTTTCAATAATCTTTCGACCGATTCCATTCCTTTTGTCCCCACACAAGTGGAGGTGCAGAAGATAGCTCGCATGCCTCACATTTCTCTTTCGGAAATAGATCGGATTAAAGAGCGTTTGAGGACATTCAGTTCCGATATCAACAGTGGAAAAAGTTCATTTTCCACATTGGCGCGATTGTACTCTCAAGATAACCGAACGGCTTCTCAAGGAGGGGAATACGGCTTTGTTCCGAAAACGAGTCTTGAGGCAGAGTTTGCTCGAATTGTTTTTGAGTTAAATGATCCCAACAAGGTTTCTCAAGTAATCAAAACTGAAGAAGGGTATCACATTGTGCAGCTCATTGAAAAACGCGGAGACTTGATCAACTTCAGGCATATCTTGCTTCGTCCCGAGGTTGCCAATGAAGCCTTGGAACAGGAAATACTAAAGTTGGATAGCCTGGGTACCCAACTCACCAAGGCGGAAATATCTTTTGAAAAAGCCGTGGAGGACTACACTCAAGACGAAAAAACAAAAAACAATGGCGGGCTTTTAATCAATGAAAACTACCAAAGCTCTCTTTCCGGGAGCTCCCTGTTTTCCATGGAAGATTTGCCACAAGACATAAGTCGTCAGGTGGCAACCCTACGTATTGGAGAAATTTCGCGTCCTTTCATTATGATCAATGATAAGGGTAATAAAGAGGTGGTTCTCATCAAGCTAAAGAATAAGATAGAAGCGCACAGAGCCAATTTGCAACTGGACTTTCAAGCAATAAAAGCACTTGCCTTGGAAAACAAACGAAGCAAAGTGTTGGATGAGTGGATACGTACCCAACAGAAAAAGACATTTATCGAAGTGAAGGATAAATATAAAAATTGCGACTTTCGTTATCCCGGTTGGATACATGAAAACAAATAATCCCAGCCATATTTTGGGGACGAACTCAGCGGAGTATCTCTGCAATCTATTGACAACCTTTCATCAAAAGGTTGTCTTCTTTGCATTCGCTTCATACTAAAATTCAGTTATGAGGAAAAGTGCACCTTCGAAAAAACAGGGATTAGATCTCTCCCCTCTCCACAAGGGAGCGTTGTTTGTGTGTTTGTCCCTAATCATATTTTCCTTTGTATTGGCAGCCCCTCCTCCCGTTACTCCGACAAAAGAAGGACGACGCATTGTACTCGATTATTCGGATGTCTTGGAATACGATGCAGCCAATGCCCCCGGAGTACAGAAATTGATTGGCAATGTGCAATTGAGTCATCAAAATTGGATTATGCGCTGTGATAGTGCTTATCTAAAAGAGGAGGAAAATCAATTTGAAGCTTTCGGCTCTATCCGCATAACCGAGGGAGATACAATATCGATCACAGCCAAACATCTATTCTATGATGGCAACACGAAAGTTGCCAAGCTACGTAACACGGTAGAATTGAGAAATACAACTGCTGTTTTATACACGGATAGTCTCGACTATGATCGAAATGTAAATATCGGCTATTACTTCGATACCGGTACCATTGTAGACTCCCTCAACACACTGACTTCCGTTTACGGAGAATATACTCCCCATCTTCATGAGGCCATATTTCGAAACATGGTGGAGCTTACCCACCCCGATTTCACACTCACCACAGACTATCTTCGATACAATACGAACTCAAAGATTGCTTATTACCAAGGTCCGACCACAATACAGGCAGATTCGGGACACATAGAAAGCCTCCGAGGAATATATGATACCGATAAAGATGTGGGCATCCTTCTTGACCGCTCCACAGTGTATAACAAAAGGGGCAGTATTACAGGAGACTCTCTTCTCTATGACAGAAAAGAAAAGTTTGCCGAAGCCTTTGGCAATATGGTTCTCTCCGACACCATAAACAAGGCTATTTTAATGGGTGAATATGGATATTATGATGAGAAGAAGGAATATGCATTCACCACTCAACATGCTTCTCTAACGGATTATTCTCGCCCGGATACACTCTACATGGGAGCAGATACTTTAGAAAATATACAAATCAAACAAGGAGAGGAAACAATCCGCCTTAGTAGAGGATACCACCATGTACGCCTTTTCCGAAAAGATATGCAAGCCGTTGCAGACTCCGCTCGTTATTTTACACTCGACTCCACACTGACACTCTATCAAAATCCCATTCTTTGGCAGGAAAATTCCCAGGCAGAAGGAGATACCATCAAGGTATATTTCATAGCAGACACGCTTAATAGAAGTCTGATAACTCCCAATGCTAAGATTATGAGAGAGGTTGAGAAAGAGAAATATGAGCAAATAAAGGGCGACTCATTATTGACCTATTTTGCTGATAGTACTGTGCGTGAAATACGGGTTTTGGGCAATGCTGAAATGGTCTACTATGCACAACAAGAAGCTCTAAAAAGGTATTATGCCCTAACTCATATCAAATCGCCTCAAATCATCTCCTATATAGACAGCGATACACTACGTAAAACTCTTTGGGTCGGAGCTACCGAGGGCAAAGTATATCCCATAGAGCAAGTTACTCCTGAGATAGCTCTTCTTCCGGGAATGTCTTGGAAGACTTCTTTACGACCGCAGTCTGCGGAAGATATTTTCCGATTTGAAAAAGATTCTTTAGGCAATCCGATGCCTTACGAGCCGAAAAGTTTGAGTGATCTAAGAAAATTTAGCGGAGCTTATGCTGCCCAAAAGGCTTATGAAACATTGGAGACAGAAGTTGCACGCTATACACCCCAAACCGACTCCACTCACCTTGGACAGTCAGATACACTATCCTTGGAACAAAAAAACATGCTTCCTCTATACATCCGCAGATGGGACGAGGAGCATACCCCATGGGAATATCCCTCCATTGAACAAATATTAAAAAACAATCCTTTGTCTGCATTATGGGACTCTTTTTCTTCTATGGCAACCGAAAACCAAGAAAATTTGAACACAAACCAATCTATTGGGATCCCGTTGAGGAAGCGAGAAAAAAACGAATAGAAGCCATTCGGCAGGAAATGATAAGAAGTGGAGAACTTCTTCCCGAAGAGGAAGACACCCCATCTCACTCCGAACAAGAAGAAGGTAACATAGAACGCAAAGAGCGCTTTGCTCAAGAGATACATCAAGCCATGACCCAAAATATGTCACACCTTACCCGACAGGAAGAGAGAGGTATATCGGGGGTTAATCGATGGAATGAGATACTAAAAATACTTGTCGTTTTGCTCTTGTTAGGCGTCCTTATTTGGTTTTTATTTTATAGAAAATAGATGAGCGAAATCATACGAGTGCTCCCGGAGAGCATTGCCAATCAAATAGCTGCGGGCGAAGTGATCCAACGTCCCTCTTCTGTGTTAAAAGAATTGGTGGAAAACGCAATTGATGCCGGAGCCTCTCAAATACGCATAGAAGTTGAAGAAGCAGGAAGAGCATTGCTTCGAGTCAGCGACAACGGGTGTGGTATGTCGCCCATGGATGCTCGTATGGCTTTTGAACGTCATGCTACAAGTAAAATATCTTCGGTAGAAGATCTCTTTTCTCTCAACTCCATGGGTTTCAGAGGAGAAGCATTGGCATCTATTGCTTCCGTGGCTCAGGTGGAATTGGTAACACGAAGAGCTGCCGATGAAATGGGCACTCTCATTTGTATCAATGGCTCAGAGGTGGTAACCTCCAAACCTACCGTAGCTCCCGTGGGTAGTACTTTTACGGTTCGCAATCTTTTTTTCAATGTTCCGGCTCGGCGACGCTTCCTAAAAACCAATGCCACGGAACTCAGACATCTGCAAGAACAGTTTGAACGAATTGCGCTGATCTATCCCTCCATCTCATTTTCTTTCTACTCCGATGGGAGCGTTCTATTGGATCTTCCCAAAACGACACAACTAAGAAGATTGGCAGATACATTGGGGAAGCATTTGGAAAAGACACTCATACCCATCACATTCAACAATGAATTGGTCACAATTGATGGTTTTGTTTGTCATCCCTCGGGAGCAAAAAAACGCAATCCGGAGCAGTATTTCTTTGTGAATGGTCGCTTTATGAAGCATCCTTACTTCCATAAAGCAGTGAATTCTGTTTACGAGCAGTTATTGCCACCGAACATGCACCCCAATTACTTCATTAACTTTACAATAGACCCTTCTCGGATAGACGTCAATATACACCCTACCAAGACGGAGATTAAGTTTTTGGATGAGCAAGCCATCTTTAAGATATTGGCAATTGTCATTCGACAGACACTCAATCTAAAAATGGATACTCCCATGATTGACTTTGACCCACAAAACGTTGTGGACATACCCATATATCAGGGTCATTCAGAAGAAATTCTCCCTGCTCCGGATACGACAATAGACCCAAACTATGATCCTTTCGCCGAGATAGAAGCTACACCCATCTCTTCGACTTCCACGGCATCGCCCCATGTCCATCGCCCTACTTCCAGAATGAGCTCTCGGATAAGTTGGCAAGATATGTTTCGTTCCTTTGAGAGCCATCGCAACCCTGTCGCTTCTCCAACGGCTCCGCAAACCTCTTCTCTTTTTACCCATACAGAAGAGGTTTCTACAAATGACAACAACACCATCTCCACACCGATTGCTCCAAACGCTCGGCAACATTGCTTTATTTATGGGGAACGATATATAATAACATCCCTATTGAGAGGAATTGTTTTCATTGATGCTTACAGAGCAAGATTGCGTATTGCTTACGAAGAGACCGTAACCCTCCTCAAGAAAGGGGAAGGAAACATCGCCACTACTTCTTTACTAACCCCCGAAGTATGCGTTTTTCCCATACGAGAAGCAGCTCATATCGACACCATTCTCCCACGCCTATCCTCTTTGGGATTTGAAATAACCCCATTGGGCAAAGGAGAGTATTCCATAAACTCTTTTCCACACATCATTGGAAATAGTGCAAAGGAAATCGTAGAGCAAGCCCTATCTACAATGCTCACCAAGAGAGACTTTTCTTCAGATGAACTCATCGAAACGATGGCAACCGCTATTGCCACGAAGAAACAAGCTCTTCGACAACCTCTTCTCTCCACTGAAGAAGCAGAGGAAATTGTAGCCCAATTGTTTTCATGCTCCGAAAACACCTATACCCCAACAGGAAAAAAAATCATACACTTATTCCAAGAAAACGATCTCAAGAGCTTATTCTCTTGAAGAATTTGTGGGAGGGATAGTAACTTACAAATTCCAAGAAACAAAAAGGATTGACCTCTTTTCAGAAGTCAATCCTTTTCCATATTGTGAACATTCTATGGTTTAGCGAAGCAGAACGGATTGCGACTCTATGCCACGAGTAGTGCGCACTTGAAGAAAATAGGTACCTCGAGGTAATGAAGCAACACCCATATCCACTCGATCTGCTTCCACCTGCATACTACGAATAACTGCTCCATTTACATCAAAAAGAGTGATTTCTTTCAAACCATGTCCCTGAATAGAGACTCTATCTGCTGCAGGATTGGGATATACGATCGTCGATATTTCCGTATTATCAACCTCGTCTATCCCTACTGTTTTTCGCACATAACTATAAACTCTATCACGAACATAGGCCGTATTCTCCCCCTCATAGTTATAATACTTCTCCGACACACGTCTGTAATCAAAACCATATCGGAAGAAAGTTGCGTCATCTTCCGGAATTGAGGGAACAACAAGCTCCCTATATTCATCGGTCATGCTCAACTGATAATCAATCCGAAAGACATTCATACTCTCTCCATTGACAGCCAAGTAAGAAAGAGTTGAATTGTCTTGATAGGTATATCGATCTTGCTTGACCAATCGAAATTCACTTGTGGTCGGGTTGAATGTAGAATAAGAAAGCTCCGTTGGCAAAGTTCCTTTGTCGGGATAAGTGTAAACTGTAAATGCCCGTTCTTCATATCCTTCGCCGAAATTACTCTGCAAAGACTCCCGTTCCAAACGTCCTTCCTTATCATAGGAATAGACCATCTTGTCATCGAGTCCTATAAGAGGTGAGATTTCGTTGTAGTAGTCCGGCTTGCCGTCCTCTTTATAATAATACGTGCGCTCGGTGGTCGGTTGTTGCATATTGGGCATCATAAACATTCTGCGTTTATACAGTCTGCCTTGCTCATCGTATTCATATTTGTATCGGAATTGAAAACTCGGCTCCACTCCCGAAACATTCAAGCGAGTCCAACGATCCACACGAGCTATATTGCCTTTATCATCATAGAAAATGGAGTCGGTCATCTCTCTTCTATTATTGGAGAAACGATCTCGTGCCATTAAACGATTGTTGTCATCGTAACGATAATAAAAGTCCTCAAAATTGTCCGAGGTCACCATAGAGGACAAAAAATACTTCTCTTTTTCCTCTCTAAGCACGCCTTCTGCCTGTTGTGCCCATGCGCAACAATAGCTTGCAGCAATGCTCAATAACAATGTAAATGATTTTTTCATACGCGTTTTTTCTTTGTTTCATTTGTTACTGCGAAGGTAATAAAAAAGTTCGGTTCCGTTCTTTATATATTCTTTTTACCGGGGATACTTCAGTAGCTTTTCTTCCGACTTTCCATTTTTTCAATCATCTTCTTTCGCTATGGTAAGTCTGGCACATTTATCACTCACCTTTTGACTGTACTCTCAAAGAGGATTGGAAAAAGAAAAAAATAAACGCATTCAGAGTAGGAATTTGAATGCATTCAAAACAGAATTTGTATGCGAACAAAATCCGATTTGTATGCATTCAAATGATGATTTGATCCCTATCATTTTTATTCCGTCTGTGCAGTCTTCTTAGAAAAGTAAACAAACAGCTGTGTAACAATAAGATATAAAAAAGAAAATGATAGAGTAAAACGCTCCTCTTCCTCGACTTTTTTTCCGAGCCGATACCGCTCTCTGCTCCCTCTACTAAAAGAAAAAACTCCCCTCGGTTCGCACTACACGATGCCGAGGGGAGCTATATTAGAGTGTCTACTCTATCGAATGAAAAGTTTTAATTACTCTATGGGTGCGAAAATATCATCCAACTCCAATTTACGTACCTCGCCATATTTCTTCATCAAATCCAAAGGCAAGTCAGCCTCTCGGCCGATGAGCACGAAAGTGTAATCAGTTCCTTTAATCTTTTCATTGAAGAAATTGAGCAGATCTTGCAAAGTAAGTTTTTGAATTTCTTCGTAGATCTCACGACGGTTATCGTGCGTAATGCCCACTCGCTTGAGGTATTCTGCCCTCCAATAGACATTATCGCGTGTAATGCGTTCCGCCTCAATGGTGCGCAACTCCAGTTCTTTGGCTGTCTCGAAACTCTTTTCAGACTGGGGCATATTGGTAATCAACTCTTCCATCGCCTTTAATGCTTCGGGCAGTTTATTCGCCTGTGTACCGATGAAAGCAGTCAGATAGTTGTAGTCTTGTAGATTGTTCGCTCCGCTGTAAACGGCATAAGCAGAATATGCCAAACTCTTCGACTCACGAATTTCTTGGAATACAATCGAACCCATACCGCCACCGAAATAACTGTTGAACAGGCGTTCACAAGCCAAATCTTTGGCATTAAATTGGCTCACACGACGAATAATCATCATCTGTGTTTGTACCATATCATAGTCGGCATAGTACACTTTCCCGCCGGTAGGCAATTGCTTGTATTCTTTGTTTTGGGGGATGGCACGAGTGCCTACCTTGTGGTATTTGCCCAACACCTTACGCACATTTTCTATATCGTTGCCATAGTAGAAAACCGTATGCTTGTAAGTCATCAAATCACGCAACAGATCTGTGAGTTCTTTCCCCTTGAGGTTCTTGAGTTTTTGTACCGAAATAATATCTCTCTCCGGGGAGTTTGCTCCATATTTTCCATATTGTACAGCTGCTTGGAAGATGGCATCTTTACTGCTACGTTGGTCGGTACGCACCTTGATAATCTGCTCTACATAGCCCTTCAAAGCCTCTTCGTTGGGTTGTAAATTGCGTAAAACTTCTTCAAACAAGCGAACTCCGGCCTCGAAATTATGCTTAAGTCCCGAAAGAGTTATGTAGACATTTTTATTACGAACCTGTATATTGTAATCAACTCCCAACTTATAAAATTCCTGTTTTACTTCTGTGGCAGATAGCTTGGTGGTACCGAGATACTTCATGTACTCCTCCGCTATTTGCAGGGTATTCATGGCAAAGGAGCCAAAGTCGAATTGGTAGGTAAGTTCAAAAAGATCGTTTTCCTTGTTTTCGATGTAGGCAATATCCAACTTGCCGACTTTGGCACTCTTAATCTCCTTCTTGAAATCAACGAAACGAGGAGTCAAGCGAGGAGCCTCTTCGGAAAGGAGTTTCTTACCGAACTCAGACATGGCATTACGGTCGATGTTGATAGGGGTAATACCGGGATTTTCCACGCGGATAAGATTAGGATTATCTCCTTGGCGTTTGTTAATCAAGACATAATTATTGGCATAATTCTTTTGGGCAAAAGCTATAAGATCTTCCTTTTTCACCTTTTTCAATCGATCGGGAATTCCGGTCCGATCTGCCCATTTTTGATGCTGAATGAATGCCTGATACATATGTGTTGCCACACGATCTGCATTAATAGCACCTCTCGTATAAGACAACTCTATTTCATTGACAACCGCCTGTAAAAGCCAATCGGGGAAATCTCCAGCCTTGAGCTTTTCGATCTGAGCAAGGAGCAAATCGCGAGCCTCTTCCAAAGATTGTCCCGGGTTGGGAGTGGCATACATTGAATGTACCGAATACTCTCTATAAATGAGCGGATAGGTAGATGCCTCAAGTACCTTTTGTGCTTGGTTCAAATTAAGGTCAATCAGCCCTGCTCGTCCATTGGCGAGGATCTTGTCAATAAGCGTCAAATATATTTCGTCATCACTGCCTGCTCCTCCGTCAAAACGGTAAGAAAGTATCACAAACTCGGCATCTTTGCTGTACACATCTGCCACTCGAGGTGTGGTAATCGGAGCCTCGCGAGAGAAAGTCGGGTGCGTTAGGGGTTGCGCTTTTTTGGTACCGAAATACTTGTCCACCAAGGCAATTGTTTTGTCGTAGTCCAAATCTCCCACCAATACGATAGCATAGTTATTGGGTACATAATACTTGTTAAAGTAGTTGTGCAAAGCCACTAAAGATGGAGATTTCAAGTGTTCGGAAGTACCAATAGTGGTCTGTTGTCCGTAAGGATGGGTGGGAAACAACATCTCGTTTTGTACCTTCATCACACGTCTAAAGGTATTGTCTTGTCCCATGTTGAACTCCTCATAAACAGCTTCAATCTCTGTATGGAAAAGACGCAGAGTCAGTTCATCAAAGCGTTCGCTCTCTATCTTGAGCCATCGCTCCAACTCATTCGAAGGGATGTTGTTTTTATAAACAGTTTCTTCAACCCAAGTGTGAGCATTCACCCCACTGGCTCCCAATGAAGCAGTCAAGCGGTCATATTCATTGGCAGAAACATATTTCGATGCCACTTGCGAGATGGAGTCTATTTGACGATAAAGCAACCTGCGCTCCAAGCTGTCATGCGACAATTTATGACGTTCGTAGAGATCCGATATTTTTTGAAGTTCTATCTTTTCTTTCTCCCAGTTCACAGAGCCCATACGAGAGGTTCCCTTAAAGAGCATATGCTCCAAGTAATGTGCCAATCCGGTATTATCCGCAGGATCATGGTTCGATCCGGCTCGCACGGGGATATAAGTTTGTATGCGAGGGGCATTGGTATTCTTGCTCAAATAAACGGTCAGACCGTTGGATAATGTGTAGACCCTCGCCTTAGTTGGATCATTGGTTACCTCTTCATAATGATAACCTTGTGCATCTTTCTTTTGCACTGTCTGAAACTTCTGAGCAGAGAGAATGCCCACAGAAGCAATAAGTACGAAAATTGATAAAAGTGTTTTTTTCATCGTCTTATATGTTTTAGAATTTATAAGTGTTTCTGCTTATTTGAATGTAATCCATCGAGCCAACTCTTTGAGCGATGGCTTCTTTCCATACATCAGAATACCCACTCGATAGACTTTGGCACTAAGCCATGTAAGCCCTCCGAAAGTCAAAAAGAGAAGAACAATGCTCAATGCTTGTTGCCATATGGGTACTCCATAAGGAATACGCACCATCATCACGATGGGAGAGGTGAAGGGAATCAGAGAGCACCAAAATGCCAAAGGTCCATCCGGATTGTTCATACTACCAATACCCGTGTAAAAAGCAACCATCAATAAAAGTGTTACCGGCATAACGAACTGATTGCTGTCCTCCTCGCTCGATATGGCGGAGCCAATGGCGGCAAAAAGCGATGCATACAAAAGAAATCCTCCCACGAAATAAAACAGAAACATCAACCCAATATGTGTAAAGTTCAGATTGATGAAAGCCGAAACGGTCTCCTGAAAACCTGTGAAACTCTCCGCAGATAGGCTCGATGCCATCCCTGTTATATCTGCTTGCTGCATGGTGCTAATGGATGCCAAATCCATTACATTACCCAACATAACGGTGGATCCGATACCGAAAAGAATCCCGGTAAGCAGCACCCAAAGAGCTATTTGGGTAATCCCCACAAGTCCCATGGCCACAATTTTACCCATCATCATGTCAAAAGGACGTACACTGGATACCATCACCTCCATGATGCGATTTTTCTTTTCCTCAAGCACAAGTCCCATCACAGACCCGCCATAAGTACTGATAAAGAAGAAACTGATGATGGAAAGAACAAGCCCTATTATCCCGGCAAGATTGCCATCGGAACGAGCTTCTTTTCCCTCCTCATCCCATTTGTAAGTGGGAATATTCAAATCCACTCTACTACTGCTTACTATCTCTTCTATGTTGGGAATGTTTACATTACGCTCCAAATTCACCTCTGTTAAGTGATCTGAAAGAGCGTTGGCAATATAATCTTTCAATCCTGAAGGTATCTGCTTATATCCATAAAGCTCGATTGCTTTCGGATTGGTAAGCAAATCTTCCTTTATCTCCAATACGGCAGTTATTTCTTCCTTGTTTTCTTCTCCCAAATGTTTGTATTCTTCGATTGGTTGTGTTCCTAAAGAGAAAGTATAATCCTCTGTATCTTCCAATAAAGATAAATAATGATTACCCGTATGGTCTATCACAACGACCTTTTCCTTTCCCACGCTATACTGTCCTATAAGCATCGGTAGAAACATGGCTCCAATGAAAATAAAAGGCATCAGTATAGTAAGAATGAAAAAGGATTTTTTGCGGACACGCATGGTGTATTCGCGCCCTATGATGATACCTATCTTGCTATTTTTCATATTTCTTATTGCTTGTTTTCTGTTATCGTCTGAATGAAAATGTCATGCATTGAGGGTATTTCTTCTCTAAAGCTCACAAGGTTGCCCTCTGTGGGAAGTGATTGAAGAAGTTCTCTGTTGGATTGTTCTTTTTGACGCAAAACGCGCAACGTCTGTCTTCCGGCAGAAAAAGTATTATCCAATATGGTGAAAGCACTCAATTGTTCTCCCGTTAATGGTACAGGGAGCTCTAATTCGATTTCTACAACCCCTTTATTAAAGCGTTGGCGAACCTCTTCCACATTACCGGCAAGTACTACTCGTGAAGACTTGAAGAGAGCACATTCATCACACACTTCCTCCACCGATTGCATATTGTGCGTGGAAAAAATAACCGTACAACCTTTATCTCTCAAAGCCAAAATCTCTCTCTTTAGAAGCTCTGCATTCACCGGGTCAAAACCACTAAAAGGTTCGTCGAAAATAAGCAACTCGGGTTCATGTATCACTGTGCAAACAAACTGTATTTTTTGCTGCATCCCTTTGCTCAATTCCTCGACTTTACGATTCCACCAGGGCATTATCTCAAACTTCTCAAACCATTCGGTAAGACGCTTGTGTGCCGTACGCTTGTCTACCCCTTTAAGTCGTGCCAAATAAATGGCTTGTTCGCCCACTTTCATTTTTCGGTACAACCCTCTCTCCTCCGGTAAGTAGCCGATGCGAGCAATATCTGCTTCTGAAAAAGGCTTTCCATCAAAGAGGACCATCCCCTCATCGGGAGCCGTAATACGATTGATAATGCGAATAAGCGTTGTCTTCCCGGCTCCATTGGGACCCAATAGTCCAAAAACAGAGCCTTGAGGAACGCTTATGGAAACATCGTCTAAGGCTAAGTGTCGAGCATACCGCTTTACAATATGCTGTGCTTCAAGAAAATTCATCGTCTTGTCTATATTGGTTTAATTTCTATTTGATTGAATAGGGTTTACCTTGCCAATTCCCTGGCAAGGCATGCATAAGAAGGTAGTTCAAGTAAGAATTGATGCTTTTGTTCGGTGTAATCAATTTTACACACAATATGCTTCAGCCCATTGGTGAGTACCAAGTAGGAGGCATGGTAGGTCAAATTGTAATTGCATAGTTGCTGCCACATGTCCTTCGTGAGGACAAGAGATGGAGCTTTGTATTCTATCAAAATCCATGGTTGTCCTCCACTGCCAAAGACCACCGTGTCCGTACGCCCCGCTTTGGGAGCGTCTTTCAATCGCATTTCATTGGATATAGCCATACGGGGATAGCCCAACACATCGATTAAATAATGAACAAAATGCTGTCGTACCCACTCCTCCGGAGTAAGAGACACCCACTTTCCTCTAATATCATCAAATAGATACAAACTTCCGTCGATCTCCTCTATTCGTACTGAATAAGCCGGCAAATTAAGTAGATTAATTCTACCTTTGTGAAGAGGTGTATGAGGTGGCAATGAGGCTTTCATATACGTACGCAAAGATAAACAATAGTGAGAATAAAGAATGGAAACTAAAGAAGAAATTGTAACCAATTGGTTACCACGATACACAATGAGGGCTTGCGAGGACTTCTCTCCCTACATCTTGCTCACTAACTTCGACCACTATCTCCATCTGTTTGCAGATCTCTACAATGTTTCGATTGTTGGACAGAATGCCGCTATGCCTAATGCTCAAGCAAATGGCATAACCATTATCAATTTTGGCATGGGAAGTCCTAATGCTGCGACCGTGATGGATCTACTCTCTGCAATAGCCCCCAAGGCTGTTATATTCTTGGGCAAGTGCGGAGCTTTGAAAGAACGTTATTCTTTGGGCGACCTAATTCTCCCGATTGCGGCTATCCGCGGAGAGGGTACCAGCAATGACTATCTTCCTCCGGAAGTTCCATCACTCCCCTCTTTCAAGCTGCTTCGAGCCTCCTCTTCGGCAATTCAGGAAAAGGCACTCTCCTACGCAGCTGGTACCATATACACAACCAACAGACGCGTATGGGAGCACGATGCCCGCTTTCGTCAATACCTAACTTCCACACATGCAGATGGCATCGACATGGAAACTGCCACGTTGTTTACTGCCGGATATGCAAATCGCATTCCCGTCGGAGGTATTCTTATGGTTTCCGACAGACCCATGACGCCGGAAGGGATAAAAACAGAAGCCAATGATAGGAAAGTTACAAATGATTACGCCTTACAACATCTCAACTTAGGTATAGATACGCTCAAAATACTCCAAGATAACCGTCCCTCTTTATCGGGCATTCGTTTCTCTTGGTAAACTTCAATTTATGGCTATGGGTATGAAAGAGAGCAATAAGAGAGAGGTAGAAAACTCAAAAAACAAACAACCTTCTCCCAAAGAGTTATTGATAAAATTAGAGAAGAGTATTACCAAAAAGAATACTCTGCCTTCCATCATTTTTATGGCAGGTGAGGAACGATTTTACATAGATACGGCAGATGAAATGTTTGCCCGGCACTTTATAGACAGGGAGGAATGGGACTTAAACAGGAGTATTCTATATGGGAGTGATCTATCTGTGGAGCAACTTCTTCTCAACATACAATCTGTATCCATAGTAGGCGGAGAGAGACTTTTTTTGGTCCGAGAAGCTCAATGTATTAAGAAGTTGGATTTGATATGTGAAAATGCATCTCTCATTCCTCAAGACACAACCCTCGTTTTATGCTATGTGGGCGATATTGAGCAGCACAAGAGCCTACTCGAAAAATTTACTGAAGTAGGGGCCTTTATCCTTCTCTCTCCGAGAATGAAAAATAAAAGAGATGCCTCCACACTCATCTCTTATGTCTGCAATAAAGAAAATATATCCCTTGCTCCCGATGCCATAGACACCCTAATGGAATTAGTGGGCTACAATGGAACCATCATAAGTAGTGAACTGAGAAAACTCTCCATCGTGGCTTCCTCTCTCCCTAATAGAAATATCTCAAAACAAGTGGTAATGCAATACGTTGCACAATCGCGAGAATACTCTCCTTATGAACTTTTGGACGCTCTCATAAATAAAAATAGAAAGCGTGCCTATGAGATCGCTCTACACATGGGAAAACATGAAAAGCAATACCCTTTACCCTTGATATTGTCTGCACTATCACCCTTTTTTGTCAATCTTTTGGCTGTTTTGTATCAACCTGCGACTATCTCATTAGACGGGATTAGTGCCCTCTTGTCCCTGCGTAATAGGTATGCAGCACAAAACTACCTGACAGGGAAAAACTATTTTTCTGCAAAACAAGTATTCGATATTATCCACGAACTTCGCATGGCAGAAGCTCGATTTAAGGGATGCGAAGAGGGAGAATACACGCCACAAGGCATTTTGACAGATTTAGTAACCTTTATTTTGGCATAGATGAAGCCTACATCGCTTGTTGAACGGGTGGCAATATCCGATTTCGGGCACTTTATAAAAGGATACTTTCCCGAAGAGAAGATCCAAAAGATAACACTAAACATAGCCTCTACTTGCCCCAACAGGGATGGTAGTAAAGGCATAGGAGGATGCACCTACTGCAATAACAGAGCTTTCAGTCCCTCATTTGCCCATGCGCAAAACTCAATTTCGACACAAATAGAAAGGGGAATTGAGTTTTTTCGCTACAAATATCCGTCCATGCGCTATTTGGCATATTTTCAGACCTACACCTCCACATACGGGCGCTCTATGGAAGAATTGGTAGCCCTCTATGAAGAAGCTTTACAGCATCCTTTAATTGTGGGTATTGTTATAGGCACACGCCCCGATTGTATGCCTCAAGCTCTTCTGGATTATCTTTCAGAGTTGAGTAAAAAAGCTTTTGTTTTGGTTGAGTATGGTATAGAAAGCACTTGTAACACCACATTGGCA
>JBGZIN010000084.1:0-53102 GCA_041848345.1 Porphyromonas sp.
CCAAAAAAACATTTACACGGGAGCAAAACTTTATTTCTAAGTTTGGAAATAATATTTCAAGCCTTGGAAACAATATTTCTAACCTTGGAAATAATATTTCAAGGTTAGAAACAACTTTTTCGTCACGAAAAAAGAGGTTTTATCAAGCGTACAAAGCCGTTTTTCATCGCTTATATCCCATCTTTTACACCCGTACAATGCGCCTCTTCATCGCAGAATGCTCTAACAAGAAAGGCAATACCGCCACTCCAAAACCACAAGAAAGCGTTTAGCCCTCATCGTAAGAAAGATTTGCCCAAAAGGGGACGAACTACTTCCGCCGTCCAAGGGAACTTTTTAGAATAGAGGTTGTTGCCTCGTTGGCGTTGGATGGAGTTGCTCGGGCAAAGTCTTCCCCCCATCCGTAAAGCAGACAGCAAAAGCCGAGGGAAAAAGATTAACTTTGCCCCCGATTGAGTAAGTCTTGAGGCACTGTATCATGGTAAACGCGGTGCGCACGCTGCCCGGGCTTATCCGAAATCTCCTAAACAACAAAGAATGAAAAAGAGAAGAAATCCCTTTACCGAGCTGCGTCCCGCCTCTCGCAAGCAGTTGATGAATGACATTTTCCTGCTCCTCCTGGGGGCTTTGTTACAAGCTGCCGCCTATGCCATCTTTATTGCTCCCGCCGGGATTGTGCCGGGGGGCGTGTATGGTATCAGCATAGCCATCAACCACCTCTCCAAGGGGGTGTGGGATGCCTTTCCCAATGGTTTGCCCATTGGCGTGGTGGCTTACTTTTTCAATGTGCCCTTGTTCCTGTTGGCAGCACGCAGCCTAGGCATATCTTCCGGGGCGAAAACCATTGCAACGTTCCTTTCGATTGGTCTTTTTACCGATTTGATCACCCAATACATAACCCACGGAAAGCCGATCATAGAGGATGATCCGTTCTTGGCATCGGTGTATGGAGGAGCTATTTTGGGCTTGGGTGTTTTTCTTACGTTCAAAGTGGGCAGCACCAGCGCAGGAACCGACGTGTTGGCAAGAGTCTTGAGCCGTGGGCGCAACATCAAAACAAGCAACCTGATCATCGTTGTCGATGCCCTCGTTATTCTCTTCGGATTGATTGTCTTCGGCGATTTGAAAGTGCCCCTCTATTCGTTGGTTACCATTGTGGTTTACGGCAAAGTGCTCGATTTGATGACGCCCGAGAACCCCAATAAAGCAGTCTTTATCGTAAGTGAGAATCCTCACGCGTTGAGAGATATTATTGTAGAACAATTGGGTTTGCGGGCAACCTATCTGCACGGACAAGGGATGTATGCCGGAGTAGAGCGAGACACGATATTCATGATTGTCGAGCGCAAGCATTTGGCACCCCTTAAACGCTTGGTGTTGGAGCGCGATCCGAAAGCCTTTATCGCAACGACCAATGCTACGAACGATACTTTACCCCCACTGATTTAATCTATGAAAAGAGCTTTTTTCCACGCCCTCCTCTCCCTTTTCGCTCTCTATTGCGGAGCGCAACAAAAGGCACCCTGCACACAAGAGGTTAAGACTTTTGTCAAGATAGAAACGAACAAAGGCAACTTTACGGTGGCTCTCTATGAGGGAACGCCGCAGCATCGAGACAATTTCATCCGCTTGGTCCGGGAGAAAGCCTACGAACAGACCATTTTTCATCGGGTAATAGACCGCTTTATGATACAGGGTGGCAACCTCATGACACGTCATGCCACACCCCAAACGGATGTCAGTCTTGACACCATCAGCGGTATGTTGCCGGCGGAGATAGACATGAAACGCTTTTACCACAAGCGAGGTGCTCTCTGTGCCGCCCGAGAGGGAGACGAAGTAAATCCGGAAAAGAAATCTTCGTCCACCCAATTCTACATCGTAACGGGCACCTATTTTACCGACATAGATCTGACCGAGATGGAGCGAAGCAAGAGTACACCCTACTCCCAAGAGCAGCGTGAAGCCTATAAACTCTACGGAGGGACGCCCCATTTGGATGATCACTACACAGTCTTCGGAGAGGTAATCGAGGGGATGGAGTTCGTAGAAAAGATACAAATGGTCAAGACCAATCCCGAAAATCGTCCCGTGAAGGATGTCGTCGTCCTGCGCATGACCCTCGTTTCAGAGCCGATAAACAAGAAGAAATAACGATGGCAGTGGGCGTATTGTACATGATCCCCGTGCCCATTGCAGAGGGGGAGGCTAAGGCGTTCTTCCCCGAAGTCAATGCCGCCATAGTGGAGTATTTGGAGTTGTTCTTCGTAGAGAATGTGCGCTCGGCACGAAGATCCATACGCGCTCTTTGCCCCACCAAGCCAATAGATCCGATAACCTTTGTGGAGATTGGCAAGCACGCCGATGACCGAGCTCTGCATGAAGCATTCAAGCGTATCCGAGAAGGGGCTTCTGCCGGAGTGCTTTCCGAAGCGGGATGCCCGGGCGTTGCCGACCCGGGAGCGCAGGTAACTCGTTTGGCGCACGAGCAAGGTGTGCGTGTGGTACCGTTGATCGGTCCCTCCTCTTTGCTCATGGGACTCATGGCATCGGGGCTGAATGGGCAGCGCTTTGCCTTTGTCGGCTATTTACCACGCGAAGGGGCAGAGCTAAAGCAAGCCATCCGACAGCTGGAGCAACGCATTGCGGCACATGGTGAAGCGCAACTTTTCATCGAAACGCCCTATCGCAATCAACGCATGGCGGAGGCTCTTTGGGCACACTGCTCGCCCTCTGTGCGCCTATGTATAGCGCAAGATATCACGGGAGAGCGGGAGCAAATCATCACCAAAAGCATTGCCCAATGGCGCAAAAGCCCCTTCAATTTTGAAAAGCTACCCACTCTTTTTATCCTCGGAGCATGAGTAATCAGCCGCCCATCCCTCCACTTCCCCAAGATTTTATTGCAGCAATAAATGCAGCCTATCCCCAAGAGGCAGAGCGTTTGCTGGGGAGTTTGGAGCATTCGCAGGCTGTACTCTCCGTGCGAGGGAATGCAGCAAAACTGACTCGCTATGGCTCATCCTTGGCACACTTGCCCATTACGACGTCCGTACCCTGGTGTCCGAATGGGTATTATCTTGCAGAGCGTCCTTTCTTTGCCCATGATCCTCTGTGGCATGCCGGGGCGTACTATGTGCAGGAAGCCGGCTCTATGGCTGTGGCACAAATCGCACCGTTTTTAGGCGATAAGCCCATGGATATACTCGATCTCTCTGCGGCACCGGGAGGTAAAAGCACGCTCTTGACCCAAATCATGCCCCCAGGAAGTCGCCTCGTGGTCAATGAACCCATACCCAAACGTACCCAAGTATTGAACGAAAATCTGCAAAAATGGGGCACTCCTGAGGTAATCGTAACGCAGGCTTATCCCGAGCAGTTGCGCCAATCGGGCGTAACATTCGATGGAATTATTGCCGATGTGCCTTGTTCGGGAGAGGGACTTTTCCGAAAATCGCCCGAAGCACGCAACGAATGGTCGCTTAAAGCCGTCGAAGAATGCGCACTGCGCCAACGCTCCATCCTCCGAGAGGCGTGGGCGATGTTGCGTCCGAATGGATGGTTGCTCTATGCAACATGCACCTTCAATCGCCAAGAAAACGAGGAGAATGTCCGTTTTTTGATGCAAGAGTTGGGAGCCGATCACGTTTCGCTTCCCTCCATCCCGACGGAATGGGGCTGGGTAGAGGGCAAAGAGGGCTTGGGGTATCACTTTTTGCCCGGACTAACCAAGAGTGAAGGTTTCTTTTTTGCCTTTCTACGCAAGGGAGAGGACGAGGATTTCTCCCGATCAAAAAGAGCAACCAAACAGGAGAAAAAAAGCGAACGCAGGGGGCAAGTTGCCATTCCCAACAAACAATATCTCGATTGGGTCAAAGAGGAATACCGATCTTATGCTTCTTTAGCGATCGGTGAAGAGGTCGTTTTGCTCTCCGAAGAGCTTCTTTCCATCTATAAACAGCTACAAGAGGCAAGAGTGCATATGCTTTCCGTGGGAATTTCGTGCGCCACGATGAAAGGCAATAAGCTGCGCCCCTCCTCTCTACTCCCCTTTAGCCAGGCTATTGAAAGCGACGCATTTGCTCAAGTATCCCTTTCTTTGTCCGATGCTTTGCTCTACTTATCGGGCGAAGCTGTTGCCCTGCCCTCTTCGGTTCCCTTGGGCTATTGCCTTATATTCTTCGAAGGAATGCCCATTGGACTGGCGCACAATCTGGGAAACAGAGCCAATAATCTCTATCCCAAAGCCTATCGACTGAAAACATTGCCCCGATCTTAAACCTCCGTTTCTTCGTAGTTCTTGCTTTTTTCGGAGCGATTTCTTGTGCGCACAATTGATAAGCGTTGAACGCTCTTTATCCTAATAACTAAGGAAAATGAGTCAATTCGGCACAAAAAGTAACCATTAGTGGGTAGGCTTTTTTCTTGGCATTTTGCCTCTCTTCATAGTACCTTTGCAGTGTTAAAAACGTTAGATATAACGGGGTTTATAGAGACTGTTCTCTGAGGATTGCCTTCAGATAGGCTCACTCTTCTCGCCTGTGAACCAACTCTCCCCCGCAAACGGATTGACCTAAGCGTAGGTTCTTTCCAACCAAAGAGAAGAGGTTCATAGAGTGTAGTTATGGGGAAAGCTGAGAGGAGAATGCTCTTTTCAGCCCTTTTCCCAGAGAGGAAATAACGGCTCTTTGATCGAATATGGATAGCTATTACGAGGTTCGTTGTTCCCTTTGTGTACACGGACCGGGCATTTAATCTTCATACTTACTTTTTCATTCTTTTCAACTAGTTCGATAGACCCGATGCGGAGCTTGCAAGCCTCTGCATCGGTGAAATCTTTTTGTTCGTTTCCTAAAAAAACAATCGGACAACGGTTTCAGCCCTCTTTTCGTCCTACATTTCTCACCGATTGGATGCTTAGGAAAGAAAAAAGACTCCCAACTGCAACCAATAAATACCCGTTTGAGGGAAATTTTCTTCTCTTTAGACAAATGAATATGTACCATCGACAAGTATTTTTACGGGCATTTTGGGGTTATATCACGGACTATTTGACTCGTGGCAAAAGCCGACTCTCTCTTTTTTGTTCCCCGCTTGTTAGGAATAAGAAGTGGGAGGCTGATTGGTCAAAAATGCACTACTGTAAGTTACAGGAGGCTGATTTTTTCGAAACATTTCTTCAAAAATAGGGTGGTATTATTTGGATATCGGGAAATAATTCTTACCTTTGCAATATCTCATAAGAGACAAGAATACAAGAAAATAAACCGTTACAGTTCTTTGTTGGGAAACAAGGAACTGTTTTTTTTATACTCTTACCATATAGCTAAAGTATCGCTTCTTGCTGTACGGTTGTTTATGTTTTTCCCTTCCATTCAGACGCCTTTATTAAAGGTTTGTTTCACCTCATTTTCAATGCATCTGATTGTACATGCTCTGCGAGTCGTCCTCTTTTGTTCGATTTTTCCTTGAAAAACAAATGCTTGCATCTTACCATTGAGCCTTGTCCCTTTATGCTCGTTGAGCGGAGTTTCTCGTAAGCAAATACCGAAACGCAAAGCATTCGTTGCCTACCTCCTTCGCAGCCACTTTTTCGCTCGATACGCTTGGCTAAAAAAATGAATGCATGTAAAACCCAATTTACATGCATCCAAACTCAAAAGTGAATGCATACAAATTCAAGATTGAATGCATTCAAACGATCTCGGGTATCCGAGCCTATTTTACGGGGGTTGCGTTCGAGGTATTTTTCGATGGGCTTTTGGCACGTTCTTGAGCCTGCCTACGCCGCTCCTTTTCTGCCTCTAAGCGTTTGATTTGAGCCATTCTGCGCTGCTCCTCCCTCTGCCGCAAAAGTCTCTTTCTCTCCTCTTCCGCAGCACGTTCTTTCTGCTTCTTTTCTTGTGCCAATTGCTTTTCGCGCGCTTTGCGCTCCTTAGCCAATCGCTGTATGTCTTCATACGAAATATCCTTGCTTTCGGAGACGACCCAATTCTTATCCGCATCATTGCCTTGTTCGGTCGGTTGCGAAGAAGTGGCTTCATCGTTCTTTTCCGCAGGTTCGGATGTTGCGACAGCCTCTGAAATCTTTTCAGAAGTGGGCTCCGAAGCGCCGTTATCTTCCTCTTCCAGGGGAATGCTGACGGGAGAAGAGGGGTTCTCTTCCGACCGGTCGGGGACAGTTTCTTCTGTTTTTCGGGCAGTGTTTTCGGCAACTTGTCGCAAGTCCGCATAGCGTTCCAAGGGAATGGCTGCAGTAGGATTTCGTTCCACAATACTATCCGATAGGAAGTTCATATACTCCTCTAAAGAGAGTCCTGCCTGAAGCTGCTGCCAATTATGCTCGCTCAAAGCAAAAAGGAGAGCATCTTTGCCCAACAAAGACATATATCCTTGGGGCGAATAGGCTTGACGTACATAGTCCCATGCGGCAAACTCTCCCTTAAAATCGGAGATTAACAAGCGATCGGAAGAGGCTCCTCGCTCTAAATTCATCGAAAGAGTGCGGTCTGTAAATTGACTGAAATGGAACGTAGCCACGGCAAAAAGCAGTGCATTACGATCCACGTCCTGCGAGGGATAGAGCAAAACGACCACTTGTTTGTCTGCCAAGAGAGGGAGCTTAAAGTAGAGCGAATCGGATTGTTCCGCTCCTTCTTTTCCCATAAAAAGGGCATCGTACTGCAATCCTGAATAGCCTCCTTGGGCTATTTTACGCCCACGCAACAGGTCAGAAAGCATTCTCTGTGCCGGCTCACTCACCTCCTCCTGCGGGTAACGCTGCAACAATCCATCCAATGCGGTTTTGAAATTCGTTTCATCTCCCTCCAACACATAGCCCAAAGCATTGACAAAGTGCATCTTGGGCAACAAATCGGACAATGGGAACTCCCGTTGCATCTGCTCCATCGAACGCCGTATGGTAAGGGCATCTCCAGCCAAATATGCCTGCCACGCTTGTTCATAAATCGTATTGGCAAGGCTGTCTGCCGTGCGCAGTTTTTGCAGATACTTGGGGTCGGCAACCGCTTGAGCAAGGGGATCTTCGGGATAGTATTGCACTATTTTTTGCTGCCACTCCCGAGCCGCATTTTGTTTGCCCACACGTTCGCAGAGCATATACAACTGATAGTAGACGGTCAGTCGCTCTGCATATTCGGGATAACGGCGCAAGAGTTCTTCCCAAGTGGCTATCGCTTCTTCAAAAAGAGCCATCTCATCTTCAAACACGTGCGCCATGCCCGACAACGCATTTTGAATAATAATGTCGCTGGCAGCCATCTGCTCTTCCGTGAGTGGCAATTGGGCGATGTAATAAGCCCGCATGGTGGGGTCTTCATGTGCAGGTCGCACGGTGGTTATTGGGGCATCGGAGGGTGTATCCGTTCCTATCCCATCGGTCTGTTGCGCCGAAGCCTCTCCCACTTGCTCGGAGGTGTTTGTTGAGTTTTCTCCTATTGTTGCCACCTCCTTACGCCTTCTGCGCCAATTGTCTTCGAGGGGTCTTTGCCCCCAAGTTTGGAGGAACTTAGCCTTTCCTTGCGCTATAAGTTGAGGATTATAGAAGTAAAACTCCCCTCCTGTAGACTGCGGCTGTGTGGGTGTTTGCGGTGTGCGCCCCGGCAGCCCGCCCATCTCTTCGTTGGCAATGCGCTGCCGCTCTTCTTGTTGCGCCATCTCTTCGGTGCGAATGCGCTCACGCTCCGCTTTTTTATAGGCGGCAATAACGCTATCTATGACCCGAAAACGCTCCTCTTCGGGCAACGAAGCAAGCCGGCGCAAGCTATCCTGCTCTGCCAAAGCACGAGCATGCAACACCAAAGCATCGAGTTGTTTGGACATTTTGCTTGCCTCTTCGTAATGAGGATGACTCTTGGGTAGAGTGGGGATACCGGAAGCAAAAGCCTCTTGAGCCGCAATCCAATTGCGTTGTGCTCTGTACAGATTGCCCAAAGTTATCTGACAAAGGGCAAAGTCTTCTTTGCGCTCGATACTCTTTTCGCCCCCCAATCGGAGTGATCGGATGGCATTGAGCGTATCGGGGAGTTGCAAGTATAATTGTCCCTGAGTGAGATAGATCCGATCCAACACCTCTTTGTTACGTCCGCTTTTGGCAAGTTGGTCAGTGGTTCGCAAAGCTCCACGCAAATTACGTTGGGCTTCCAGCTCCACACGCCTCAAGTGCGTTGCAATCTCCATTGCAAAGGGCGGTGCTTGACGCAGCAAAGCGGCGAAAGTGCGATCGGCATCTTTATATTGTCGGGCGCGCATCTGCAATTGTCCCAAAAGGTAGCGCATGCGCATCCGCTCCAAACGATCGGGCTCTTTGCGCAGAGCTTTTTGCAGAGGCGCGATGGCTTCTTGTTCTTTTCCCAATGCCAATGCAAGCTCTGCTTGTGTCTTGTCATATATGGCACTTTTTCGTTGGAGCGAATTGGTCGTTTGCAATCCACTCACCAAAGTTTCCCCCTCGTGGATCCAATCCATTGCCACATAACTGCGCGCTTGCCACAAACGAGCTTCATCTCGAATGAGGGGTTCCGATGCGTATAAGCGAGACATATAAGAGAATGTTGCCATGGCATCCATAAAATCGCCATTGTAAAATTGCGATTTACCCACCAACAACCAAGCATTATGCAGAAAAGAATTGTATTCTCTGCGCCGATAAAAAGCTTCGTCTTTGGATGAAGCATTGCGTTTACGCTCCGGTTTGACACGTATCGAATGCATCTTAATTGCTTTTTTTCCCTTTTCAAGAGCTTTATCAAAGGCACCTCCCGGCGTCTCTTTCAGTTCTCCCCTTTTGGCTTGTATGGGGTCTAAAAATATCGGTTCGGAATAGGTTTCCGTATGCGATTTGATAAGAGTCCCATAGGCTTCGGTAAAATGTTTCTCACCATTGTAGTAAACATTATAGCGTGTGGTAAGTTGGTGATAAAAGCGAGACGAAGCCGTATTCTTGCGAGTGGAACAAGCTCCCCCTGCCAATAGTAGCAGAAAGGCAAAAAGACGAAAGTATAAGCGCACTCCACCCATGACAAATTAGGAGTTCAAATCTTGCGATGACGCAATAAGTGCCTGTGCCTCTTCCATTAAAACAATGGGAAGAGCAATACGTCTTCGGTTGAGGCTGGTCAGCCAATCACTCACCTCACGCGGATAAAGTGTGGTAAGCACTGCGCGAAACTCCTCTATTTCATCGGGCGTATAGTCTGTATGACTGCGACCTGCGAAGCGATCCAACTCCTCATCGTCATAATAGACGATCGGTTTTTCCCGATTTCGAGACACTCCGCACGCCTCCATTCCACATGAAGAACCGCATGTGGAGCAAGAAGCAGGTGTTTCACCCCAGGCTTCGACCTCTTTCTTTATGTCATCTATATGCTGCTCCACGGAGCCATGTTTGCGTCCCCATCTGTATAATACCCAAATTAAAAGGGCTATTGCTATAATGATACCTATTATCTGTCCCATGTTTCAAAAGTACATAATTACCTTTAGACTAACGAAAACGACCTATCCCATAGTATATTTTGCTTTGAAAGCGTTCCATGCGAACGTTTCCCAAACGCTTTTTTTCGCCTTTATCTCGGCAACGTTCTCCCCCATGGACTCTTTTTTTCTCGCAGACAAAACCGTATTGTTAGCGGGGAGTAGAGCATTTTGACGCATTCTGAAAAGATTTTTTATAGGTACAAGTATTGTCGTTATAAACATACTGTTATATCTTTGCAGTACAATGAAGTAAAAAACATGGATTCAAAGGAGTCTGTTTTTCATACCTTTCAATGGAAGAAAAGACCAAAGAAACCAAATACAAATCATACTAATCCAAACAATAATCAATCATGAAAACCAAGTATTTAACTACTCTTTTTATTGCCTTTGTGGCGATGATGGGGAGTGTTACCTCCTTTGCACAAACCCCTCTGTCTCTATCTCTGATCAAATTCAAGACAGAAAAGAAGAAAGGAGAAACCCTCAACCTAACAATAGGTTCGGCTGCAAACCTGACCTTAATAGGCTTGGAGAAAATCGCAGGCAAAGAGAATGAATACAAGATTACCTCAGAAGATGGGCAGCTTTACATCAAGGGAAGTGTAACATCTTTCTACTGCTCCAACAATGAAATTACAGAGCTTGATCTTGTACAAGCGAATGAATTGACCGAACTTTTCTGTTCGAGCAACAAACTTACAACTTTGAATATCTCGAAAAATTCAAATCTCGAAGTGCTTTATTGCTCCGGCAATCCTCTCAATGGGTTGGATCTAACATTCAACCCGAACTTGACGGTTTTGAACTGCTCCGATTGTGGATTGAAAAGCATCGACCTGAAGCAAAACAAAAAACTGATACAGATCTATGCATCCAAAAATGCCCTCGAAACGTTGGATTTGTCACAAAACACCCAACTTGCTACCATCGACTGTTCCGGCAACAAACTTTCTGCCCTAAATGTGGCAAATAGCCCTGTTCTTACCGAAATTTCTTGCTACCACAACCGAATAAAAGGCAAAGAAATGGATAACCTTATTGCATCTTTACGTTCCTACGCAGAGGGTCTGGGACAAGCAAATTTCAAAGTGTACGGCGAGGAAGAGCTGGAAGAAAATGTCTGCACCAAGGCACAGGTTGATAAGGTAAGAGAAAAGAATTGGAGAGCACTGCGCAGCAACGGTACTGAATTCTCAGGGGAAGAAGAAAAGGTTTCTGCAATCAAAATGAAAACCTCCAAGAAGAAAGGTGAGACTCTCGTGCTCAATATTGTGGCTGCCAATGTCAATGGAGAAATGTTGTTTGAAGGATTGATCCCCAAAGGCGGTCAAAACTATGAAGTGGAGTCGGATAAAGGCGAAATCACCATCTCGGGAGAGGTAACAGAGTTCTTCTGCGATAACAACCAAATCACACACTTGGATGTATCAAGAGCCTATGCTTTGAACCTTCTTTCTTGCAAGGGTAACGCACTTGAGCAACTCAACCTGGCGAGAAACACGGAACTATCGAAACTGAACTGTTCAGACAACCGCTTGATGGATTTGAATGTGGCACACAATACAAAACTCACGGGGCTCTTCTGTTCCGGCAACAAGATCCTCTCTTTGGATCTATCGAAAAACCTTAATTTGACAGTTTTGGAGTGCGCACGCAACCAAATAACAGAGGGTAGCATGAAACTCCTTATCCAATCTTTGCCCGATCGTACGCAACAAACCGATAAGAGTGGGGAACTACGCCTCTTCGATAATAGCAACGGTATGGAAAACAACGTATGTACCAAAGAGCAAGTTGCTGCTGCTGCAAAAAAGAATTGGAAAGCTCTACAATACGATGCCGCAACGAAAAAATGGATCGATTACCCCGGGAGCACCCCTTCGGCTAAAGGAATAATCACAATAACAACGGCTGCTAAAAAGGGAGAAACCATCCCCCTTCTTATTACTGCCGACGGAGATTTTCAAGTAGAAGGAGCTGCGTTGCGCTCTGTTGATCAGTATGAGGTATTGGCAGATAATGGTCAAATCACCATTAAAGGTAACGTTACGACTTTAGACTGTACTTCGAGCAAGGTTACTGCGTTGCAAGTAAAGCAATGCCCCACTTTGACCGCACTTTCCTGCTCAGACAACCAACTCACGGAGCTGGATCTCTCCAACAATGCCGAACTCTTGACTTTGGATTGCTATTCCAATCGCTTAACTCAGCTCAATGTGACAGCGAATGTACGCCTGACCAAGTTGCTCTGTGCCCTCAATCAACTTGAGAGTCTCAATCTTTCCAACAACAAAAAACTCTCTGTAATTAACTGCTATGCCAATCGTCTCACGGCACTCGATTTGACGCAAAATACAGCATTGAAGGAGCTTGTTTGCGGACGTAACAAAATTCATGATGCTGCCATGGATGCTCTTATAGCATCTCTTCCCGACCTCAGTAAAGAGATGGAAAAGGGCAAATTCAAAGTCTTTGACAACAGCCAAAATGACGAACAAAATGTGTGTACCACCATTCAAGTGGCTGCGGCACAAGCTCGTGGATGGCTGCCCTTACAATACAAAGCAAGCGAAGAAGCCTGGATTGAGTATGAAGGAAGCAAGATAACCGGCGTGGATGAAATCCTGTCTGGCGACGATGCAACCATTGTAGCCATCTATACCGTCGATGGGCATCGCATTGCAGAGATGCAACAAGGCATAAATATCATTCGCCTCAGCAATGGCACTGTACGTAAAGTTCTTGTAAGAAAGTAAGAGGACTTGCTTCACCATAAAACCATCCCCTCTAATCCGTCGGAGTCAAAGTCCACAGATTAGAGGGGATTTTTCACGCCCGAAACTGCGCATCTATTTGGGGGCAATTCTCCCAAAATTGTTCGTTAAAACCATCTCTGAAATCAACAAGAAGAAACGGTACACTCTTTTGTAACGAGAACACTCTGAAACATATTCAAAGTCCCCAAGAGGCACGATCCAATCCTCGGTATATGATTGCTTCTGCAATATGCTCTGCCGTAACGCTATCGGAATCGGCAAGGTCTGCAATGGTACGAGCAACCTTAAGAATACGGTCATAAGCTCGAGCCGATAGCCCTAAACGTTCCATGGCTTGTTTCAATCGCTTCAATCCATCACCATCGGGACGTGCATAGAGGGCAGTAAGTTTCGGAGGCATTTGAGCATTGCAATGGATATGCTCAAAATCTTTGAAACGATCCGATTGTCGCTGTCGAGCTTTCTCTACACGCCGACGAATGGAAAGGGACGATTCAGACGGAGTGGCGTTCGAGATCTCTTCAAATGCAACCGGTGCAATTTCCACTTGTATATCAATGCGATCCATGAGCGGTCCCGACACTTTGGATAGATACTTCTGTACGGCACCCGGAGCACAACTGCAAGATCTTGTCGGATGATTATAGTAGCCACATGGGCAAGGATTCATGGCAGCAACCAGCATGAATGATGCCGGATAATCCACTGTGGCTTTTGCCCTCGAGACAGTGATGGTACGTTCCTCCATGGGCTGACGCATCAACTCCAATACATTACGGTTGAATTCCGCCAATTCATCCAAGAAAAGAACACCATTGTGAGCAAGGCTTATTTCTCCGGGACGAGGATTTACTCCTCCACCCACGAGAGCCGGTACGGAGATTGAGTGATGTGGAGCTCGAAAAGGACGATGTGCAAGAAGAGTGGTATGCGGCGGTAATTTGCCCGCCACGGAATAAACTTTCGTCGTTTCCAATGCTTCGCCGAGCGAGAAAGGCGGCAAGATGCCCGACATTCGTTTCGCCATCATTGATTTACCCGAGCCGGGAGCTCCTACCATCAGAATGTTATGCCCTCCGGCAGCAGCCACTTCGAGAGCTCGTTTCACATTTTCTTGTCCCTTGACATCGCTGAAATCGTAGAGTATCTCGCTTTGCAGGCGACCAAATTCTGCACGAGTATCCACCTCCACCAACGGTAGAGAGGCAGATCCGTCGAGAAAAGCGACCACTTCGGACAAGGTGTCTGCCGAGAAAACTTTGAGCCGATTGACAACCGCCGCCTCACGTGCATTGGCTTGTGGAACGATCAGCCCTTCGAAACCCTCCGACCGTGCCTGAATGGCAATGGGCAAAGCTCCTTTAATCGGGCGTAAATGACCATCTAAAGAAAGCTCTCCCACCATCATATAGTGCGACAAGCGTTCGGCGGAAAGTTGCCCACAAGCAGCAATCATACCGATGGCAATGGGCAGATCGTATGCCGTCCCTTCCTTTTTCAAATCGGCAGGACTCAGATTGACCACCATGCGTCTGCCATGAAGACGAAAGCCCGAGTTTTCCGCAGCCGTGTGAATGCGATCATAACTCTCTCGAACAGAAGCATCCGGAAGCCCCACTATGGAAAAAGCTGCACCTTGAGTAGCATTAACCTCTACCGTTACCGTGTGGGCATCGACACTCACCAATGCAGCTGTAAAGGTATTGACCAGCATAAGTAACTATACAATAAAAATCATTGTGGCAAAGAGAGACGACGCACCTCGCCAAGCAGCTTTTTCCATTGTCCTCCTCTGTACAAAATCTTCTCTTTGTCATTGATTAAGAGAAAATAGGGGTATTGCTCCACCCCCCAATGGCGTTGCATAAAGTGCAAATGCTCTACCGACAAGGCAACCTCGTGGTAATGGGGCAAAAGCTGCAAAGAATCGCTCCACGAAGAGTGTCTGAAAGTTGTATCAACTCTTCGGGTAAAAGAACCTTCTTCCTTACATAGGGAGAGGAATAAAAGCGATCGAGACAGGGAATCAGTTCGCAACAATCGGTAAAAAGCATGCAAATCGGATTCTTTCCAGAGCGAATCCGTTATAACAATCAGCATCCCTCGAGTCAAAGAATCTCGCTTATTCCATCGCATACGGAGCGTATCGGACATTGGAAAAAGGGCAACATCTTTCCACTCCTGTGCTTGTTTTTGAGCTTTCCATTGCTCCCGATAGTTTTCCAGACGCAATAAATTCATGGGAAGTGCCTCGTTGGGATAGAGACGATCAAAAGCGACAGCTCCCTCAAAGGAAGGAAAATACTCTTGTGCCAGGGTATCAATTCCCGGCTCGTCCTTATGCGCAACGATAAAATGTGCCGCCTCCGTTTGCAAATTCTTCCATAATCGTCTTTGTTCCTCGGCAAGACGCTTTCTTTCCTTAGGCTGCAAATTCCGTCCCCCACGCTGCAAGCGTAGAGCTATTTCATCCAGATCTTGGATGAGTTCTTTCTGTTTTCGTATAAAAGATCTTCTCAGATCTGCCGAGGGATAGCCTCGGGCAGTGTGCAGGTGAGGATACAAGAAATTCAAATCCACCTGCACCTCTTGATGAGGTATGAGACGTACGACAAAAGCCCATCCTCCCACAAGAGGGGTGAGATAGGCTTCCGTCGTGGTAACCAATGGGAAGTGTCGTTTGAGGCTTCCCGACCCCTCGGAAAGCCATAGTGTATCGGTGGTTACATTTCCCAAAGAATCTCTGTTTTGCAGTAGAAGAGCGGTAGAATCTTGAGGTACGCTCTCCCAATTCACCTCCAGGGAGGCACCGCTTTGCGAATTCGAACTGCAGGCAAACAAGAAAAAGAGGCTACTTAAAAGGCAAACAAAACAACAGACACCGCGCAGCAAAGGCAAAGCCTCTCTCGTCTCCAACGATGTTGTGTTCATTAGATACCCAAGCCTCTTACGTTTCGATCGCTCTCCAATCATCCTGCAATGCCCATGCACTTCTCCTTAGAATGCATATCCCAAACGAAGATACCAGCCCGCCGGATGATGAGCATACAAGGCAGTATTGAAAGAAACACGTGGAGCAACCCCCAGCGCAACGAGAAACCCTCCGCCCCTTGGTTGGTAACGCCAACCCAATACGGGACTGAAAAACATTCCCCAACCATGCTTGTATGCATAGGCTTCATAGGACCAATAGAGGTTGGTATAAGGTCTGTCTTGGCTAACGACAAAAGGGGTAAGCATTGCGCCCATTTCAAAAAAATGGTTTCTTTTTCCGAGAAGAAAATTGATTCCCATCGGTATGGAAACCACAGCTCTGTCGTTCTCCACTTGAAAGCCGACACCGATCTGTCCGCCAACGCCTCCTATTTTCCCGGGCTGGAAGCGAGTATCATAGTTCAAAGAAACTCCTATTGTAGGGGTGCCCACTGAGGCAAAAACAGCATCTCGCACTCTGTTAGAAACCAATCCTCCTTTTTGAGCATTTAGAGCCAACGGAGCTGTACACAGTGCCAAAGTGGCAATAAAAAGAATAATTTTTCTCATAATGCAGTGTTGTTGTTTAATGTGTGTTATGTAAAATTTCTATCGACGTTCAAAGGTAGTAAATCCTCCTCGAATACGGTACAGATTGCCGGGATGCTCTTTTCTCAATCGGACACACAAAAAGACAAGAAGAGAGCTTCAAAAAGCATAGCCCATACGAACAAATCCCCCGACCGGAAGGTTGGGAACAATCTCTTGCTCAGAAGATATGAGAGGACTGATACCTGCCCCGAAGAAAAGCCCCTCGTTTTCAGGCTGGTAGCGCCAAGCAAAAACGGGGTTAATGCTGAAGCCCCAACCATAAATCACTCTCATGCATTCCGATGATGCTCCACGCTCCGTTCTCGTTAGAAAGGGAGTCAATATGACACCTATTTCAAAGAGGTTTCGTTTCTGTCCCAAGAGATAGTTAATACCCAAAGGAAGAGCCGTTAGAAGCCCACCTTCAGTAGGGCAAAGACCGATACCCACCTGCCCTCCGATGCCATTGTTTTTCCCTTTTTGGAAACGAACATCACAGTTAAGAGAGATACCCAAGCTGGGTGTTCCGATTTCGGAAAAAATGATCTTCTTATAGGTCTCCGTTTTTTTATTCTTCTGTACTTGAGCCGAAAGGGTTAGAGGCACAAACAGCAGTGCAGACGCGGCAATGAATAAAATCGCTTTTTTCATCATGATGATCCTTATCAGGCAGTAAATTTATCAGCCATTTAACAACAAACCGAAAGCACCAATCTGAACGAATTGGGCTGCAAAATGGTAATTGATGCGGGATTATAACTAAGTGAGAAATGCAACACACCTCTCTCTTGAGGTCTGCACTCCGATCATCTCTAAAAGCGATGACAGGCGCACTCGATCTCCAAGAGAGAGGTGACAAGACTTTTAGAAAGTATATCCCAAACGTACGAAGCCTCCGATGGGAAGGTTACCCATTGCTTCTTTGTTGAATGAAACAAGAGGACTAATACCTGCTCCAAAGAAAAAGCCTTCGTTTTCAGGCTGGTAGCGCCAAGCAAATGTAGGGCTGAAATTAAACCCGAAAGAATACTTGGTTGTATATTCCGCTTTCGCATTATCATAGTATCCTCGAGTAAACAAGAAAGGGGTAAACACCGCCCCCACTTCGAAAAAGCTCCTCCTCTTGCCCATCAAATAATTGACTCCGAGGGGGAGAGATGCCATAAGGTTGCTCTCCGTGATGAAAATACCGAGCCCTATTTGCCCTCCGATACCATTGTTTTTCCCTTTGATAAAGCGGGTGTCATAATTGAAAGAAACCCCTAATCCGGGAGTACCCAACTCCGCAAATACGGTCTGCTTGTACTTATTGGTGGGTAACTCTGTCTTTTTCTGTGCATTAAGACTTTGCGACAACGAAAGTGTTGCCAAGAGAGCGGCAACAAAAAGAATTGCTTTTTTCATCTGTGTTGTTTTTAATTGGTGTGTTTATTTATATGTCCTATAATCAGGAGTGCGCCAAAGTTAATAAAATATTTCCTTTGAGCAGTGTTATTTTGCAGCCACTCTTCAAAGGACAAAATCTGCCGTACCTCTAACTCGCTTAAAACCAAAGATTATCAGTCTCTTTGTCGTATATCGAATGAACGGAATGGGACGAAGATCTGTAAAACGCTCTATTCCAACGATAAAATGAATGCATTCAAAATGACGTTTGTATGCATTCAAAATCGAATTTGATCGCATTGAAATGGAGATTTGTATGCATTCATTTTCGGACTCGGTACACTTCCGATATGAAGAATGCATCCACAAGTAATTAACACTCTATGTATCAATACCCTTTTTGAACACATATTCCACGTATATTATGGCGTCCGTTCTGCCATTTTGTTTTATGGGGCGTGAACTTTTCTTACCTTTGTCTATGCGAATTAAATTCAAAATTAGGATTATATGGAACGTGTAGTGAGTGGCATACGCCCCACCGGCAATTTACATTTAGGCAACTACTTCGGTGCTGTCCGAGGCTTTATTGAAATGCAACATCGGTATGATAGCTTCTTTTTCATCGCCGATTGGCACTCTCTGACCACGCATCCACGTCCCGAAGACATCATCCGCAGCACGCATACCATCCTTGCCGAGTATTTGGCGTGCGGGCTCGATCCCGAGGTGGCTACGATATACCGACAGAGCGATGTGCCCGAAGTATTGGAGCTGTATCTATACCTCAATATGAATGCTTATTTGGGTGAATTGGAGCGGACCACTTCGTTCAAAGAAAAAGCCCGAAAACAACCCGACAACGTCAATGCCGGGCTGCTCACCTATCCCACACTCATGGCGGCGGACATTCTGCTGCATCGTGCCGCAAAGGTACCTGTGGGCAAAGATCAGGAGCAAAACATGGAAATGGCACGTAAATTTGCCCGTCGCTTCAATACCATTTATCAAACGGAATATTTTTCAGAGCCTCAATCTTGGGCTTTCGGCGACAAAGCCGTTAAAATACCGGGGCTGGATGGATCCGGGAAAATGGGGAAAAGCGAGGGAAATGCCATCTACCTGATCGATGACGAAAAGACTCTGACCAAGAAAGTTATGCGCGCCGTAACCGACAGCGGTCCCACAGTACCCGACAGCGTAATGCCGGAATCCATCCAAAATCTCTTCACATTGCTTCAAATAGCCTCCTCGCAAGAAGTGTATGAGCACTATTTGGCGGCATACAACGATTGTTCCATACGCTACGGTGATCTGAAAAAACAATTAGCAGCCGATTTGGTGGCTTTCTGCGCCCCCATCCGTGAGCGCATTTTGGAAATCCAAAAGGATCAAAGCTACCTCGACAAAGTGGCTGCCCGAGGAGCAGAAAAAGCTCGGGAAAGCGCCCGTAAAACAATCAACGAAGTGCGTGCCATCATCGGGTTCAAACCTCTATACTGAACAAACAACAATTAAATATATACGATAAAGATATGGAAATCCAAGGACGAATTATTTTTGTGGCACCTGAAGTAGGTGGTACAAGTAAAGCCGGAAATCAATGGCGCAAACAGGAATATGTATTGGAAACATTGGGGCAATATCCCAAAAAGGTATGTTTTTCACTTTGGGGTGATCGTATCGACCAGTTTTCCATTCAAGAGGGCGAAGATGTTACTGTACAGATCGATCTCGAAAGTCGCGAATTTAACGGAAGATGGTACACCGAAGTGCGTGCATGGAATGTAACTCGTGGATTTGCTTCCATGGAACAGCCCCAAGCTCCTGCCATTAACAACGATTATCTCAACCCCAACATGGGCGCACCCTCTTTCTCGGCAGCTCCCCAAGTGGCAGCAAGTGAGTTTCCAGCCTCTGCGGAAGGCGACGATTTGCCTTTCTAAGGAAACACCCCTTCCCTCGGTATATATTATTGCATAGATGCAGGTTCGTTTATTGGTGGTAGGTCCCGCTCAAGAGCGCAATTTGGAGGCACTTATCCAAGTGTACACCCAACGCATTGGGCACTACCTACCGTTTTCCATAGAAACAATACCCGATATAACTCCGACTTCTGTGCGTAAAGAGCCCGAAAAGCTCAAGATATTGGAGGGAGAACAGATACTCAAGCGACTGAAAACCGGTGAAGAAGTGATGCTCTTGGATGAGCGAGGAAAGGAACCGACCAGCCGAGAGCTGGCGGCTTTGTTGCAAAAGAAAATGCTTTCCGGAACCAAACGCTGGACCTGGATCATAGGGGGAGCATACGGATTTTCCGAAGCTGTCTATGAGCGTGTATCCGCTCGATTATCTCTCAGCAAGCTGACCCTCACTCACACCATGGTGCGCCTTCTTGCCACGGAACAGCTATACAGAGCACTCACCATCCTGAACAATGAACCCTACCACCACGATTAACAACAGGGTCGGGCAGTAAAACTTGGCGACAAGAAAACAAAAAAAAAGAAAGGTTTGTTCTATATGAATTATTTGGAAGAGGCAGATATTGCCATTACCATCTGCGACAGAGAGGGCAACATTTTGGAAATGAACCAACAATCAAAAGAGGTTAATCAGAGACCGGGACAGGATCTCATCGGCAAAAACATCTTGGATTGTCATCCCGAACCCGCACGCTCTCTATTGGTGCACCTCATGGAACATGAAGAAAAACATGTGTACACCATCGAAAAGAAAGGCAAAAAGAAGCTCATCTACCAAATACCTTGGTACAAAGATGGCGTTTACATGGGGTTTGCGGAGCTTTCCATGGTAATTCCGTTCGACATGGAACATAAGATACGTGGCTAAACACCTATAAAACAACAAGTACGATGACAAAAAAGCCGACCACTCCCAAAGCGCAACTTCGCCGCATTCTCTTGAGTATTTTTGCATTGGAACTGTGGGTTTTGCTCGTGGCTTTGTATGTCTTTGTGTTCAAAAAAGAACCATTCACTTGGGTAAGGGGTATCCAATTGTTTCTTTCCCTTTTGATACCCGTTGTCCTCTTTTTCATTTACCGATGGCGTTTTCGCCTGCGTTCAAGGTCTTCTTCCACCGAAGAGGATAATCGATAAGTCAGAGAGAGATTTGCAGATCTATGCCCCGTGTAGCCCTATATCCGCTGAGTTTTGAGCCCATCTTCCGCCCCGTTCTTTGGGGGGGGAGAAAACTTATGCCCTATAAGGGATACCCGACCTCTGCAGAAACGATAGGCGAATGTTGGGAGATTTCACCTCTTGACGAGCATATGTCCGTCGTTGCTTCAGGACCTTTACAGGGCACCTCTCTCCGTACACTGATGGAGTCTTACGGAAAAGAAATCTTGGGAGAACGACTCTATCGGTGCCATGGTGGGCGATTTCCCCTACTCATCAAGCTAATCAATGCGGAACAAGACCTTTCCGTACAAGTACATCCGGGTAGGACTTCGCCCAAAAGCGAGATGTGGTACATACTGGATGCATCCGAAGAGGCACGTTTGTCCGCCGGGTTTCGACATGGGGTTACACCCGAACAGTATCTTTCCGCAATAAACGATCAACGCATTACCGATCTTCTGCACTACGATTTCATCCAAGCAGGCGATCTATTCTACATCCCGGCAGGATGCATCCACACAATTGGTGCCGGGAGCTTTATTTTTGAAGTACAACAGCCCTCCGACACCACATACCGTATTTTCGATTACCACAGAACGGATCATGCAGGCAATATGCGTCCATTGCATTTGCAGCAAGCATTCGAGGTAATGAACTTCTCGTCCTGTCCTCCCTACAAAAGGGATTACTCCGAAGGGAAAAATCGACTAAATCTCCTTCTCTCCACCCCTCATTTTGTATTCAGCACGCTACTCATAGAGAGTCCCTACACGTTCACCCCTCCCAACAGAGAGGGCTGTGCAATACTTTTCACGGCACAAGGGGGGATAAGCATCGAAGACAATCAAGGGCAAAAAACACTCTTGGCACAAGGGCGTAGCCTACTCATCCCATCGAGTCTCTTTCCTATACAGGTAATTCCATCCGATACGGCGAGCAAAGTACTCGTTGTAACTCTCCCCTAAAAGGTCCATTTCCTTCCCAAGCCGTGGCTCGGTAGAAACAAAAAAAGCCGGCAAGTTTCCTTACCGACTTTCTTTCGTGCCCAGAGCCGGGATCGAACCGGCACGAGTGTTACCCCATTGGTGTTTGAGACCAACGCGTCTACCAATTCCGCCATCTGGGCTAAACGCTCTGCAAAAGTAGTACATTACTTTGAAACACACAACAACTACGAAAAAAAACATTGAAAATAAAAGATCCTTTCCTCCCGTACAGACTCAAATAGCATCGTGTTGCACCATCTGCAAGAAAAATAGTTCGTTTCTCCCTCTTGCATATCCTTATTTGTATCATTATCTTTGCGAGGCTTTTCAGAAGTCTACATCCCAAATATAAAATCTGTTATGGAAGAGAATTTTCAAAAGGATATTTTGTCAAATAACGAGGAGCTTTCGACTCCTTCCATGGTCTCTTCCACAATGCAGGAAGAAGCCTCCTCCGACTGTATTTCAATCGAAACCACCCCATCTGAAGCAACTTTGTCAGAGTCTTTTAGGGGGATAGAAAGGCAAGAAAACGCCGAAGAGGATTCTTTCTCTTCTGCGGAAAAAGAGTTTTCGCAAAATTCTTTTCCAAAAAAAGATGAAATCGATCCCTCCACCGCACCTGCAGCAGCAACAGCCCGCAGTAGAGAGATGAAAAAAGAGAGCGACCATCCCTCCAAACTGCGCGGAGAGGTGTTCCAATTTCTCTCCGGTTCTTTTTTGAACAAATACCCTTGGACAATCACGATATTCGCCGCCGTGGCATTGTGGAGTTCTGTCGGGGTATGGCAGTCATATAGAACCAATTTTCTCATTTCCCGTATTGACAAATTGGAAACGGAGCTGGAACAAACCTATCGTAAACAACAGCAACTCACTTCGCAGTTGCACTCTGCCATACGCCCCGACGAGGTGGTGCACCGATTGCAAAGCATTGGCTCTACAATCGCCCCCTCTGACGAACCCTCCTTTCTTCTCTATGTGAGAGAACCCGAAGAGCTGTACGAAGACAATACATCCTCTAAATAATAATCTCTCGATGGAATCAACACAAAAAAAAGTACCACCTTCCGTACAGGAAAACATCGAACAAAACAAGCGTGCGCATGACAAAACCGTACGTCGCTTTTATGTTGTGGCTTGGCTGTTTGTGGTGGCAGCATTTGTTGTATGGGGGCGTCTCTACTGGATTGGAGGGGTTGATGGAGCCACATGGCGCAAACTGGAGCGAAGTCATCGACCGCCCAAAGATATTGTGGAATACCCCAAAAGAGGCAACATATACACAGCCACGGGAGAACTGTTGCGTGTCTCCATACCCTATTACCGTATGCGTTTCGATTTTCGAGCCGATGGGTATAACGAACTTTGTTCCGTCAATAGGTGCAAAGAGGGAGAAGTATTGCGCACATTGGCAGATATATCTTTCCGAAACGTGCCTCGGCTTCGCAAATTGGATCAGGTGAACACAGAGTCTGCTCTTGTACAAAGATGGACAGTTTTCTCTCAAAAAGGATTTCGAGGCGCAGATCTGTATGGCTACAACCTCACCTTTAACGAATATGAAGCTTTGCGCTCGGATTCTTTAATGTACAACTACAACAAAAATGGGAAGAAAACTTCACGGAGTGCCTTGTATCGTGCATTGCACTCCGACAAAATTAACATCCGCAATGCCCCCAATGGAGAGATGGCAAAGTCTATTCTCGGCTCTGTTCACGACAGGACTCGAGACAGTATTACTGTTGCAGTGGGGGGGATTGAAGAGTATTACAATAAATACATCGCCGGCTCTTTTGGGATTAAAGAGCAAAGTTTCCGTACCACGCGCTCCACTACGATACAGAAAACACCTCCCATAGATGGCTGTGATCTCTATACCGCCATAGATTGGACTCTTCAAGATGTGGCAGAGAAAGCTTTGATTGGTCAAATAGATTCGTTCCAAGCCTATCGAGGATCCGTTGCCGTCATGGAAGTTAGCACGGGACGTATTGTTGCCATATCCAATAAGGAACGCGATCTCACCACCAATCAAATAAAAGAGGGAGGTAATAGCATCTTCTTAGATCTTATGGAGCCGGGGAGTACCCTCAAAACGGCAAGTATGGCAATTGCCTTAGACGATGGTCTCATCAGCCCCAAAGAAACGATAGATATTGGGTTGTCGGGCAATTGGTACTATCGTGGTAAACCAATACAAGACCATAATAGGGGGGTGCTCACCTACGAAGAGGCTTTGGCAAACTCCAGTAATATCGCCACAGCCAAGATGGTTGTTTTCGGTTACGAGGAGCATCCCGATGTCTTCGTTCAAAAACTTCGAGCATTAGGATTCGGCATTCACCTTAAAAGCGATATCCCTCGCCCTTCTACGCCCGTAATTCATTCTCCACAAAGTAAAGGATGGGATAAACTCACACTCTCTCGCATGTCTTATGGATACGCAATACAGATCCCCCCGATCTATATTCTCTCGTTCTACAATGCAATTGCCAATGGAGGACATCTCATGCGCCCTTACATTGTGGATAAAATTGTCAGTCCGAAGGGAGAAGTTATCTTGGAAAATAAGCCGACAGTATTACAATCCAATATAGCCACCCCCTCTACAATAGAGGCCCTTCAAACCATGCTGCGTATGGTCGTAACAGAGGGTACTGCAAAGTCCTTGAGAACTCCCATCGTGGCAATCAGTGGCAAAACCGGAACAGCTCGCTACACAGAACCCAAGTATGGATATATAAAGGATGAACATGTTGTGAGTTTTTGTGGCTATTTTCCCTCAGAAAACCCACGCTATACAGTCTATGCCAACATCGTTCGTCCTCAAAAGCCGAAGGGACGTCCGGCTGCTGCACCTATGGCAGGCTCTATAGTAAAAGCTGTTGCCATAGCCGATACCCAAAGACGCAAACAGATCAAATTCGATGGAATGAAAGGCAATCACTCCACTTCTGCGCCACGTCTTTTGTCCGGAAGAAGAACCTCGACTCAAGATTTTTCGCAACAAGTGGGGCTGAACCTACGCCATATAGAGAAAAAGGGAACCACGCCCTATGTGTCCACAACATTGAAAGATGACACAATAAACCTCATTTCCATCACACCTCAACGTGAAGAAATCATGCCCTCTGTTATCGGGATGTCTGCTTCAGACGCCTATTACCTACTCTTAAACCATGGAGTTTCCGTGCGATTAAGAGGGCGGGGAGAAGTTAGAACCCAATCGAAACCTGCCGGAAGTAAAATAATGAAAGGGGAGTCCGTAACATTGTATTTGACTCCCATACAGAGAGCAAATGAAGAAAACAGAGTAGCCACCTCAACCCCACCCCCAAATGAACAACAAAGATAACCCGAAAGATAAGGGCAAAAACCTCTCAATTACAGAGATACTAACAACTCTACAACCTTGGTTTGTCGCCATTGAGCAACAGGATTTCGAGGAACGTTCTTTTTCAGACATAGCCTCCGACTCTCGCAAGGTGGTCATTGGTGGGATCTTTGTAGCCATCCCCGGAACCACCATTGACGGGTGGAATTTCATTGAGAAAGCAATTGACGCAGGAGCCGGATTGGTCGTTGGCGAACGTGTACTCAACAATGAAGAGCAACTCCTCTTTGCCACACAACGAACTCTATACATTCAGGTCAGCTCCGCTTCTGCTGCCCTTGCTGCTTTGGTCGATTGCTATTGGGGACATCCTTCACAACATCTAAACTTGATCGGAGTAACGGGAACAAATGGAAAGACCACAACGGCAACTCTACTCCATCGCCTATTCTCTCGATTGGGCTACCGGACAGGGCTGATCGGAACTGTGGAAAATCGAATCGGTGAGGAAGTCATTCCCGCCACGCATACGACTCCCGATCCCATCGCATTGGGGGAATTGCTGCACAAAATGTATTCTGCCGGTTGCTCTTATGTATTTATGGAAGTATCGTCCCACGCCGTTGTACAACGCCGCATTGGTTCTCTTCTATTCCGTGGGGGCATCTTTACCAATCTCACGAGAGATCATTTGGACTATCATGGTACCATGCTTGAGTACATAAAGGCGAAGAAAATGTTTTTTGACGATCTTCCCAAAGAGGCATTTGCTTTGATCAATGCGGATGATAAGAATGGGGCGACAATGATACAAAACTGTGTCGCCAAGACCTACACATACTCCCTCAATCGCCCTGCCGACTTTTCCATAAAAGTCGTGGAGCGGGATCTAAACGGAACGGCGCTGCTCTTGGATGGAAAAGAGATTTGGAGTCCATTGGTAGGGACTTTCAATGCCTATAATTTAGGTGTAGCGTATGCCACTGCACGACTTCTTCTACCTCAACTTTCCACAGAAGAACTTTTGACAGCCTTGAGTACATTACAAGCAGCCGAAGGACGGTTTCAGGTTGTCTATTCGGGCGAGTGCACAGCCATCGTGGACTATGCCCACACCCCCGATGCTCTTGTTAAAGTATTGGACACCATACGACCTCTTCTTGCCAATGGGGGGAGGCTTATCACCGTTGTGGGAGCGGGAGGAGATCGAGACAAAGGCAAAAGACCTATCATGGCACAAGAGGCTTTCCGTCGCAGCGATTTGCTCCTACTGACAAGCGACAATCCTCGAAGTGAGGATCCCGAAGCCATCATTCAAGATATGTTAGAGGGGCTTACACCTCAAGAACAGTATCAAATCCTTGTCAATAAAGATCGAAGAGAAGCAATACGTACAGCTTGCCGTTTGGCTCGAAAAGGTGATGTTATCATTGTGGCAGGAAAGGGACATGAAACCTATCAAGAAGTCGCAGGGATACGACACCATTTCGACGACCGAGAGGAGCTGCGCACGGCTTTGACAATACTGCAAAATCCTTCTTAACTTCTAAATTTCTCATACTATGTTATACTATCTCAGCGACCTATTTTCCGAATGGCAGCTTCCCGGTAGCAGACTGTTCTATTACGTCTCTTTCAGAGCAACCATGGCTTTTATCTTTGCCCTCATTCTTTCGACATGGGTAGGCAGTGGCATAATCAATTATCTTCGTAAACATCAAATCGGAGAGGTGGTGCGAAACCTGGGGCTGGAGGGAGAAAACAGTAAGAAAAACACTCCTACAATGGGGGGGATTATAATCATCCTGGCTATTCTGATCCCTACAATACTATGGGCTCGACTCAACAACATTTATGTCATACTCATGATCATCACCACCCTGCTCATGGCCATGCTGGGATTCTTGGATGACTACATAAAAGTATTTCGGAAAAACAAAGATGGACTCAAAGGGAAATATAAGATCTTGGTACAAGTATTCTTGGGACTGATTATCGGCACGGTCTTATACTTAAGTCCGGAAGCAACCATTATAGAAAACAGAGAGATCCGTAACGATGGCACCATCGAAAACGTACTCTTTGGCGCGCAGCAAGTGAAAAGTACAAAGACGACAATTCCTTTTGTCAAAAACAATAACTTTGACTATGCCGATCTGCTTCCCGTTGCAGAGGAGTATAAGCAAATGACGGGATGGATTCTTTTCATAATCATCACCATCCTCATCATCACCTACATTAGTAACTGTGTCAATCTAACTGATGGATTAGATGGGCTGGCGGCAGGTTCTTCCGCCCCCGTGGGATTGGTTTTGTTGGTATTGGCATACGTGTCGAGTCACATAAAAATGGCATCTTATCTAAACATCATGTACATCCCCGGAGCGGAGGAATTGGTGATATTTGCAGCAGCTTTCGTGGGGGCAACGATTGGGTTCCTTTGGTTCAACAGCTATCCGGCACAAGTATTTATGGGCGACACGGGTAGCCTGGCACTCGGAGGGATTATAGCTGCTTTTGCCGTTATCATACGCAAGGAGTTTCTTCTACCCATCATGTGCGGACTCTTTATTGTCGAAGGTCTATCGTCCATGATTCAAGTGGGCTACTATAAATATACGCGCAAACGCTATGGAACACCCCGACGTATATTGCGCATGGCGCCATTGCACCACCATTTTCAAAAAGGGATTGCAGATCAAATTTCCTCCATCGTGCAAGTGCCTCACAACAAGATCGCCGAGAATAAAATCGTGGTGCGCTTTTGGCTGATTGCTATTATCTTAGCAGCATTATCCATTGCAACTCTCAAGATGAGGTAAAGAACCTCGTTGAATAAAACTATTGAACTACAATATGAAGTTTTCGCAAAAACATCCGCTTTTGAGCAACCTCATCCTGATGATTTTACTCAGCATAATCATCATCGGAGGGGTATTTTGGGGGCTCAACAGTTACACGAAACATGGAGAAAAAGTGATCGTTCCTCATCTCCAAGGGCTTTCCCTTGAGCAGGCAGAACAACTCTTGAGGCAAGAGGGATTGCGTAGTGAAGTGGTGGACTCCAACTATTTCGAGCATCTTCCGCCGGGTACCGTGTATGAAACTCTTCCCGAAGAGGGTGTAAAAGTAAAACCGGGGCGCATCATATTTCTAACCATCAATGCCCAATCTCCTCGCTTGGTGCAACTGCCCTCCAATCTTGAGGGAATGTCCATGCGACAAGCCAAGGCAACATTGGAAGGTTTGGGCTTTAGAGTAGTCCAAATACGACAAGTGCCCGGAGAGTTTGAAGGGCTTGCCGTGGGGGTGGAAACCACTAACGGAAAAGCATTGTCTCCCGGGACAAAACTGGCTGCCAACTCTTCCCTGGTTCTTTTGGTAACGGGGACAACGGCTTTTATCAGCGACAGTATCTCTGCTCTGCTCAATGAAGAAATACCCTCCGAGGGGACCAATACGGAAACACCCGAAGAGACAAGCGAAGACAGCTGGTGGTAAAAATAAAAGCGAGTATGAAAGAATTGTATTCTGAAGACCTTTGGGACGAAGAGGAGGGCCTTGCTCCCTCGGAGAACTCCCTCGGAGAACCAAGCGATACGCTATATGAACATTTTCGAGTAGTGGTAGATCAAGGGCAAACCCCTATTCGTGTAGACAAGTTTTTAGGAGATCGTTTGGAGCACAGCTCGCGCAATCGCATCCAACAAGCCGCCGAAGCCGGTCATCTTTTTGCCGGGGAGAGTCCCATCAAGAGCAGCTATCGGGTACGCCCCGGCGACATCATCACTCTACGGTTGGAGCGTCCTCCTTTTGAAAAAGGTATTTTGCCCGAAGATATTCCCTTGGATATTGTGTATGAGGATGATGATCTGTTGGTTGTAAACAAACCGGCAGGCATGGTGGTGCACCCGGGCAACGGCAACTATACAGGTACTTTGGTCAATGCCTTGGCATACCATCTACAAGACAATCCCACCTACGATCCCAACGATCCCGCCGTGGGTTTGGCACATCGCATAGATAAAGATACCAGTGGGCTATTGGTTGTTGCCAAACGACCCGATGCCAAAACAGCTTTGGGACGACAGTTTTTCGAGAAAACCTCGGAGCGCACCTACCACGCTTTGGTATGGGGGGCATTCCCCAATCAAGAAGGACGAATAGAGGGAAACATCGGCAGAGACCCCAAAGACCGTACGCGTATGTTGGTCTTCCCCCCCAACGGCGAAGAGGGGAAACCTGCTGTTACACATTATAAAGTGCTTGAAACATTGGCATTCGTTTCTCTCATCGAATGCAGATTGGAGACGGGGCGCACGCATCAAATCCGTGCACATATGAAATCGATCAATCATCCACTGTTTTCCGATGAAAAGTACGGCGGACACGAAATCTTGCGTGGTCGTCCCACTTCTGCCTACCTCTCATTTGCACGAAGAATGCTCAGCCTCTGCCCTCGTCAAGCGCTGCATGCACGGACCCTCGGCTTTGTTCATCCCACCACGAAAGAGCTTCTCCGATTTGAGGTTCCCGTTCCCGAGGATATGCAATTGCTCATTGAGGAGTGGAGAAAATATGCCCTTGCCTCTTTGTAGTTTTTATGCTCTGTCCGATAATTTACTGCTCCTTAACATTTGGTACATCGGTAAACAACAATTACTTTTGCCGGGAGAGATAATCCTCAACTGTGATTTTGCACATTTTTATATAGTTGCCTATGAAAAAGAATAAGCTTTTATTGTTGTTCGGGCTACTCTTAACTGCTTCGTGTGCGTATGGACAAGGTAAATATCCAAAGTCTTTAGTGATTAAAAGACAAGGAAATTTGACCACTCAGGTGTTCCAACTGCACAATATCGACAAGATAACTTTCGGAGAAAGTAAGATGCACGTAACGATGAAGAACGGATGGACCGTTCCCGAAAATGGACTTTATGCCCTTAACCAAATTGAAAAGTGTACGTTCTCTACCGAACTGCCCACTACGAAAAACGAAGAAATTTTGCAAGACAAAAACTCTTTCGCTTGCTATGAGGAGGGGAATATGCTCCACTTTATAGGGCTTGAAAAAACGGATTTCTATGCCTTGCGTATATTCAATGTGTCCGGTGTATTGATCTACGCAATGGATAACTACAATGCCTCGGATGCCATCAACACGGCTCAATGGCCCTCAGGTATCTATCTTATCACCCTAAACAATCTACCCATTAAGTTTGTAAAACAATGAAAAAAATATACTCTTTAATCGTAGTTACGATTGCCGTATTGGCATCTGCTCTCTCTCTTTCTGCTCAAAAAAAAGAGCGTATGATCATCTATTCCAAGATAGGAGAACCCATGGGAATGTGGGTAGATCATACCGATAGTATTATGTTCCTTACCGAAGAGGTGGATCTCGGTGTATCCATGACGACCTCTCCGATCGAAGGAGTTACGGGAGGAGTAAAGCTCGCAGTTAATGTTGGCAAAGATGTGGTAAAACTCTGCATGGCTTTTCCCGAAAAATATCAAATCCCCGCGGAGGGTATATCCGATGTCGATTTGCTTCAAATGATAAGCCGTATGCCTGCCGAGAATGTTCATTCCGTTCCTATGAGTGACCCCTCAAAAAGGTCTACATCATTTGATCTCACTGGTATGCAACAAGGTTATTCATACCTCGGATTGGTGTACGGTGTGGATAAATACGGCTGTCCCGGTCCCATTACTCGCGTACCCTTTGACGTAGCCAAAGGACCTCTGAAGGGTAATCCTCAAGTAAATGTGGGTGTTTTGCAAACGACTACAACCCAAATAACGCTCAAATTTACCCCCAACCAAGATTGTGCGGGTTACTATTATTTGGTAACCATGAAGAATGACCCCAACATTGCCGAAATGATGAAAAACTTCCGCATACCGGATATGAAACATTATGTAGTGGCGTTCGGGGGTGATTTCCAAACACGCAAAGCATACGTGGGAGAACAAACTCAAGACATCAGAGGGCTGCGCCCGGGAAGAGAGTATGTGGTGAACGTTGTGATGATCGATGCAGACGGACAAATGTCGGATGTTATCGAAACAGCAGCTTCAACTCAAAAAATGGGTACATCTCAAACTTCAACAATAGCCGTTACTGCGGAAAATATCACCTCCACAAAGGCGACCATCAAGTGTAAACCCGATGCCAATACTTCGGAATACCGCTTCTTCGTTATGGAAAAAGCAAAATACACCGAAGAGTTTGCCTTGGACTACATTAAAAACTCTCCTGATGGACTTATGGAATTGCCCTACGAAATCGGAGATAAAGAACATACTTGGGAAAGTTTGACCCCCAACACCTCCTACTATGCCATTGCCATGGGATTAAATGCCGATGGAGTTTGGGGTACATTGACTAAGGTTGAATTCCAAACCAAGCCGTGATCTTTGGCAACTTCTCAGGTGTTTTTTGAGCATAATAGTGGCTTGAAAACAACTGTTTAGACGCAACTCTCCCAAATTTTGGGAGGAATAAAAAGGATACTGTCTCATCTGCCTTCCACCATAATGGGGATTGAAGATGGGGCAGTATCTTTTTTTATCCTCTCACGTTCCTGTTGAGCAATAGAGGAGCTGCCTTTACGGTGGGTGCTGCATGCCCTCACTTCAACGGACTGACTCAACAACTCAAAAAGGAGTACGAGCATTATTAACATGCTCCATTGGCGATGATTTAGGAGATTATTGCTACATTTGCGAAAGAACATTACTAAAACTACGTAGATATGATAACACTAAGCAAAAAAATTCTCTACCCGGTAGTACTGCTGCTTACGGCTACTTTTGGGCTTGTGGCTTGCGGTCCCGATTTGAAAAACGTAGCCATTGAAGTGGCTCCGGAAAGCGTAGAGTTTGGAGAGATTAAGCTCAACACTCCTGCGAAAAAGGAGGTTACAATCACAGGAAAAGAACTTTCCGCTGCCATAACACTCAGCTTAGAAGGTGCTCAAGCCTCTTCTTTTGAACTCAATACCAAGGAGTTGGCTAAAGAAGGTGGTAAGGTGGAAGTTACTCCCAAAGCCGATGCCGAAGGTGAGTTTGCCGCTACATTGAAGGTTGTTTCCGGCGCCATAACAAAATCAATTCCCCTAAAAGCCAAAGTTGTATCTTCGGGCGTTGTCAATGACAGCGATGTGAAATTTTCTGCCGGAGAAAGCATTACCGAGCTGGCTTTTTCTGTAAAATTCCCTGCCAACTATCCCGGTTTGGAGCCTTCCGAACGCGTTCGCATTGATGGTAACGGAGGAGAAGTGGGCGAATCTGTTAAACTCTCTTTGGAAGGTGCCAATGCAGATATGTTTACTCTTACAGCCACCGAAATCAAAGACAATAAGAAGAAATCTACTCCTGCCGGCTTCACCAACGTGGTATTCAAGGCAACCAAAGCCGGTGAATATACCGCAGAACTTGTGGCAACATACGCAGGTAAAACACACCGCCTCCCCATCAAAGCGAAGGCCATAGTGGGTAGAGCGGACGAAATCATCCTCGTGGAACCTGCTCTTCCTCCCTCAAGAATGAAGGCAAGTCTCTTCGGCAAAGATCTTCCCAACGGAGCCACCGTTAAGGTACATACCGTAATGATGAACGAAGGTAGCGAATACGTTCCTCTGATAGACCTCGAACTGCCTGAAGGCGTAGCCTACACTGCCAAGGCTTCTTACGAAAAGAACTTTACCAATCGCGTACAATGGTGTATTAGCTCTTGTGTGGCTAGAGACGGCAATGTAAATCCATTTGTGTATGACCAAGAAATCCCTTCGGGTAAGCTCCATTTGAGCTTCCACTTCCCTTATCCCGAATTGGTTTCCGGCTATAAAAACAAAATTACCTACACCTTCACCGGTGGTGGCGACAGCTACGTATTGTACATTGAGTTCGATGTAGATTGATCGAAACGGTACACCAAGCGAACTACGTTTCGCAACCTATAGCGGCGAAGCTCTCACATAAATTGTGGGGGCTTCGCTTTTTATTAAAGGAGGTAAACAGCAAGCAGGACAGCCTTTTGCAGAGAGGATTTACCGCTTTGTTCGGACTACTCTTCGCAATTCATCCGAATGAAGGAACTACTTATAGGATAACAATCTACCCGAAAATGAAAAGCATAAAGTTCATGACCATGGAGCGATATGAGCACGGACATTGAAGAGAAAAATAGGTGAATGCGAAGGGGGTAAAAATTTGTATGCATTGAAACGCAAATTTGTACGCATACAAAATCCAATTTGAATGCATACAAATCGGAAAATGAATGCATACAAAAAATTGGGCTGTAAGCGACCCTTCAAATACTCATCCGAAAAGAGGAAAAGAGAGAACAGAAAAAAACGTTGCTCTCTATCCTTTAACGTAGAAAAAGCAACGCTCCAAACACTTATTTCCTTAAGTTGCGGGGAGAGGACTCGAACCTCTGGCCTTCGGGTTATGAGCCCGACGAGCTACCACTGCTCCACCCCGCGATATAGCCAAACCGAACGCTTCAAACAACCATTTCAAGCCCGATTTGCTCTGCAAAGGTAGCTCTTTATTTTGAAACGACCAAACAATAATTACTCCTTAGGTCGGAAGAAAGCCGTAAAACAAAGCATTTCTTCCGTATCCTACCTCGCTCGAAGCGTTTGTTTCATCCGTTTGCGGAGACAAAATCCTCCTCTCAAAAAGTAAAAAAGCAGCCAAATGTTCATTCGCTCTCCCAGTTGCCCGATAAACTGTATCTTTGTGTAATAAATTGGTATATGTAGCTGTTATCTATGGAACATCCCTTCTATCTCTACAATACGCTCAGTAGAAACAAAGAGCAATTTGTCCCCATCGCAGAGCCACACGTGGGCTTGTATGTGTGCGGTCCCACCGTTTATGGTGATGCACATCTGGGGCACGCCCGCCCGGCAATTACGTTCGACATACTATTTCGCCACCTTTCGCACCTCGGGTACAAAGTGCGTTACGTACGCAATATCACCGACGTGGGGCATTTGGAATCCGATGCAGATGAAGGAGAAGATAAGGTTGCCAAAAAAGCTCGTTTGGAACAATTGGAGCCCATGGAGGTGGTACAATACTACCTTACTCGCTACCGCCATGCCATGGAGGCACTCAACGTATTGCCTCCCAGCATAGAACCCATGGCAAGTGGGCATATCATGGAGCAAATCAAACTGGTGGAAGAGATTTTGGCTGCCGGTTATGCCTACGAAAGCAAGGGATCGGTCTATTTCGACGTGGAGAAATTCAACAAAGATTTTGGATACGGTACCCTCAGTGGACGTAACATAGAAGACATGCTTGCCAATACACGCACCTTGGACGGACAGGATGAAAAGCGTAATCCTCTCGATTTTGCCCTATGGAAGTGCGCCAAACCCGAGCATCTCATGCGCTGGACTGCTCCCTGGAGTGAAGGATTTCCCGGTTGGCACTGTGAGTGCACTGCCATGGGGAGAAAGTATTTGGGCGAAAGTTTTGATATACACGGCGGCGGAATGGATCTTGTTTTCCCGCATCACGAGTGCGAAATAGCACAAGCAACAGCGGCACAAGGACACCCCATGGTACGCTATTGGATGCACAACAATATGATAACCATCGAGGGTAAGAAAATGGGAAAAAGTTTGGGTAACTTCATTACTCTGGAGCAATTTTTCACGGGAGATCACCCCAAATTGACGCAAGCCTACTCACCCATGACCATCCGCTTTTTCATCTTGGGAGCGCATTACAGGGGGACGGTAGACTTCAGCAATGAAGCGTTGCAGGCTGCCCATAAGGGCTTGGTACGTTTGCTGGATGCCAATGATCAACTCGACAAACTTGCCGTTGGAAGCACAAGCAGTTGCCATGTGGCATCCATAGCCGATCAATGTGCAGAAGCGATGAATGACGACCTCAACACCCCAATCGTTATAGCAACACTATTCGATGCCGCCAAACTCATCAACCGCATCCGCAATGGAGAGGAAAGCATCTCCCAAGAGGATTGGGATGAACTGAAGCGCATCTATCGTCTGTATCTTTTCGACATTTTGGGGATGAAAGACGAACGCTTGTCCGGCAATACCGGTACGGATGCCTACAAAGGAGCGGTAGATTTGCTACTCGAAATCCGACAAACGGCAAAAAGCCAAAAGGATTGGGCAACCTCCGATAAAATTAGAAACGCTCTGACCGAACTCGGCTTCACCATCAAAGATACCAAAGAGGGTGCCGAGTGGACACTCAACGAATAGGCAACTTCTAAAGCGAGTATGTCTCTCTCTCCTCGTTTCTCCATCATTGTCCCCGTTTACAATCGCCCCGAAGAGGTGGATGAGTTGTTGCAGAGCCTTACGCAGCAAACTTTCACTGCCTTTGAGGTGATTATAGTGGAAGACGGCTCGCAACGTCCGTGCCGCTCCGTGGTGCAAAACTATGAGGAGACCCTCTCCATACAGTATCTTTTTATTCCGAATGGAGGTCCTTCTCGAGCACGCAATGAGGGTAGTATAAAGGCATTGGGAGAGTATCTGATCATACTTGATTCGGATGTTATTTTGCCCCAACGATACCTTGCATCCATAGAACAAACGCTGCAAAAATGTCAGGAAGAGGGCAATACGATAGATGCTTTTGGCGGTCCCGATGCGGCACATAAAACCTTTACTACCGTACAAAAAGCCATCAACTATTCGATGACCTCCTTTCTGACCACAGGTGGTATTCGAGGTGGGAAAAAGCGCATAAGCCACTATTATCCGAGAAGTTTCAATTTGGGTTGCCGACGCTCTCTATACCAAGAGATGAAGGGCTTCGACACCTCCATGCGGTATGGCGAAGATTTGGACTTCAGCATGCGTTTGCATAAACGAGGGGCGCATGTACGCCTCATTCAAGAAGCATTTGTATATCACAAAAGACGTACGAGTTTTGGTCAGTTCTTTCGACAAGTATTTCGTTTCGGTGGAGCACGCGTGGCACTCAGTCGCCGCCATCCTCATTCACTTCGCCCCATCCACTTGCTTCCGTCGATCGCAACAATCGTGCTCTTTACCCTCTTTTTGGGAGGCTTTTTCTCTCTTTATCTCTGGATGCCGATAGGTATTTTAGCACTCATTTTCTTTGTGGATGCCTTATTGCGCACGCAAAACTTCCGAGTGGCTCTCTATGCCGTTGTGGCTTCTTTCACGCAAATCATCGGGTACGGATCGGGACTATTGCAAGCTCTTTTCACCCGACAAGTATCGTTTTAACGACCATTTTTTCGCATGAATACCAACAATAATAACTCTACTCATCTCATGCAACGCCTTAAGGTGCTGCTTCCCTATACTGTTATCATCGCTCTTTTTGCTCTCATAGCCACAGCCTATTTCATGCCTGCTACGTGGGAAGGGCGTGTACTCTTCCAACAAGATGTGGCAGGGGCATCGGGCAACGGGCAAGATGTGCGCGATCATGAAGCTGCCACGGGGGAACATTCCTACTGGACCAACAGCCTGTTCGGAGGTATGCCCATGTACCAAATCTCCCCCTCTTATCCCTCCACACAGACTTTGTCTATGGCAGAGGAGGTGTACACGCTGCGTTGGCCGCTCAAGATTATGGGCGATACTCCATGGCTGCTCTTCGCTATGTTGGTAGGCTTTTTCCTCCTCATGAAGTCATTGCAAGTAAAGAATATCCCTGCTGCCATCGGGGCGATTATGTGGACTTTCTCCAGCTATTTCATCATCCTTATTGCCGCAGGACATATTTGGAAACTGACAGCCTTGGCATTCATTCCTCCCACCATTGCCGGACTTACGTGGATTTATCGAGGACGGTGGCTGCAAGGGGCTTTCGTCTTGGCTTTCTTTACGGCACTGCAATTACTCGCCAACCATGTACAGATGACTTACTACTTTCTCTTTGTCATGGGAGGTTTGGTGATCGGATGGGGCATCGAAGCTATCCGCACCCGACAAATGAAGCATTTCCTACGCTCCACGGCAATTGCCCTCGCAGCCGGAATAGTCGGTATTGCCATAAATGCCTCTAACCTGTACCATACCTATCGATATGCTCAAGAGACAATGCGTGGAGGAAGCGAGCTGACCTTGGAAGCAGAAACTACAACTACTTCGGATCCCTCCCAAGGAAATGATGATGGTTTGGATAAGGAATACATCACCCAATGGAGCTATGGTGTGGGTGAAACATGGAGCCTTCTCGTACCCAATATCCGCGGGGGATCCTCTGTGCCTTTGGGTGCCGAACCACAGCTTCTGGAAGAGGTTCCCGCTCCTTACCGTTCCATACTATCGGGGCTGCCTGCTTATTGGGGCGAGCAACCCTTCACTTCGGGTCCCGTCTATGTTGGCGCATTTGTTTGCGTGCTTTTCCTTTTGGGTTGCTTTTTCGTCAAGGGTCCCGTTAAATGGGTTATGATAGCCCTGACAATCCTCTCTATTCTTCTCTCTTGGGGCAAAAACTTTATGCCTCTGACCAATTTGTTCATAGATTATTTCCCTCTCTATAATAATTTCCGAGCCGTTTCATCCATCCTCGTTATTGCCGAATTGACCATTCCCTTATTGGCTATTTTAGGCTTAGTGGAGGTAATAAAAAAACCGTCCGTTTTGATGGAAAAGAAATGGTACACTGCACTTGCGGTGGGCATTCCTCTGGGGGCAACTCTTATTTTTATGGTTTTTCCCGGTATGGTAGGCGACTTCCTTTCCTCCATGGAGCGAGAACAATTTGCTCAGCTGATGCTTGCCAATCCCGAGTACATTGGGCTACGTGATGCACTCGTGGGAATACGGATGGGGATGTTGCGCAACGATGCCTTCACTTCTATGGTGGTTATTTTACTATCCTGTGGAGTACTTGGACTCTTTGTAAAAGAAAAACTCAAGTCCATCCCGACACTCATTCTCTTGGGAATAATCACTTTGGTCGATTTATGGCACATAGACAAACGCTACCTTCACGATGCAATGTATCAACAGCCGTCGCAAGTGCAAGCAATGGCAGCCCCTCAAACAGATGCCGATAGGGAAATTTTGCAAGATAAGACCCCGGGCTTTCGAGTTTGGAATATGACCGTCAATTCGTTCAACGACGCCACGACCGGTCGTTGGCATAAGAGTATCGGGGGGTATCATGCTGCCAAATTGCAACGCTATCAGGATATTATCACGCACCAATTGCTCAAGGGTAACGAGCAAGTAGTGAATATGCTCAATACTCGCTACCTCATTCAGCCCGATCCAAATACAAAAGAACCACGTGTTCTACTCAATTCGGCAGCATATGGTCCGGCATGGTTTGCCTCAACCATAAAAATTGTTCCCGACGCCAATAGCGAGATGAAGGCTCTCAACTCGGAAGATCTGAGCCAAACAGCCGTAGTGGACGCCCGATTTGTAACCGACGCTCTCAAGCAGCTATCGCCCATGACCGACAGCACCGCCCGAGTATCCCTCACGTTGCACACACCCAACAGAGTGGAATACTCCACTTCGGTACAGCAAGACGCCCTACTCGTCTGTTCGGAAATATATTATCCCGAGGGATGGACTGCGACCATCGATGGACGAGAATGCCCCATCATTCGCACAAATTATATACTCAGAGGGATTATTGTTCCCGCAGGAGAGCACCAAATATCCTTCTCTTTTGCTCCTACCTCCATTGCAATAACGGAGAAGATCGCCATCGCGGCTTTATTACTTCTCGGTATTTTGTTCTTGGGGATACTCTACGTCTCATTGCGTTCCTATTTCAAAAAATAAAATCATTCTTAAATAGACACTGAAATATGTCTCGACAATTTTTCTACACAACAGCCTTGTGTACCGCTGCAGCCCTTACGGTTGCTTCTTGTTCTCCCAAACTCAAACCTCTTTCGGAGCAACATTTCTCGGCAGAGCCTCGTCCGTTGGAATTGGTCGGAGAGGAAATACCCTCATCCATCTCCGTAACTCTACCTGCCAAATGGCTTCATAAAAAGGCAAAAGTCTCTTTTTTGCCCGTACTCCGTTACCAAGGGGGAGAAACTTGGGGCGTAACCGAAACCATACAAGGCGAAAAGGTTTTGGATAACCATCGCACGGTTTCTTATGCCGATGGGGGAATTATTCGTATCAATACTCGATTTGACTATGCCGACGAACGCATGATGCAAAGTGATTTGTACATGACTTTCAAAGCAACCATCAATGGAAAAACGGTACAATTACCTGAAGTGAAAATCGGAGAAGGCACACTGACCACGCAAACTCTTGCAGACATTTCCGGAGCAACACCCATCATTGCTCCTGATGCTTTCCAAAGAATTATCAAAGAACGCTTTGATGCCGACATTCTCTTTCTCATCCAGCAAGCCAACATACGCTCTCAGGAGTGGACAAAGGAAGACGTACAAGAGTGGAAAGAGTTGGTTGAAAATGCTCAACAAGCTCCCAATCAGCGTGTTTCTGTTGAGGTGCAAGCCTATGCCTCACCCGATGGCGGAGTGGAATTAAACGAAAAACTTTCTGCCAACAGAGAGCGTAATACCACGGCAGCACTCAACAAAGAATGGAAAAAGAGCGTAGACATCAGTGCACACTATACGGCACAAGATTGGGAAGGCTTCCGCACTTTTGTAGAGCAAAGCAACATCCAAGACAAAGAACTCATCCTACGCGTGCTCTCCATGTACAATGATCCTGAAGAGCGCGAGCAAGAAATCCGCAACATAAGTGTTGTATATGACCAATTGGCTAAAGAGATTTTACCACGCCTGCGTCGCTCTCGACTGACGGCAAATATCGAAACAATAGGCAAAAGCGATGAGGAACTGAGTCATTTGGCTCATTCTGCTCCGGAGGCGCTTAATGTTGAGGAACTACTTTATGCCGTAACCCTTGAAAAAAATCCCGCAACCCAAGAAAACTTATACTTAAAAGCCGCCCAAATTTATCCCAAAGATGCACGAGCGTTGAATAATATCGGTTCTCTCTACCTTGCCAAGGGCAATGAAAAAGAGGCTCTCCAATGGTACGAACGTGCACGCTCGGTACAAGATCTGCCCGAGACTCGACTCAATCTTGCTCTGTTGGCTCTCAATCGTGGGGAATTGAAAACAGCGGAAGAACTTATCGGCTCTGCCATTTCTTCCTCCACAAAAGGGAGCAATGAAGTACTCGCACTCCTCTACCTAAAGCAAGGAAAATATGAGCAAGCCTTGACTACCTATGCAGACACCAAGAGTAACAATGCTGCCATCGCTCAGCTCTTGAATAAGAATTACAAACAGGCTTTGGAAACGCTTGAGAGCATTGAAAGGACGAATGCTACAACCGATTATCTGAAGGCTATCGTATGTAACCGAATGGGCGACAAGCAAGCAACTTTGAACTATCTGCGCGAAGCATTACGTCGCAATCCCGATTTTGTACAACGCCTTCGTGTGGATAAGGAATTTGCCGATTTACGACAAGAAGATACTTTCCAAACATTATTACGATGAAACTACCCAACTCCTATACCTTGTTGGTTATAGATCCACAAGTGGACTTCGTTAGCGGTTCCCTGGCTGTACCTCATGCAGCACAAGCCATGGAATGGCTAACGAAGTGGGGGTTGCAACATCTGAATGGAATGGAAGCCCTCGTTTTGACCTCCGACCAACATACTTGGGATCACTGCAGCTTTCAAGACAATGGCGGAGTATGGCCCCCTCACTGTATCAAATACACCATGGGAGCAGCCATCACGCCGGAACTCTTACCCTTGGTAAACAGAGCCATAAAGCAAGGTATCCCCTACCATATGGAGGAAAAAGCAACCACATCGAACCGAGATGCTTACAGTGCTTTTGAAAGTTGCCTACCCGAGCTGCTGCAAAAAGCCTCCCATATTGTCGTAGCCGGAATTGCGGGAGACTATTGTGTATTGCAGTCTGTACGTGATTTGCTTCAATTCGGATTGCGAGAAAAAATATCCCTTCTCGAACAAGGTATTGCCAGCATAGACGATGGCAGCACGCTACGCTCCTTTATGGAACAGGAGCGATTGCAGCAAATCAACTAAGTGAGCCGCAGCAACGCCATCTCCGAACTGCCGGTAAGAAGCGTTCCGCTTGAAGCCCCTCTACACCCTTTAACCGCCTCATTAAAATAGAGTAATACGTTGATGAAAAAGCAACAGAAAGAACAACAAGCCGCTGGTAAAAAGAAAAAAAGTCGCCTCTTGCGCAAGGGGGAATACCTCTTTTATAAAAGTTTTTTCTTCATCACCAAGGATATGTGGCACATTCGAGAGCACGAAGTTACGGGCATACATCGCATGTACATCAAAGCTCTCAAGTCCATCTATATGGCTATTAAAGGATTTGTTGCCGAAAATCTAACCCAAAAGGCATCTGCTCTCACATACAGTACCGTACTCTCCATAGTGCCATTGCTTGCGGTACTCTTGGGGATTGCAAAAGGATTTGGCATACAAGACATATTCTTTGAAGCCTTGGTAGATTATTTTCCTTCTCACCAGGATCAGTTGGGACGCTCATTTGCCTTTGTGGACAATTATTTGGGACAAGTGCGCAGCGGGATATTCCTCGGATTTGGATTGGTGTTGCTCTTCTACACCGTTTTTAACCTGCTTTCCACCATAGAGAATGCTTTTAATGAGATTTGGGAAAAGCCGCAAAGTCGTCCTCTCAAGGCAAAAATCCTGAGTTACTTTGCCATGTTGTTCCTTCTGCCCGTTATCATGACTGTGTCTTCGGGTTTAACGCTGGCAATGAGTACTATAAAGAATAGCTTTGTCAAAGATTACGTTATTCTGGGACCCATCGCAGAGTTGATACTCCAAGTAGTGCCTTTTGTGTTGATCGTTTTCACCTTTGTGGGGATGTTTATGGCAATGCCCAATGTGAAGGTGCGTTTCTTCCCGGCATTACTCTCGGGATTGTTGGCCGGTATAGCTTATCAAACCTTCCAAATGATGTATATCAATGGGATGATGTGGATCTCCAAATACAATGCCATATATGGTAGTTTTGCCGCTTTTCCTTTACTACTTCTTTGGATGCAGCTGACCTGGATAATCATCCTATTTTGTGCCAAACTATGCTATGCCATTCAGAACGTAGACAAGTTCTATTACGAAAAAGAGACTACACTCGTCTCTCGTCGTTATAGCGATTTTTTCACCATACTTGTTGCCGGACATATTGTTCGCCGCTTTGTCGAAGAGGACAATCTGCCTCCACACACTGCAGACTCCATTGCCGATACTTGCAAAATACCTATTCGCTTGACCATGATTATCATACGAGAACTTATCGAGTTGGGCATAATCGTAGAGGTTAATTATCCCGAAGATGCAAAGACGGGCTACTATTATCCTGCCATCGACCCCGAAAAATTAAGCGTGGGGCTTTTGATACAGATCTTGGATGCCAAAGGAAGCGAAAACTTTAAGGTAGATAGAAAACGCTTTGCGCCCGAATGGGAACTCCTTTTGGAAACGCGTAGCGGTCTGAAAGATACCCCTGCCTCCACTCTGCTCAAACATCTACCATTGGGCAAACAATCATAGGAATATCCGACCCTTGACTTTCTTCTTGCAATGAGACACAACCCAAAGAGTGGGTGATTATTTCACGCCCAAGGTAATAAGTAATAGGAAACTCCTCCAACATCTCATCGAGACATCGGAGGAGTTTTTCTCTATCTATTCCATCAAGGATACTGTCTATAAGTGATCGAGTGAGGCAACTCTTGACTGTTGGCAATAGCTATGATGGGAAGCGTTTTGTGGAAATAGGTGTACTTGCCATTCTCTTCTTTGAAGAACTCAAATCCCTCTTGTTCCATCAGTTGTCGGAATGCATTGGAGGCTAAAATAGTGTTGTTCTTGACCACCGTAACCACCTCTCTGCATACTTTGGGCTCTTGGGAAGAAAAATAATATCCATGAACCACGAAGTAGGGATCGGTGGTAGTAGCATTAAGCACTCCCATAAAATCAGTAACCGAATGCCCGCGAGCCGTTTCAAACTCGGCAATTTGCTGCCATGTCGCTCCAAAGTCGAACAGAGGAAACTCCATTTTGGAAATCTCCACAGGGGCATTCGGATCCTCATAAGTTTCAAATGATATGAAACCACCTTCGACACTACTCTCCGAAGGAATGGAAATGTGTGCTCGAACGCCCAGCTCTGCATTGGAAAGAATGGGCGAGAGTGGATGAGAAAAACGCTCTTCGACAAAGTTTTCTTTTTCCAAGGAAACCACAAGATGAGGGCTGCGAATGGCATATTTGCTTTCAGCGTGCAAAACTGTTTGTCGGGGACGTTCCGTGTTTCGATCGAAGTAAATATCCATGAGGGGAAAGTGTTTCATGGGTGTGCGAAACACCTGTTTATAGGTTGTTGAAGCCTCTGCATCATAGGTATAACCGCTTTGGGCAAGTTCCTCTCGGAGCTTTTTTCGGGTAATCTTTTCCTGAAAACGAGTGTAAGGCAGCTGAAAATCGACCTGATTATAAGCCTCATACATAACTACATCTTCCAAAGTCTCCGACTCTATCACGTCTATGAACAATGCCGGATTGTATCGGTTGATCCATCGTTTCTCCGACAGAGGGGCAAAACCCTCCTCCTCCAAAAAGCGTCTGTAAAGGGGGTCTTGGCTTACGCCATGGTCTTTCACTTGTTGGATGGCTTCTCTGTATTGCCCCTCAATGAAGAGCAAACGCAATGCAGGGAACGAATCGGACGGAAGGGTATAGCGTATGGAATAGGCATCGCGTGCCTCTTCTCGAGCAGCATGCTCCTGAAGCCACGCAGACAACGCACCCTCTTCCTTTCCGAAGAACAACGGCGGTAGGTAGCGTCCGAGGGTAAACTTTTGAGGCTTATTCTCTTCCGGTTCGGGGGTTTGTTTCGTAGGGATTACGGGAGTAGCCCTTTCACACCCAACAAACAAAACCATCATGATGGATAAAGCAGCGAGCCATAAAGTGGAAAAGCGGCAATATCTTCCTTTGAGTTGCAATATCATTTTGTACATATCGTGGGGTGTTATTTCTTTTCTATCCAATGAGTTTCGGCTGTTCCGTCGGAGGTTTCTATCAACAATATATAGTTCCCCCCACCGATTCCTTTGAGCATAACGGTTCCATTAGCGGCAGGATGGCATTGTAAGAGCGTTCTGCCGGTAAGATCTATAAGGGAAACTCGGACAATATCTCCCTCACCCGATAAATGTACTTTTTCCTCTACTTGTGTGGGATGTACCACAAATTTCTTATCGGAGTTGTCTCGGACAATACGCTCCGTAGCGAGGTCGTTATTGCATCCGGAGCCATCGCCCTCTTGTTCGGTGCGAGAAGCATCGTCAAAAAGTATGTATCCTTTTCTCTTGGCAATGATGGTTTTGGAGGTTGCAAAACCGGGATTACTGACTTTATCGACGCTTACCACGATATAAGCAGGTGCTTGCGTTTGTGCCAAACCATGATATAAAGAATCCAACGCACAGGCATCCAGCTGATTGCCGTAGATAAAGAACTTTTTGAGTTGGGCTTGACTACTCACCTTCAGTGTCTTGAGTCGGCATTCATTCGCTCCCAAGTTTACCAGCTTATGAAGCTCTCGCAAATCGGCTTTTTCCAAGAGGGTATTATCGAAGAAGAGCTTTTCCACATTGGGCATTGCCTTGAAATCAATTTCTTGCAAGGGACAAGAGAATACTTGAAAGTTATTCATCGCCGTATTTCCTCCCATCTTCAGGGATTTAAGCGGAGCTTCTCCTATGCGGAAGTCGTAGAGTGCTGCACACCCCGTAATATCCACGCTCTCCAGTTCACTATTGGAAGCAAAAAGAGTTTGCACCTGTTGGCAAGCTCTCAAATCAAGCTCTTTGATTTTGGTTCTCTCCATATTGAGAAGGCGCAAACGAGGAGTATTAGAGAGGTCGATCTGCCCTATTCCCGTGTATTGTATAAGCAATTCTTCAAGATCTGTAAGATGAGCAATATCAAGTGATGAAAGTTCTAAATTGCCGAAAGCATGCAGGACTTTCAATTTGCCATTGGCTTTCAGATCAAGTGTTTGCAGTTTCACATTGTCTATAAGAAGGACTTCCAAATCGGGTGCATTGCTCAAGTCCACCGCTTCCATGATGGGCGAAGAGGCAGACAGATAGAAGCGGGCAAAGCCTATGGCTTGCAAACCCTCGGCATACAATTTGATGGTGGGATTTTCCACCGTAGGCTTGAAGAAGAATGATTTTATCTCTGCAAGATTGTTGGGCACTTCGTCCGAAACAATCAATTCGTGCAATACACCGTCTCCCCAATCGGCAAGCACTTTTCCGGAACTTGCGATCAGTTTAATGTTCAACTCCTTATTCAGTGCATTTTTCAGCGTAAATGTTGCATTGGGTTTGGACTCGGAAGCTGCCGTTCCCTCTATGGCAACGATGTTGGTAAAGCCCCACGCTTTTTTATCGGAAGCGTTGCGGTATTGCCCCAAGAGAGAACCATGCACGTGCAATGTAACTGCACTTAAGCGATTTTGCTCGATAAGCATTGTTGCTTCGGGCACACGTTCTCCGGGGATTACTATGGATTGGAGAGCAGGAAGACCGACTAAGGCTTGGTCGGAGATCTTTGTAATGGAACGAGGGAGAACCACTTTTTCCACCGAAGACATGCCTCCCAATCCCGTGGGGAACTCATTGTCGGCATAGATCGTTCCGAACTCATCGTATGCCACAAGAGTGGCATCTGAAAAATCAATCTCTTGAACTTGATACAATGTGTAGTTGATGACGTCGAAATCTCTCTTGTCGATACTGCCTTTGATTACGACAGATGAGGCATTTTCTGCCTCGCCAAGATAGGATTCTATCTCGCCCGGAGTGGGACACTCCACCGTTACCGCCTCTTGAGCGTATAGATTAGTCCACGTAAATAAGCCTATCAATAGGCTGATGGTAGCCATTACTTTTTTCATATCTTCCTCCTATTAAATTGAATATTATACCTTATTACCCTCTTCTTTTTACGAATAAAGTTTACATTTAGTATTGTGCGACGAGTTCGCAGGCAAATATAGATATATTTTTATTAAATCAAAGCGTCGATTTCCCACTCCACTTTTGAAAGAAGCAACAAGAAGGAAAGAACATTTTCTTTATACGAATAGGAGCTATTTAATGCTGTGCTTCGGAACTTATACACAAGGCGAATGCATACCTCAATGCAACACGAACCGATGCTTTACCCCTGCCATGCAATACTTGTTGCGCACCGTTCTTCAAGAGCTACTCTTACCTCCAATAATTTGTATGCATTCAATTGTCCATTTGTATGCATATAAATTCGGATTTGTATGCATTCAATTTTCCGTTTCTATGCATACAAAACAGACGGCTGTGTATATACAAAATCCACGGCTTTCGGAGTGCGCTTCAATTCCTCTTTCAATAGTTTGATAAACAGTGTTTTATAGTTGTTTGTATTTCGATGCTTCATCTCTGATGCCAGATGCCTCTCCTTCGGTGCCTTACCTCAGCCCGTTTCTAATCTCTATGCACTCTGTTTTAGGGAAAAATGAGTTATCTTTGCCCTATTATAGGTCTCTCTTTTAGAGAGTGGATCGTTTAGTTTATTCCGAAGTGTATAACTCGTTAGAGCAAGAAAGATGAACGAAATCAATAGCAATCACCCGGCAAATGCTGCCAAGGAAGAGAAACGTTCTCTCAATTTTATTGAACAAATCGTAGAGAAAGATTTAGCCGAAGGGGTCAATGACAGTCGTGTACAGACACGCTTCCCGCCCGAACCCAACGGCTATTTGCATATAGGCCATGCGAAAGCCATTTGCATGGATTTCGGCATTGCTCAGCGTTATGGAGGTGTTTGCAATCTACGTTTCGACGATACCAATCCCACCAAAGAGGATGTGGAGTACGTTGATGCCATCAAGGAAGATATTCATTGGTTGGGTTTTGAATATGGAGCCATCTACTATGCTTCGGATTATTTCGATCAGCTTTATGCCTTTGCCGAGCGGTTGATTATGGAAGGGCACGCCTACATAGATGAGCAAAGTGCCGAAGAAATAGCACGCCAAAAGGGCACACCCACCACTCCGGGCGTGGAAAGTCCCTATCGCAATCGCTCCAGAGAGGAGAGTTTGGATCTCTTCCGTAGGATGAATGCGGGCGAATTTGACGAAGGGGCAATGACGTTGCGTGCCAAAATTGATATGGCATCCTCCAACATGCACTTCCGAGATCCCATCATTTATCGCATCATTAAGCATCCTCACCATCGTACCGGTACGCAATGGAAAGTTTATCCGATGTATGACTTTGCCCACGGACAAAGCGACTATTTCGAGGGCGTAACGCACTCGATCTGTACGTTGGAGTTCGTTCCGCACCGTCCGTTGTACGATTATTTCATTGATTTACTCAAGGAGAAAGAAAGCACTTATCGCCCTCGCCAATACGAATTTAACCGTTTGAACCTCACCTATACCATGATGAGCAAGCGGAAGTTGTTGCAATTGGTCAAGGAGGGATTGGTAAGCGGTTGGGACGACCCTCGCATGCCCACAATTTGCGGCTACCGTCGTCGTGGCTATACTCCACAAGCCATCCGCAACTTTATAGACAGCATCGGCTATACCAAATACGACGGTATGATCGATGTGGCTCTTTTGGAGCATGCCGTGCGTGAAGATTTGAACCGTATATCTACCCGAGTGTCTGCCGTTTTGGACCCTATTCGCTTGGTTATCACTAACTATCCCGAGGGGCAAGTGGAGCATTTTGAAGCCGTGAACAACCCTGAAAACGAAGCAGAAGGTACGCACTCCATCGCATTTTCCAAGGAATTATGGATCGAGCGAGATGACTTCATGGAAGAGGCTCCCAAGAAGTATTTCCGTCTGACCCCCGGCAACGAGGTGCGTCTGAAAAGTGCCTATATCATAAAGTGTACGGGATGTAAAAAAGACGAAGCGGGCAATGTAGTGGAAGTGTATGCCGAGTATGACCCCGAGACACGCAGCGGACTGCCCGGTAGTAACCGTAAAGTAAAAGGCACCATCCATTGGCTTTCCACGCAGCATTCCATTGATGCGGAAGTGCGTCTCTACGATCGCCTTTTCTCGGACGAAGATCCCTCTTCGATAGAAGGGAAAACATTGGAAGAGCTTCTCAACCCCAACTCGCTGCAAGTGCTGCCCAATGCCAAAGTGGAGGAGTATCTCCAAGGGGCACAAGCGGGCACAAAGTATCAATTCCAACGCACCGGCTATTTTGTGGTAGACAAGGATAGCAGTGCCGAGCACCTGATCTTTAACCGCACCGTTTCGCTCAAAGATACGTGGAGCAAGATTGCAGCTAAGAATTAAACCGAAATTAAACATATAAAACACCGAGTATGGAGACTTTTATCGCATGGTATTTGGAGCATATCAACTATCTGACGATCTTCCTTTTGATGACCATCGAAAGTAGTTTTATCCCCTTTCCGAGCGAAGTGGTAGTGCCTCCCGCCGCCTATCTTGCGGCACAGGGAGAGTTGGACCCAACGCTCGTGCTCCTTTTCTCCACTCTTGGTGCCCTTGCCGGTGCCTTTATCAACTACTTTCTGGCACTCTGGCTGGGTCGTCCGTTGGTACACGGATTTGTACGCAGTCGCGCGGGCAAGATGTTGCTTTTAAGCGAAGAAAAGTTGATCAAAGCCGAGCATTACTTTGAACGCAAGGGTGCAATCTCCACGCTTGTGGGACGCCTTTTGCCGGGCATTCGGCAATTGATTTCCATCCCTGCCGGTTTGGCACGCATGCGTCTTCTACCTTTTGTGTTCTATACTACCCTCGGGGCAGGAGCTTGGAATGTGGTTCTCTACATTTTGGGCTACTCGGTTTCCAAAATCCCCGGGATTGAAACCAAGGAGCAGTTGATTGAAAAAGTAACTGTGTACAGCCATCAAATCGGTATAGGCATCCTTATCCTTTTCCACCTTGTCGTCATCCCCATGGTGTTGATTAAGGTGTATAAGAAGAGAAAAATCAAGAAACAAGCAAATTTCCAAACCCAAGATGACGCTCCAACAACTTGAATACTTGTTGGCTTTGGATAAACACAGACAGTTTGCCAAAGCCGCCGCCGCTTGCGATGTTACGCAGCCTACACTCAGCACGATGATCCAACGGCTCGAGGAGGAATTGGGGGTTACTCTTTTCGATCGCACGCAACAGAGACCCACTGCCATTGGGATCAAAGTTATAGAGCAAGCACAACAAATCCTTCAAGAAGCCTCCCAAGTGAAGTGCATCATTGATGAGGAGAAAAACAGCATACAAGGCTCTTTTACTCTTGCCGTGTTGCCCACCATTGCTCCCTATCTGCTTCCTCTGGTACTGCCTCGATGGAGAAGTTGTTTCAAGGATTTGGACTTGAAAATCGTGGAGATGAAAACGAGCGATTGTTTGCAGTCCATCGCCGATCGCTCCATAGATATGGCGATTATTGCCTCTGATCCCGAGCATCCCGAAGTGCGTTATTCTTCGCTCTACTTCGAGGAGTTTATGGGCTATGTATCCCGCAATGAGAAGATGTATCGCTCCTCTGTTGTGCGCACTGCCGAGGTAGACCCTCAACGTATGTGGCTCTTGGATGAGGGGCATTGCTTTAGAGATCAGTTGGTACGCTTCTGCCAACTTAAATCGCAGAGTAAAAGCAAACTGTCCTATTCGGAAGGCAATTTACTCTCTTTCATGCACATTGTGGAAGCGGGGCAGGGCATGACATTCATCCCCAAGCTCTCCGAGCGTTTTCTCAACGACAACCAGCGTACACTCATTCGTCCGTTTGCCATACCACGCCCGGTTAGAGGCATTTATCTCGCTTACAGAAAAGATTTTGTACGCCAATCCATACTCCGTCTTTTCGAGGAAAGCATACAAAGCTCTGTGCCCAAAGAGATGCTTTCCGTCAGTAGAGAGCAAGTATTAGTCAAATAACCTCGTCTGTTTGCCCCTGTTAAAAGGGGCAGACTGCAACATAACCGACCAACAGCATGAAAACCTTTTTTCGACAATTCCAACTCACCCCCAAAAGAGCCTACTTATTGATGGCTCTTCTTTGCTGGCTTCCCACATGGATTGTGGTGTGGGCAGATAAACAAGCCTCAGAGAGCCTTTTTCTCGCTTCGGCTCTTTTGGTTTTGGCAGCCTTGTGCATCGGCGTTTTAGGGAGCATTGGCGGGCGTAAAGCTCCGCTACTGGGGGCAGTGTGGTTGCTCTTTCTACCTGCAGAGATCGCCTCGTATGTATTGGCAGGAGAGCCGGTTTCTTTCGGATTGGTACAAGCGACTTTTCAGACCAATTCGGGAGAGGTGATGGAGCTATTTGGGATGTACATCGTGATTGCATCCATCACAATTCTCTATTGGGGCATGTACTATTGGGCTTGGTTGGTGTGGCGAAAGCATCCCGTCGTACTGAAATCTTCTTTGCGTAAATGGATTGTGGCTGCTTTCTTCCTGTTTGTCGGGGGCATATCGCTACAAATGTTTCAAATATCAAGCAAAAACGATAGCTGGATAGAAAGGCTGGACTTCACCATAACCTGTACGGCAAGCAAATTTTGTCGAGTATATCCCATAGATGTTCTCTACAATACCGGGCGATATATTGCCGTGCGCCAAGAGGAGGAGATGTATACCCGACAAATCGGCGAGGGACGTTTTCAGATTATCTCTTCACCCATACTTGACAAGAAGCCTGTGTCGGAATATCCTATTGTTGTCTTTGTCATCGGTGAAACGGGCAATGTTGCTCACTGGCAGCTTTACGGTTACAGACGTGCCACAACTCCGCACTTGATGCAAAGGGAGCGTATCATTGCTTTCACGGATGTACTTTCCCCTGCAACACTGACCTCCATATCGGTACCCATGATGGTAAGCCGATCCACACCCAAAGACCCCAAACGTTGGCAGTATGAGGGGAGTTTAATTCATTGCTTTAATAAAGCCGATTTTCTCACCGCCTGGCTGGGTAATCAGGCTTCGACTTTTTCCATCGTGCGCGCCTCGTCCAACAAAATGGACTTCTATTTCAACACCGGTAAAGAGGTAAACAGCCTTAATACTTACGACGAAATACTACTTCCTCATTTGGATACATACCTCGACTCTGTGGTTGAGCGAAAAAAACCTGCTTGTATTGTGCTGCACACAATGGGAAGCCACTTCCGATACGATGCTCGTTATCCTGAAGAATTTGACCGATTTACTCCCACCACTCGAGCTTACAAAACGACCAACAGCGTGCTGCACGAATCCAATCGAACGGCTCTCATCAATAGCTATGACAACTCCGTTCTCTACACAGACTTCTTTTTGGAGCAGATTGCTCAACGCATAGACTCTTTGCAACGTCCCGCTCTGTTTCTCTATGCGCCCGATCATGGTGAGGGATTGGGCGAATTGGATCCACGCAATATCCTCCACGGGTCGGAACATCCGTTGAGAGATGAGTTGGAAATTCCTCTCATCATCGGATACAATAAAGCCTATGAAAAACATAACAGCACCCTTATAAATACGCTGATGAAAAAGAGACACACGCCCATCAGCAGCACGGAAATTCCTGCTTTGTTGGTGCGTTTGTCGGGCATCACCTCTCCCGAGTTTCCCGTTTCTTTGGCAGACCCCGCCTTCCGTCCTCAAAAGCGGTACTACTTGAGTCCCAACCTGAAAGTGCGCTCGGCAGATGAAATACATTGTACAAAAGAATAGGCTTGGTGCTTGTAACGAACGAAATAATACGTAATTTTGCACCGTCTTTTCAAAAGGCGTAATATAGTACTAATCAATCAAGCGTAATGAAAAATATTCTCATTATTGGTTCTACCGGTCAAATCGGTTCGGAGCTTGCTCTGAAGTTGAGGGAAACATATCCCTCCGGCAATGTTGTAGCAGGATATATTCCCGGGGCGGAGCCCAAAGGTATATTGGCAGAGAGCGGTCCCTGCGAAGTGGTGGATATTACCAATGCACAGCAGATAGCAGAAGTCGTAGATAAGTATAAAGTGGATACCATCTACAACCTTGCAGCCCTATTGAGTGCCGTGGCGGAAGCAAAGCCTCAGTTGGCTTGGCACATCGGATTGGGTGGTCTTTTCAACGTATTGGAGATAGCTCGTGAGAAGAACTGCGCAGTCTTTACCCCCAGTTCTATTGCAGCCTTCGGGGACGATACCCCCAAAGACAAAACTCCTCAAGACACACTCCAACGTCCGAAAACCATGTATGGGGTTACGAAAGTGTCGGGTGAGCTGTTGAGCGATTACTACTTCAAGCGTTTTGGCGTGGATACACGTTCGGTACGCTTCCCCGGATTGATTTCCAATGTAACGCTTCCCGGAGGAGGAACCACCGATTACGCCGTGGATATTTACTACTCTGCCGTGAAAGAGGGACGCTTTGTATGCCCCATTAAAGAGGGCACTTATATGGATATGATGTATATGCCCGATGCGCTCCGTGCTTGTATCGAATTGATGGAAGCCGATCCCACTCGTTTGATACACCGTAACTCGTTCAATATAACCGCCATGAGCTTTGAGCCGAGCCAAATAGCCGCTGCGGTAAAGAAGCTGATCCCCGAGTTTGAGATGACATACAACATCGACACTCTTCGCCAAGGACTTGCGGAGTCTTGGCCCAATTCGCTTGACGACAGCTGTGCTCGTGCAGAGTGGGGTTGGAAGCCCGAATATGACATCGATACCATGAGCGAAGATATGATCAAAGTGCTGAAAGCTCGTTACAACAAATAAGTATAGATCGGCACCCATCCTCTCCTTCCGAAAGAGGGGAGAGAGCGAAACGTAAAGCCCCTTGTTCTATGATTATAGAGCAAGGGGTTTTGCTATGACTTGCGAAGTACAGAAAGATCAAATGGGACTATTGCACGATACGGTATGTGCATTGTCGTTATCGACATTCGAGTTGGGTTATTTATACGCATAAACTCCCGTCGCTCTCTATTCGGGTGCTTTCTATGGTACGATTACTCATCCGGCATAGTCGGAGTAAACACCTGTTACTCTCTTTCTCGATGTATTGCGATTAATGCATTCGGCAAAGTCAAGCAAAACAATGAGCTCAACTTGTTATTTTGGAGACTGTGCGATAGTCTCGTTGTATGAGTTCAAAAAATGAGATGCAAGCGACGAAAAATCATTTTAGACGCGTGACAAAATCTCTTTTCTCGTGACGGAAAAGTTATTTCTAAGCTTGAAATATTATTTCCAAGGTTAGAAATATTGTTTCCAAGGCTTGAAATAATATTTCCAAGATTGGAAATGAAGTTTTGCTC